>JANOKC010000133.1:0-24422 GCA_031419035.1 Novosphingobium sp. | reverse complement strand
GCCGCGGCTTGCCTTCCTCGATGCCGAGGAACTCATAGACCCCGGCCGGGCAGAACCGCGCCTCGGGCCCCGCATAAAGCGCCAGATTGACCTCGACCGGGATCGCCGGATCTTTGAGCACGAGGTGGCAGGGTTGGTCTTCCTCGTGGTTGGTAAATGACAATGCCACGCTGGATAACCGGTCAAAGCTGATCACCCCGTCGGGCTTGGGATAATTGATCGGCGTGTAGAGATCGGCGCGCATGGTTTTCGAAGCGTCGGTGTGATGCTTCATGGTGAAGGGCAAGCGCAGGCCTAGGTATTCAAGCCAGAGGTTCGTAGCGGCTAATACCGTTCCAATCGCGCCGCCAAATCTTGCTACAATCGGCTCAAAATTGCGGACCATCCGCAATTCTTTGTAGACCCAGCTGTTTGCATAAGCCTCGGGATAGGCCGTCAGCTCGTCGTTGCCACGCTGGCGTGAAATCGCGTCCGCCGCTGCTTCGGCCGCCATCATGCCGCTCTTCATCGCGGTATGGCTGCCCTTGATCCGGGGCACGTTGAGGAAGCCTGCCGTACAGCCGATCAAAGCCCCGCCGGGGAACACCAACTTGGGCAGCGACTGGAAGCCGCCGTCGCAGATCGCCCGCGCGCCATAGGATACGCGCCGTCCGCCTTTAAGGATAGCGGCGATCTCCGGGTGGGTTTTCCATTGCTGGAAGGCTTCAAACGGCGCGAGGTGCGGGTTGGTATAGCCCAGCCATACGACATAGCCGAGCGCAACCTGATTATTGGCCTGATGGTAGAGGAAACCACCGCCAAATCCGTCATCGTCCTTGATCGGCCAGCCCTGAGTATGGATCACCCTGCCCTGCGCGTGATTGGCTGGAGCGATATCCCACAGCTCCTTCAACCCGATCCCATAGACCTGCGGCTGGGAATCGGCTTCAAGGTCAAACCTGGCCTTGACCTGCTTGGTCAGATGGCCGCGCGCGCCTTCGGCGAACAGGGTGTATTTGGCGTGGAGTTCCATGCCGGGCTGGAAATCGCCCTTGTGGCTGCCATCCTTGGCAACGCCCATATCCTGCGTGGCCACGCCCTTGACCGAACCATCGTCGTGATAGAGCACCTCGGACGCCGGAAAACCGGGGAAAATCTCGACACCCAACTCTTCCGCCTTGCCAGCGAGCCAGCGGCACAGGCTGCCAAGGCTGCCGGTATATGTGCCCTTGTTGTTCATGAACGGCGGGGCGAGGAAGTGCGGCACGCCGAACTTGCGCTTCGCGGTCAGCATCCAGTGCTGATTATCCGTCACCGGCGTTTCCGCCATCGGGCAATCGCCGTCCCGCCAATCGGGCAGCAGTTCGTCCAGCGCCTTGGGATCTACTACCGCGCCCGAAAGGATATGCGCGCCCACTTCCGAGCCTTTTTCAAGGATGCAGACGGTCAGATCGGAATTCACCTGTTTAAGCCGGATCGCCGAAGCAAGACCCGCAGGTCCGCCGCCGACGATGACAACATCATAAGGCATCGATTCACGCTCGTTCATGGCCGTTACCGTTCCTTGACCAGTTTCTCTATTCGCAGCCATGAGCCTTGATTGCTGCACTACGACAGGTCAAGAGGGTAGAAGTGATAGAGGTCCAAACCAAACCCGATTATGCGCCCCAAATGGCCGCCGCGATTGGTTGGTGGCGCGAAGCCGGGGTCGAGCATGATTTCGCCGACGAACCGCGCGTCTGGATGGCCACGCCGGAACCAGTTGTCCCTCAAGAACTGGTGCCTGCTCCGAAACACATTGCCGCGGTGCCAGCTTCTGAGCTGCGGGTCGGGGGGGCGCCTGCCGATTGGCCCACCACTCTAGATGAATTCACAGCCTGGTGGCTTGCCGAGCCTACGCTCGATCACGGGCAGGTCACTTCCCGTCTCGCGCCGCGCGGTCCGGCGAGAGCAGAGTTAATGCTGCTGGTCGATTACCCCGAAGAACACGACCGCGACCTGTTGCTTTCCGGCCGCCACGGGAAATTGCTTTCCGCGATGCTGGAGGCCATGGGGATCGCTGAAGACGCTGTCTATTTCGCCAGCGCGCTTCCGCGCCATACGCCAATGCCCGATTGGGCAGCGTTAAAGCGCAATGGATTGAGCAAAGTGCTGGCCCATCATATCCAGTTGGCGGCCCCGAAACGATTGATTGTCTTTGGCCGCAACGTCTCAGCGCTCATCTCATCGCCTCTGGACAACGACCCGGCGAAAATCGCTGAAACTTTACCCGGTTTTAACCATGAAGGGACAAATGTGCCGCTGTTGGGGGCGACGGGGCTGGATATGCTGTTGTCGAAGCCGCGCGGGAAAGCCAGGTTCTGGGAACTGTGGCTTGCATGGACGGGAACGAACGCAACGTGTTAGTCGCTTCAAGAATTCGGATTCTGGGTTATGCTCTAGCGGGCGCTGCCGCAACCTTGCCGGTTGCTGCCCAGGCCAACAGCGCGGCAGTGGAATACTTTCGTGGCCGTGCCGATCGCACAGCAGTTCCTAGCCTGCTTAGTCAGGATGAACGGTCCTATTACCGCGAGCTTTTTGCCGCGATCGACAAATCGGACTGGACCCGCGTTCAAGCGATGTTTGCCCAAAAACCCGATGGCCCGCTGCATGCAGTCGCCCGGGCTGAGTATTTCCTAGCTCCCTCGTCACCCAAGATTGAACTGGATGCATTGAACCAGTGGCTCAGCGCCAGCGAAACACTCCCTCAGGCTGAACAGATCAGCCAACTGGCGCTGAAACGCGGTGCAACCAGTGTACCCTCCCTCCCCAGCGCCCAGCGGCTGGTCAGCCTACCCTATACGCCCAAGCGCATCCGTCCGCGCGAAACGCAGGACGGCACCATGCCGGGCAACGTTGCTGCGGGAATTGTTGAGCGGATCAAGAATGATGATCCCGCCGGGGCTAAGCTACTGCTCGATGGGATCGATGCAACGCTCAGCCCTTTTGCCCGCGCTGAATGGCGACAGAAGGTGGCGTGGAGCTTCTATATCGAGAATGATGACCCTTCGGCCTATGCTTTAGCCCAGACATCCGGCGATGGTGCCGGGCCGTGGGTGGCCGAATCCTGGTGGACCGCTGGTTTGGCCGCGTGGCGGATGGATGATTGTGCCGGGGCCGCCGATGCTTTTGCCCAAACCGCTGCCGGGTCAGAAAACGCTGAGCTGACTGCAGCTGCATATTACTGGCAAAGCCGTGCGCTGATTCGCTGCCGCAAGCCGGATATGGCAGCAGCACCCCTTCGCGCCGCCGCAGCCCGTGATGAAACGCTTTATGGAATGCTCGCCGCCGACCAGCTTGGCATGAAGCTGCCGGAAACCCATGCCGCGCCTGACTTTACCCAAAGCGATTGGCAGGGACTGCGCGATGTAGGCAACGTCCGTGTCGCGGTCGAACTGGCCGAGATTGGCAAGGATGGCTTGGCTGATGAAGTTTTGCGCCATCAGGCTCGGATCGGTGATGCAGCGATCTATCAGCCGTTGTCGCGCCTCGCCCGTGATCTGGGTCTGCCTGCAACGCAGCTGTGGATGGCATATAATGCGCCCTATGGCGGCAAGCCGGAACCCGCAACCCGTTTTCCGACGCCCAAATGGACCCCGATGAACGGCTGGAAAGTCGATCCGGCTCTGGTCTATGCCCATGCCTTGCAGGAATCTGTTTTCCGCACTTCAGCGATTAGCCCGACTGGTGCTCGCGGTTTGATGCAAATTATGCCAGCGGCTGCCAAAGACAACGCGCCAGTGATCGGGGTTCCCGGCAGCGCCAGTGATCTTGCCAAACCTGCGGTCAACCTTGCGTTCGGTCAGCAGCACCTTGAACTGCTTCGCAACTCCCCCGGAACTCAGGGCCTTTTGCCCAAGGTTATGGCTGCTTACAACGCAGGACTGACCCCGATCACCCGCTGGAACTATGAGATCCGCGACAAGGGCGATCCGCTGCTGTGGATGGAATCGGTCCCCTATTGGGAAACCCGCGGCTATGTGAACATCGTGATGCGCAATTACTGGATGTACGAACGTCAAGCCGGCGGCCCCTCGGAAAGCCGGATGGCGCTGGTCCAAGGAATGTGGCCGACTTTCCCTGGCCTCACAGGTTCAGGAGCAGTGCGCATGGGAACCAATGGGATGATCCTGCGTGGCCGTTGATCCCTCGCGGACTTTCAAGCCAATCAACATCGCAATCCTGACCGTGTCAGATACGCGAGGGCCGGAGCAGGATACTTCGGGCGATATCCTCGCCCAGCGGGTCAAGGCCGCCGGACACAATCTGGCGGGTCGCGCGCTCGAAAAGGATGAAGTCCCTCGCATCACCAGTCGGCTCAACAACTGGATTGATGACCGGAACGTGGATTGCATCATCATCACAGGCGGCACTGGTTTGACGGGCCGCGATGTGACGCCTGAGGCGCTTGACCGGATCAAGGAAAAAGACATTCCCGGCTTTGGCGAGCTTTTTCGCTGGATCAGCTATGGCACGATCGGAACATCGACCATCCAGTCACGTGCCTGCGCGGTGGTGGCGCGAGGGACTTATGTTTTCGCCCTGCCCGGCTCCAACGGCGCAGTGAAGGACGGGTGGGACGGTATTCTGGCGGAGCAACTCGACAGCCGGAACCGGCCGTGTAATTTTGTTGAATTGATGCCGCGGCTTAGGGAAGTTTAGGCTTGTCGCTTCCAGCCTGACCGCAGCCATTTGCTGAAGGACCGAAGCGTTTGTTGTAGCGAGATTCAGAACGTTTGCTTCGCGCTGAGCGCGAGGCTAGCCTTCCCCGAGTCGGCGCCAAAGCTGGCCGGTAGGAATGCGAGCATGGGTCAGATTATCAGCGGTGATCGGCAGATGTCGTCCGAGGCGCTTGGCCAGCGCGCCGCCCGCGCGGCGGCGGGCCTTGCGTCGCTGGGGGTCGGGCCAGGTGATCTGATCGCGCTGTATGTGCGCAATGATTTTCCGTTTTTTGAGGCGAGCCTCGCCGCTGGCTTGCTTGGTGCCTATCCCACTCCAGTCAACTGGCACTACACCGAAACCGAAGCGCGCTATCTTTTTCAGAACTCTGGCGCCCGGGCGATTATCATTCATGCCGATCTGATCGCGGGTATCCGCGGCGTGCTGCCTGAGGGCGTACCAGTGCTAGTCGTTGCAACGCCTCCTGAAATCGCAAGCGCTTATGGAATCGAAGCGGCGCCGGTTCCGCCCGGCATGATCGATTGGTCAAGCTGGCTGGAAGGTTTCGAACCCCACGACCAGCCAGTCGCAGCAGCACCGGGGACCATAATCTATACCTCGGGTACAACCGGCCAGCCCAAAGGAGTGCGGCGCAACCAGCCGAGCCCAGAACAAATAGCAATTGGCATGCGGATCGGCACACAGGGCTTTGGCTTTGCGGATTGGCTGAGCCGACCCGACGAGATCATCGGTTTGATTACAGGTCCGATGTATCACTCCGCTCCCAACTCTTACGCAGGAATCGCCGTCAGGATCGGGGCTACAGTGATCCTCGAAGCCCGGTTTGATCCGGAAGAATTGCTTGCCCTGATCGAGCGTTACAAGGTCACCCACATTCACATGGTGCCGATCATGTTCAACCGGTTGTTGCGTCTGCCGGACGAGATCAAGGCCCGCTATGATCTGTCGAGCTTGAAACTCGTAGTCCATGGTGCTGCGCCCTGCCCTGCTGCGGTCAAACAAGCGATGATCGAATGGTGGGGGCCGGTGATCAGCGAATATTATGGCTCGACCGAAAACGGCATTATGGTGACCTGCACGTCTGCCGAATGGCTTGCGCATCCAGGGACCGTGGGGAAGGCACTTCCAGGCGTCGAGCTTCGCGTACTCGATGCAGCGGGCAACAGCCTGCCCGTCGGCGAGATTGGCGAAGTAGCTGCCCGCACCACCGGAAGCGTCGACTTTACCTATCACGGTGACGACGCCAAGCGCGCCGAATCAAACAAAGGCGGACTGATCGCCACTGGAGACATCGCCTATCTCGACGAGGAAGGTTTCGTGTATTTGTGCGACCGGGCCAAGGATATGATCATCTCCGGCGGCGCCAACATTTATCCGGCCGAGATTGAAGCTGAACTACACAAGATGCCTGGCGTCGCTGACTGCGGTGTATTCGGCATTCCCGATGATGAATTTGGCGAAGCGGTGTGTGCGGTGGTTCAGCCCTTGCCCGGATGCACCCTGACCGAGGCCGAAGTGCGCACCTATCTGCGCGCGAAGATGTCTGGATACAAAGTTCCCAAACGGGTCGATTTCCACGCCGAGCTGCCGCGGGAAGATTCTGGCAAGATCTTCAAGCGCAAGCTGCGTGAGCCGTTCTGGGAGGGGATGGACCGGCGAATCTGAATGTTGGGCAATGCCAAAGGACACGGGCAACCTGCGCAACAGGGCCGGTTCGGTTGTTCTGGTGCGGCCATCCAAGTCTTCAGAGCGAACTTTTGCGAGCATCTGATCAGGCCCGAACAAGAACCGGGAGGTGGGCAAGCCCACCTCCCCGATCTCTGACTATCAAGCTTTGGCCAAGCCTTGTTCGCCATATTCCGCGTCAGATTTGCGTATGGCGATCATGTAGATCAAAATACCTAGGCCGACTTTAGCGACTAAATCCGCAATCGTGTAGCCAACCTGTACGCCGACCATGACGTTCGATCCGCTAAGATTGGTGTATGGCAACATATAGACCATTGGGTAAAAGCCCCAAGATGCGAAGGTCAGCAGGCGCGCTTTCTTGACGAGTTCGCGCACATTGTCCGGCTGGCTGGCGATTGACGCGCTAAGACCAGCAAACAGCTGCCACATAATGTAGACGAATGGAATTGCGGAAAGCGTACCCCACAACGCGCGGGTAGGAATGTCGGTCGCGATTTCGCCCGGATAACCAAGCACAACCATCAAGGCCGCGGCAAGCCCGAGACTTGTTGTCTTGGTGAGGGTCTCGGAAGCCGACAATCGCATAACCAGGATCAGTTCGATAAGCAGCAGCGGAACGGTCAGCAGCCAATCGACATAGCGATAGGCATCATTGAAGGCATATCCGGTTGCCGTTATGACCCCGTACTTGAGATCATAGGAGGCGTCCCAGCTCTCGAAGATCCGGTAGTAATGATAACACGCAATCGCAGTCACTAAGCCCGATATGGTCAGCGCGGTCTTGTAAGCTGGGCCGACTTGCGAGCGGCTGAGCCACAGAAACAAAGTAGCTGCGCCCATGGTTGCGAAAGTGAAAGAAAAAGCGTTGAAAACAAGGGAAAATTGCCCCGCTGTAAGTGTGTCCACGTTACTACCCTCCTGATTATAGCTTGTTAGCCGGTTAGAGATTTTGGCACCGTTATCCTAGGCTGGCGAAAAAGGGGGACAACCTGCCCTTAAGATCATGCCCCGGGCCAAAAGCGGAATCCGTTCAGGAGCGTGAGCGGAACCGGGAGAGCCAATTGCGCGAATTGCTTTTGGAAGGGCTGGACCGACGGATCTGATTGGCCGGAAAACTCAATCGCGGCGGCGCTTTTGAAAAATCCATGATTTGGCTCTTTGGTCGGCCACGGGATAAGGCGGCTTCCCGTTGAGGCTCCGGCCCAATGCCCGCGTAGCTCCTTCAAGGAGATTGAGCATGCGCCAGTTTGATCCAACTCCCGGCATGGTCGTCCCGCAACTGTGGTCGCGGCGACAGGCAGAGACCGGATTACTACTTGCTGCGGACAGGATTGATCCGAGCATCGATCCGTATCTGGTCCTCACCGCGCAGGACTGGCAACGCGCTGGCATTATGGCCTGGTTCAACCCGTGCCACCCGAGGCAAGACATTACGAGCTGCGCGACGGATCGGACCTTTCGTCATGCAACGATAGTTTTGCGATCGCGCGGCCCATGTTGGACCGGCGGATCGATCGCCTGTTCGATGAATGGTTGAACCCCAAGCACCTGAGATAGTCTGGCAGCCGGCAAGGCTGCGCCTGCTTCACGCCCCAAACCGGATCAATCTGCTGTCCGCCACAGCCGCAGTCCGATGGGGCACAACATCGCGGATGTAGTCCTCATCTTTCACCATAGCCATGAAGGCGGCGGTGCTTGGGTAGCCCATGACGAAGGCTTCGTCCCACTCATCCGCCGGACCAGTGACTGCGCATTCGAGCGGGCCTTCCCAGACCATCGCCGCACCGGAGCCTTGCACCAGCCCCTGAAAGCCTTTGCGGTAAATCGCATACGCCTCGCGCCCAGTCAGACCTTTGCCGTGGTAGGGGTGGCCTTCGGGATAGTCTGCCAACGCCTTGAACTTGATCAGATTGAGCATCTGGATCGGCGTGTCGCGCGGAAGCGATTTGAACAGCGTCCAGTTTTCTCGAGATGGATCGACGTAGGGCATCATCAATCAACCAGCTTGTAATCGCGAAACCGGTCGCGCAGATCTTTTTTGCTGATCTTGCCGGTACCAGTGTGGGGAATATCATCAACGAATTCCACGGCATCGGGTAACCACCATTTGGCGATCTTGTCGGCAAGGTAATCGCGGATTTCCTGCTCAGTTGCCTCTTCACCCGGCTTTTTGACCACGACCAGAATCGGACGCTCGTCCCACTTGGGATGATAGATGCCGATCGCCGCCGCTTCCGCCACCGCCGGATGGCCGACTGCGGCATTTTCCAGTTCGACCGAGCTGATCCATTCGCCGCCCGATTTGATGACGTCTTTGGTCCGGTCGGTCAGCTGCAAGGTCCCATCGGGATGTATTATCGCAACATCGCCAGTATCAAACCACTGGCCGTCGGTCGCCGCGTCCGCCTCGGCCTTGAAATATCGCTTGATTACCCAGGGTCCGCGCACTTGCAGCGTGCCGGAAGTCTTGCCGTCGCGCGGTAATTCGTGGGTCGAATCATCCAGATCGACACAGCGGATTTCAACTCCGAACGGCACACGGCCCTGCATCGCCTTGATATCGACCTGCTGATCGAAGTTCAGATCATCCCAATTCCAGGTTCGCGCACCGGTCGTGCCGATCGGGCTGGTTTCGGTCATGCCCCAAGCGTGAGCGACATTGACCCCGGCCTTCATCAACCGCTCCAGCATAAAGCGCGGTGCGGCTGAGCCGCCGATTATCGCCTGACGCAGCGTCGGCAGGGTCACTCCGCTCGCATCCATGTGCTGGAACATCGAAAGCCACACGGTAGGCACCCCGGCAGAGTGAGTCACCTTTTCGCGGTTCATCAGATTGCACAGCACCGCCGGATCGTTGACTGCCGAAAACACGAATTTGATCCCTGCCGCTGCCCCGCACCAAGGCAGGCCCCAGCTCGCCGCGTGGAACATCGGCACAACCGGCAGCATCACGCTGCGCGCATCGAAATCGAATAGTGCCGGCTGCACCCCAGTCATCGCGTGGAGCATGGTCGAACGGTGCTCATAAAGCACACCCTTGGGATTACCAGTGGTGCCACTGGTATAGCACAGCATGCAGGGATCGCGCTCGTCGCCGGGGGCCCATTGGGTCTGGCCGTCTTCCGCGCCGATCCAGCGTTCAAATTCGCCATTATCATAGCAGATATAGTGTTTGATCGTGCTCCAGCGCGGCTTCATCCGGTCAATGATCGGCTGAAACGCTGCATCATAGAGCAGCACCTGATCCTCGGCGTGGTTGGCGATATATTCCAGCTGATCGTCAAACAGCCGAGGGTTGATGGTATGGAGGATACCGCCAACCCCTACCCCGCCATACCAGCTGATCAGATGGTGGCTGTGGTTCATAGCCAGAGTCGCGATCCGATCACCTTTCCCTACGCCCAGCTTGCGCAATGCCTGAGTCATTTTCAGGGCATCGCGGCGGATTTCGGCCCAATTGGTCCTCGTTTCTCGTCCATCAGCCCAATAGGTAACAATCTCGCGGGAACCATATTCGCGCGCGGCATGATCGATAATATGGGTAACCCTAAGGTCCCAGTCCTGCATCGCTCCAAGCATTCCAGCCAACTCCCGCGTTTTGATCCTTACGCGACGAGCCTCAGATGACTGGAGCCGCGCCGCGCTATTACTGACACATTGCCAAGACCTTCGATCAAAGCCAAGCGTTCTGCAAGTTCGCCATCGAGCAAAAAGTCACGGCCGAGACGCATGACAGGCTCCGTCGGGGTACCGGTGCGCAATTTTACCAGCACTTCGCCCCGCCCTTCAGCCCCACCCGTCAGCACTGAAGCAAGCTCTGCCAGTGCCTCTACCCGCTCAACATCGCAGGTCAGCACCATCCTTGCGCCGCTTTTGACATCGGCTAGCGGGCGGGCGCCGCGCACTGTGATCCTCGGCGGCTCCTCGGGGCTTGGGCTATCAAGTTCGACATTGAGCAGCAGGCATGTCCCTTCCTTGGCCCACCCTTGCAGCGGCTCGACAAGTGATTCCTCAAAGCATGAGGCGGAGAATTGCCCGGTATTGTCCGAGAAATCAGCGATCACGAAATCCTTGCCGCGCTTGGTCTTGCGGCGCTGCACATTCTCAATCAGCACCGCCATCACTGCCGGGTGCCGCCCGATGCCGAACCCGCCGCTCGCAACCAGGCTGCCATGGGTGCGCGCACCATTGGCCGAGGCGACCACGCGGTATTGCTCCACCGGGTGCGCAGCGAAATAGAAGCCGAAGTTTTCGCGCTCCTTGGCCATCTGTTCGGGCTTGCCCCACAGCTCGGCCTCGACCAGCCGCAGCGTCGGCTCGGCGTGGTCATCCCCGCCAAACAGCGCAGCCTGCCCGCTGGTCCGGCTGCGCTCCGCCTCTTCGGCCACCGCCAGCAGAATGTCCGCATTGGCCAGCACTTTCGCGCGGTTGGGCTCAAGACTGTCGAGCGCGCCTGCGCCTGCCAGCCCTTCGAGTTGGCGGCGATTCATCGATCCAGGCGGCACACGGGCGAACAGATCCTCAAGGCTCTCGAACCAGCCATGCGCCTCGCGCTCGGCGACGATCGCGTTCATCGCCTTCTCGCCGACATTGCGAATACCCGCCAGCGCATAGCGCACCGCATATCCCTCATCGGTGCGTTCAACGATATATTCGGCCTCTGAACGGTTCATATCCGGGCCAGCCAAAGCCACCCCGGCGCGGCGCATGTCATCGACATAGATCGAGAGCTTTTCCGACTGGTGCATATCGAAACACATCGAAGCTGCGTAAAATTCATGCGGATAATGGGTCTTGAGCCAGGCGGTCTGATACGACAGCAAGGCATAGGCGGCAGCGTGGCTCTTGTTGAAGCCATAGCCAGCAAATTTGTCGATCAAGTCAAACAGCTCTGTGGCTTTGCTGGCTTCGATCTCCGAGTTGGCTTTGCACCCAGCAATGAACCGTGCGCGCTGCGCGTCCATTTCCTTCTGGTCCTTCTTGCCCATGGCCCGGCGCAGCAAATCGGCATCGCCCAGCGAGTAGCCAGCCAGCACTTGCGCGGCCTGCATCACCTGTTCCTGGTAGACGAAGACCCCGTAGGTTTCGGCCAGGATCAGCTCCAGCTTGGGATGCGGATATATGATCGCCTCGACGCCGTTCTTGCGCCGCCCAAACAGCGGGATATTGTCCATCGGTCCGGGCCGATAGAGCGCGCCGATCGCGATAATGTCATTGAAATTGCTGGGTTTCACCGCTGAAAGAGCGCGCCGCATCCCCTCGGATTCGAGCTGGAACACGCCCACCGTGTCGCCCGACTGAAGCAAGCGGTAAACCGCCGCATCATCCCAGGGAAGCGCGGCTAGATCAATCTCGATCTCGCGGCGGCGCATCAGCTGGGTTGCCTTTTTCAGCACCGAAAGCGTTTTCAGACCAAGAAAATCGAACTTCACCAGCCCCGAATCCTCGACGTATTTCATGTCGAACTGAGTGACCGGCATGTCCGAGCGAGGATCCCGATAAAGCGGCACCAGCTGTGCCAGCGGGCGATCACCGATTACCACACCGGCGGCGTGGGTTGAGCTGTTACGCGGCAGGCCTTCAAGCTGCATCGCCAGATCGACCAGCCGCTTTACCTCGTCGTCATTGTCATATTCGCGGCGAAACTCGGCGACACCGTTCAGCGTGCGCGGCAGATCCCACTGGTCAGTCGGGTGGTTGGGCACCATCTTGCACAGCCTGTCGACCTGACCATAGCTCATCTGCAGGATCCGCCCGGTGTCGCGCAGCACCGCGCGCGCCTTGAGCTTGCCGAAGGTGATAATCTGCGCGACGTGATCGTGCCCGTATTTGGCCTGGACATAGCGGATCACCTCGCCACGGCGGGTTTCGCAGAAGTCGATATCGAAATCCGGCATCGAAACGCGTTCGGGATTGAGGAAGCGTTCGAACAATAAGCCCAGTTTCAGTGGATCGAGATCGGTGATTGTGAGCGCCCAGGCGACCACGCTGCCCGCTCCCGAGCCGCGCCCTGGCCCGACCGGAATGTCGTCGTCCTTGGCCCATTTGATGAAATCGGCAACGATCAGGAAATAGCCGGCAAATCCCATTCGGTTAATGACGTCGATCTCGAACTCCAGCCGGTCAAAATAGACCTGCCGATCTTTCGCGGACAGCCCAACATTCAGGGCCAGCCGCGCTTCAAGCCCGGCACGCGCGTCCTCGGCCATCATCAGCGCTTCGCCTTTTTGATCGCCAGCAAGACTGGGCAAGATAGGTTGGCGCTTGGGCGGAGAGAAGGCGCAGCGCTGCGCGATTACCAGCGTATTGGCCGTGGCCTCGGGCAGATCGGCAAAAATTTCCTGCATCATCCGCGCGGATTTGACGAAAGCCTCGCGGCTCGAGCGCGGACGATCGGCGGCATCGATATGGGTTGAATTGGCGATGCACATGATCGCATCATGGGCGGCGAAGAAATGCGGGTCGGCAAAATTGGCCGGATTGGTGGCGACCAGCGGCAGATCGCGAAGAAAGGCCAGCGTCAGCAGCAGATCCTCCGCAGCTTCCTCCACCGCGTCGCCGCGGCGGGCCAGCTCGATATAAAGCCGGGTTGGAAACAGCGCCTCCAGCCGCTCGCAATAGGCATCAGCGGCATCGATCTTGCCATCGGCCAGCAACCGCGCCAACGCGCCTTCGCCAGCAGCTGTCAGCGCGATCAGTCCGTCCGAATGGCCCACAAGGTCGCTCAGCGTGACGTGCGGATCAAGCTCCAGCGGCCGATCGAGATGCGCCGCGCTGACCAAATGGCACAAATTTTGCCAGCCTGCCTCATTCTGCGCATAGAGTCCCAGCCAGTCGATCGGCTCTCCCGGCCCGCGCTGCACCGCCAGCATCGTGCCGATGACTGGCTGGACACCCATCTCGCGGCACGCCGAGGTGAAAGGAATCGAGCCATAAAGCCCGTTACGATCGGTGATTGCAATGGCAGGAAAACCTCGCTCCTTTGCAAGCTTGGCAATCGCCTTGGGATCAATCGCCCCATCGAGCATCGTGTAGCTCGAAAAAACCCGCAGCGGGACGAAAGGAGCAAAAGCCATCGGCAGAAGGTAGGCGACGGGGCAGGATTCGGAAGAGCAGATTGAAAGCTTTTCCACCGTCAAGTCCGGATCGGACTTCGGAATTTTGCATTCAATCGGAACTTATGGTTCCCTGCGGCAACGAACCAGAATGCGAAACAGTTCAAACGATGGAGGCGACGATGAGTGAAGTCATCAATCCAGGCAATTCTCTGGTAGCAAGGGTCAAAGCGATTCTGTTGAAGCCTGCCGAGGAATGGCCGGTTATCGCGGGGGAACAAGCCACGCCGGGCGATCTGATCGTCCGTTATGCGGCCCCTTTGCTGGCAATCGGACCGGTCGCTTCGTTTATCGGCGGACAGCTGTTCGGCTATGGGGCTCTTGGCATCAGCTTCAAGCCCGGCCTAATGGCGGGACTGACCGGAGCAATCACCGGCTTTGTCGTCGGAATTATCGGGGTGGTAGTGCTCGCCCTAATCGCCGATGCGCTTGCTCCAAAGTTCGGGGGCGAGGCCAACCGCACCAATGCCTTCAAGCTGGTGGTCTATGGCGCAACGGCCGGATGGGTAGCCGGGATTTTCGGCCTGATTCCTTCGCTCGGGATATTTGGCTTGCTTGGCCTTTACAGCCTGTACCTGCTTTACATCGGCGCAACGCCGGTGATGAAAGTGCCGCAGGACAAGGCATTGGGCTATACCGCCGTAACCGTGATCTGTGCTGCGTTGCTCTATATCGTGATCGGCGCGCTGACAGCCTCGGTGGCAGGATTATTCGGCGGAGCGGCGGCGCTGACTGGTGCCAGCAACAGCGGCGAATTGTCTGGAAAGCTCAACATTCCGGGCGTCGGCGCGGTCGATGCGAGCAAGATTGAACAAGCCACCAAGCAGATGGAAGCGGCTGCAAACGGCGAGACCAATCCAGTAGCAGCCAGCGCGATGCAAGCCCTGCTCCCCAGCTCAATCGGCGGATACAGCCGCACCGCAACCGAAAGCACCGGCGTTGGCAGAATGGGCAGCAGCGCCGAGGGCACATATCAGGCCGGCGATCGCAGCTTTCGTCTCAAGCTGATCGACATGTCGGCGCTGGGCGCGCTGGCTGGACTTGGCGCGGCGATGGGGGTGGAACAAAGCCGCGAGGATGCCGACGGCTATGAGCGCACTACCACCGTAAATGGGCAGATGCAGACTGAACAGTGGAACAAGTCGCGCAATCGCGGCAAGTTTGGCACGATGATCGCGAATCGCTTCATGATCGAAGCAGAAGGCGAAGCGGCCAGCATTGACGAGCTGAAAGCCGCAGTCGCAACGATCGATCAGGCCGCGCTGACCAGCCTGGCCAAGTAAACCTTAGAGAAGAGCCACAACGTCCTTCTCAATGTCCTGGGGCTTGTCTGTGGGCGCATAGCGGCGAACGACCTTGCCATCGCGGCCAATCAGGAATTTGGTGAAATTCCATTTGATCCCGCGCGAACCGAGCAGACCTGGAGCTTCTTTCTTAAGCCAATCATACAGCGGCGGTGTGCCCGCGCCATTGACGTCGATCTTGTCCATTAGCGGGAACGAGACATCATACTTCAGGCTGCAGAAATTGGCGATTTCCTCGGCATTGCCGGGCTCTTGCGCACCGAACTGGTTGCAGGGGAAGGCAATCACTTCAAATCCCTGATCGCCGTGCTTCTGGAACAGCGCCTCCAGCCCCTCATACTGCGGAGTGAAGCCACATTTGCTGGCGGTGTTAACAATCAGCAGGACTTTGCCCGCCTTGTCGGCCAGGGAAACCTCTTCGCCATTCGGCAGCTTGGCGGTAAAATCGGCGATAGTGTTCATTCCAGCACTCCTTCATGCAAGCGTACCACCCGGTCCATAGATTTGGCCAGGCGTTCATTATGCGTTGCGACCAGCGCGGCGCTGCCCTCGCCGCGGACCAGCTTGATAAACTCTCCCAGCACCTTGTTGGCGGTGGCTTCGTCGAGGTTGCCGGTCGGCTCGTCGGCCAGCACCAGTTCGGGCTTGTTGGCCAGCGCCCGGGCAACCGCAACGCGCTGCTGCTCGCCGCCGGAAAGTTGGCTGGGGCGGTGACTGAGCCGCTCGCCCAGGCCAAGCGCATCAAGCAATTCGCGTGCCCTTGCCTCTCCAGCAGATCGATCAATTCCGGCAACCAACTGCGGCAGGATGACGTTCTCGATCGCGGTGAAATCAGGGAGGAGATGATGGAATTGATAGACAAAGCCGATGTGATCGCGGCGCAAGCTCGTGCGCTGATCTCCTGACAGCGTCGAGGCATCGGTTCCGGCAATTTCGATTCTACCGCCGAACCCGCCTTCGAGCAGGCCGATGGCTTGCAGCATTGTCGATTTGCCCGAACCGGAAGGCCCGAGCAACGCGACGATCTCGCCGGGCTGAACAGTCAGATTGCAGCCACGCAACACCTCGATCCGCACCCCGCCCTGTTCAAAGCTGCGGGTTAGATCGGTAAGTCTGAAAACCGGACTACTCATACCGCAGCACCTGAACTGGATCGGTGCTCGCCGCCTTCATCGCGGGATAGAGCGTGGCAAGGAAGCTGAACACCAGTGCCATAACACTGATCACTACAATTTCGGCCGGATCGCTGCGGCTGGGCAATTCGGCCAGAAAGCGAATGGAGGGATCCCATAGATTCTGGCCAGTGATGATCTCGACCCCGTGAACGATCGACTGGCGGAAGAACAGAAAGATAAAGCCCAGCGCCAGCCCGGCCAGCGTCCCCAGCACCCCGATGATGAAGCCGGTGGTGACGAATATCTTGAGCAGACTTTTGCGGGTCGCGCCCATCGTCCGCAGAATTGCAATGTCGCGGGTTTTGGCGCGGACCAGCATGATCAGCGACGAGAGGATATTGAACACCGCGACCAGCACGATAATCGAAAGCACCACAAACATCGCCACGCGCTCTACCGCCAAAGCCTCAAACAGGCTGGCGTTGATCGTTTTCCAGTCGGTCACTACCGCCTGTCCGGCCAGCTTTTGCGCTAGGGGGGCGAGCGTTTCGGAAACGGTGTCGGGATCATTGGTCTTGACCTCGATCATGCCGACCGAATCCCCAGTCAGCATCAAGGTCTGCGCGTCGGCCATCGGCATGACCACGAAAGCCTCGTCATAATCATAGATCCCAACCTCGAAGATCGCCGAGACGTGATAGCCAATCTGGCGCGGTACCGTGCCGAACGGTGTCGCACGGCCCTGAGGGTTGATGATCGTGATCGTATCGCCAACGCGCGCGCCCAGGTTTTCCGCCAGCCGTGCGCCAACTGCGACGTTGCCCGCGCCGGGTTGAAGCTCTGCCAGATTGCCGGCCTTTTTCTTGTCTTCAAGCCGTTTGATATCTTCAGCCAGATTGCCGCGCACCAAAATCGCCTCCACCCTGCCGTTGAAGCTGGTCAGCAGCGGCTGCTCAATCAGCGGCGAGGCACTTACGACGCCTGGGGTGGCCTTAACCTGTTGCAACACGCCCTGCCAGTTTTCCAGCCGCCCGCCATAGGCCTGGATAATGGCGTGGCCATTAAGCCCGACGATCTTGTCGAGCAACTCGGCCCGAAAACCGTTCATAACGCTCATCACAATAACCAGCGCAGCCACGCCCAGCATCACTGCAGCAAGGCTGATCCCAGCCACCAGCGCAATAAAGCCCTCGCTGCGGCCCGGCATCATATAGCGCTTGGCGATAGTCCATTCGAAAGGAGAGAGGATCAAGCAGCGTTCCCGGCTTTAGAATTGTTGCGTGCGATGTAGGGTTCGGCAGGCTTGCTGGCAATGGCCTGCGATCCCCTTGCTTTCGCAGCCGACACGCGCCAAAGGCGCTGCAACAGGGCTTACCTCTGGCCGGGCGTATCCTCGATGAACCTAACCCATCCGTTCTTTGATCTTGATGGCGACAAGCTGCGCGAAGAGTGCGGCATCTTTGGTGTGATCGGAACACCCGAAGCGGCAGTGATGACCGCGCTCGGCCTCCATGCCTTGCAACATCGTGGCCAAGAAGCGGTTGGCATCACCAGCTTTGATGGGACAGAGTTCTATTCGCGCCGCGGGCTTGGTCATGTCGCGGAGAATTTCTCAAGCAGCGCGGCGCTGGCTGAATTGCCGGGCGAAATGGCCGTGGGCCATGTTCGCTATTCAACCACAGGCGGCGCAGGCCTGCGCAATGTCCAGCCATTGTTCGCAGATCTGGCGCGCGGCGGCTTTGCGATTGCCCATAACGGCAATATCTCCAATGCGCTGCACCTCAAACATGAGCTGGTAAACAAGGGCGCGATCTTCCAGTCCACCTCGGACACCGAAGTCATCATCCATCTGATCGCCACAAGCCGCTACCCGACGCTGCTCGACCGGTTTGTTGATGCACTGCGGATGGTCGAGGGGGCCTATTCGCTGATCTGCACAACGCCCAAGCGGATGATCGCCTGCCGCGATCCGCTGGGTATCCGCCCGCTGGTGATGGGCAAGATTGGCGCGGCGACGGTGTTTGCCAGCGAGACCGTTGCACTGGACATTGTCGGCGCAGAGTTCGTTCGCGAGGTTGAGCCGGGCGAGCTGGTTGAGGTGCGCCAGGATGGCCGCATTACCAGCCACCGTCCATTCGGCGCCCATAATCCGCGACCATGCATTTTCGAACATGTTTATTTCAGCCGTCCGGATTCGGTGATGGGAGGCAAATCGGTTTACGCGGTGCGCAAGCAGATCGGGATCGAACTGGCCAAGGAAGCCGCGATCGACGCTGATCTGATCGTTCCAGTGCCCGATAGCGGTGTTCCCGCGGCAATCGGCTATGCCCAGCAATCGGGCATCCCGTTCGAGCTGGGAATCATCCGGTCGCACTATGTCGGGCGCACCTTCATCCAGCCATCCGATGGCGCTCGTCATTCCAGCGTGAAGCGCAAGCACAACGCCAACCGCGCAATTGTTGAGGGCAAGCGGATCGTGCTGATCGATGATTCGATCGTGCGCGGCACCACTAGTCTTCAGATCGTTCAAATGATGCGCGATGCGGGCGCTGCCGAAGTGCATATGCGGATTGCCAGTCCCCCATACGAATACAGCTGTTTTTACGGGGTCGATACGCCCGAACGCAGCAAGTTGCTGGCAGCCCAGATGGATGTTGCGGCGATGGCCAAATTCATTGAGGCTGACAGCCTGGCCTTCCTGTCGATCGACGGGCTCTATCGCGCCGTGGGCGAAAGCAGCCGCAACACCGCTTGCCCGCAGCATTGCGATGCCTGTTTCACCGGCGAATATCCGACGCGGCTGACCGACATGGGTGACCGCGAGGAAGAGGCGCCTCAGCTGTCGTTGCCGGTAACCGAGGTGGCGTAATGGACTTCGCTGGGCAAGTCGCACTTGTCACCGGGGCGAGCCGCGGGATCGGCGCGGCGACCGCTGAAGCACTCGCCGGAGCTGGCGTACACGTGGTGATGACCGGCCGCGATACCAAAGCACTTGAAACGGTGGAGGAGCGGATCTTCACCGCAGGCGGCAGCGCCACGATTGCGCCGGTCGATCTGGCCGAACCGGATGGTATTGCCCGTCTGGCAGGGGCAATCACCGGCCGCTGGAACAAGCTCGACATCATGGTTCATTGCGCTGCAATCCTGCCGCAGCTTTCCTCTGTAAGCGATATAGATTCGGCCAGCTTCGGCAAAGCACTGACCATAAATGTTCTCGCTACTCAGGCGCTTATCGCCAATTTCGATTCGTTGCTGCGGAACAGTGCCGATGCGCGTTTTATCATGCTTACCACCAGTGTAGCGGCGCAGCCTCGGGCTTTTTGGGGTGCCTATGCGGCCAGCAAGGCTGCGGTAGAAGTGTTGGTCCAATGCTATGCTCAAGAGGTGCGCAATATCGCCAAGGTACGCGTCGCGGTTGTCGATCCCGGTGCCACCCGCACGGCAATGCGCGCCCGGGCCTATCCGGGCGAAGATCCAGCCTCAGTCAAGCCGCCAGAGGTGGTCGCCGCGCGGATACTGGCTTTACTTGGTGAACAGTTTTCCAGTCCGCACCGCGAAACTGTTAACCCTCCTTCATAAGCTCTACTCAACCCCGTCGGTCCATTATCTGCAAAGCAAGCCGCGCAAGCTGCGAGTAAGCAAACAGGAGGGACGCAGGTCATGAACGGATTGATGGTCGGAACGAGGGATCCTTATCTTCTCGCCGCGCAGGAAGATCGCAGCGCGCCGCGTACGCGAATTGCGATTCCGGCAACGATGCGTGTAGCTGGCGGGCGCGGCTATCAGACTGTGGTCCATGATCTCTCGCTCAGCGGCTTTTGTGCTGCGGCGATCAATCGGATCCATCCTGGGATGGTTTGCTGGCTCACCCTGCCGGGGCTGGAAGCACTCCAGGCCGAAGTGATCTGGTGGGACAACAGCCTGGCTGGTTGTGCCTTTGACAATCTGATGAGCCCGATCGTGCATGACAACACCCTTGCCCGCTGGCGCGGCGATACGGTTTATCGGCCGATCCTCTAGCTCTTGATTAAGGTAACCTGGCAAACATCGATTCCGCCGCCGCGGAATCCGCCTTCACAATACATCAGGTAGAACCGCCAAAGCGCCACGAAACGCTGATCAAAGCCGGTCGGGAGACGTCCTTCTTCCACTGCTGTATCAAAGCCTAGCCGCCAAAGCTGCAGCGTTTCGGCATAGTGAGGGCCGAAGCTTGCCTGATCATGCCATTCCAAACCACGCTCAGCCGCCAGACTCCTAAACGCGCTTTCGCGCACCAGCATGCCGCCAGGAAAGATGTAGGTCTGGATGAAATCAGCACTTGCAGCATAGGCATCAAACAGTTCGTCGCGGATCGCGATAAACTGGATCACTGCCCGGCCACCCGGCTTGAGGTTGCGGGCGATGCAATCGAAGAAATCAGGCCAGTATTCCTGTCCTACAGCTTCGACCATCTCGACGCTGACGATTGCATCATATTGGCCCACCACATCGCGGTAATCCTGATGGCGAAAATCAATCGGCGAATTGTTTGCGCGCGCGCGCTCCCGGCAAAACGCGAGTTGCGGGTCCGACAGGCTGATCGCATCGACTTTGGCCCCGGTGCCAGCCAGCGCAAAGGCCTGAACGCCCCAGCCGCAACCAATTTCCAATGCCGTATCGCCCGCGGATAGCCCGGCCCGGTTGACGATCGTGGTGATCTTGGCCTGCTGAGCAAAATCAAGTCGATCAATCATTTGCTGGAACTTTGAAGGGCTGCCCCCATCTTCGAAAATAGCGCTTGAATAGGCCATCGTATGTCCCAGCCAGGCAGCATAGAAATCATTACCCAGATCATAATGCGCGTGGATATTGCGCTGCGCCCCTTCGCGAGTGTTGCGGTGGAGCCGGTGCAGCCGCCTTGCCAGCCAGCGCCACGGGCCATGTGCGCGCCCTGTATTCCCTAAAGTTGCAGCGTTGGCCATCAGCACCGCAAACAGCGCAACCGGATCAGGGCTGGACCATTCGCCTTGCTCCCAGCCTTGATAGCCGCCAACCGAACCGCCGGTCGCCAGCCGAAGAAGCCCGCGCCAATCGTGCAGATCAACGTGACCCTCGAACCCCGCTACGCGGCCACCGAGCAGGCGCGTGGTGCCATCGGGCAAGGCAAAGCTCAGCGATCCGGCCGCTAGCCCCCGGTCCAGCCGATCAAGTATCCGGTGGAAACCCCCCGCAAAGGCGCACGCCAGCCACTGCGGACCGATCCCGATCCGCTGTCCTGCTGTGACGAGCTGCGCTCCCCTCCCCGGTGCTTGCGCGTTCATGGGTATCTTATGAACTGTGAGCCTTGCCGGAGCAATCCGCGCTAGCGTCGATCCCCGTTATTTTTTGGCCTGAGCGTGACGGAAAAGCGGTCAGCGATGCGCGGGTCCATGAACCGCTGGTCACGGAGGATGATGCGGTAATCATGCAACTCGGCAATCGGCATGCGCGACCAGAACAGGAAGGCCTGTGCGGCGGGGTTGTTCTTGGCCCATTCGACGATGCGGGGGTCGGTCATGTTGGTTGGGTTGGACCCACTCGAATTGGACCGGCCAAACGGAAAACTCGACATGTAATCTCCGTATTTGTCATTTGACCGCCAAAGTATCTCGCGCTGCCAAAAGGCAACCGGAACCGCGTTTGCAACCGCGACCTCTGAGTAAGGTTCGGACATTTCGGCGTCCCAAACGGCAAACCGGCTGATGCCGAGGTTGACCAGCACATAGCCGGCAACCGCGATCAAGGAAATATACGCGGGCCATGCGGGGTCGATCATGCCAGTTCGCTCCCGCCGCAACGAGCGCCATACTCCGATGCCCAGAGCGGCGAGAATCCAGATGTCGATGATGAACAGCGTGTCGCCGTAAAACCACCGGCTCGAAAATGGCTCAAGCAGGCGGATGCCGTAATTGTTGAACCAATCGAACAGCGGGTGCGACAGCGTGCCTATGTAACAAAGCGCCAGTAGCCAGCCGAAGTGGAGCGGCAACCTATTCTCTGGCCGTTTGCCGCGCCGCTGCTGCCAGCGATCAAACCACCACAACGCCCCTGCCAAAAGCAGCGGCAACACCAGCAGCGCAATCGGGCCGTGGGTAATCCCACGCCGCATGCTGAGCGATTCGATCCCGTAGATCGCGCAGCCTGCGTCAATATCGGGTAGATTGGCGGCAATAATCAAAGCCGGCATGGCAAGGCCAGTCTTGCGCTTGAGCCCGGCTTGCCCCAGCGCCGCACCGATCAGTGAGTGGGTGAGATTGTCCATGCGCAGATGGATGGCGGGAAATTGCGCTTGGGGCAAGCCGGGTTGCCTGCTTGGCGATGCCGTGCAAATATCTGAACCATCATGGACATTCCTCCCGCACCAAACGCTCAGACAGCAAATATCGCCGGACTGTGCTGGCTTGGCTTTGCAGCAATCACAGTGCCGGTGACGTTGGGCTGGACTCAGCAACTTGACGAGGCGATCCTGCTCGCCTTGCGTCAGGGACCGCGAGCGCTCGATAGCCTGTTCATAGCGATCACCCGGATGGGCGAAGGGCCGCTGCGCTTTGCACTGACGGCAGTTGGCAGCGTTGCCCTTTTGCTCCTGCGCCAAAAGCGCGGCGCTCTGTTTCTGGCGTTGGCCGCACTCCCGGTTGGGTTGATCAATGGCGAGATGAAGAATTTGTTCGACCGTGAAAGGCCGATTGTGGTCGATCATCTGGTTGGCGCCGGTGGTTACAGCTATCCCAGCGGCCACGCATTTGGCGGAACGGCGCTATACCTGGCGATTGCGATGGCATTCCTGCCCCTGATCGCACCCGCTCGCCGCCGCGCGGTTATCGCCTCAGCATTGATTATCGGCGCGCTGATAAGCTTCAGCCGCGCTTGGCTGGGGGTGCATTATCCCAGCGATGTTTTGGCCGGATGGTTAGGAGCGATTGGCTGGGTGCTGGGCTGCCATGTGTTGGTAGCGCGGTTAGCCCCACTTAGAGCTTAAAGCTCCGGCCCGCCTTCTGTCACTGTCCAGGTCTGGCCCTTGGCGAGCAGCTTGGCGAGATCGGGGGCTTTGCCTGCGCTGGCTTTGGTCCGTTCTTCAATTACGCCGGCTTCATAGGTCGGACGCGGATCGTCGTAGATCACCCCCAGCGCCATCGGAAAGGGTCCGAACGGCAGTTCTACCAGCATATGCGCGACCGAACGGTTGGTGACATCGTGAACGATCACCCCCGCCGCCTGCCAATCACCATCCACCACATCGACCACTTTCAGCGTCAACGCCGCAGCATCGAGCGCGATACCTTGGGTGCCCTTGTTGAACAGCATCGGCTCGCCCTGATAGAGCCAAAGCTGCCCGGTAGCCGCGCCCGCCTTTTCGGTGAAAGCGCCGAAAACGTCCTTGTTATAGACGATGCAGTTCTGGAAAATCTCGATAAAGGCCGCGCCGCGGTGAGCATGGGCGGCTTTGAGCACTTCGGGCAGGTTCTTAGAGACATCGATCCCGCGCGCCACAAACCGTGCGCCGCTGCCCAGTGCATAGGCACATGGGGACGCCGGACGATCGACCGAGCCAAGCGGGGTTGACGGCGAGGTGGTGCCGACCCGGCTGGTGGGCGAATATTGCCCCTTGGTCAGCCCATAGATCTCATTGTTGAACAGCATGATCTGGCAATCGAGATTGCGCCGCAGAATATGCATCGTGTGGTTGCCGCCGATCGACAGCGCATCGCCATCACCCGTGATGATCCACACATCGAGCTCCGGATTGGCAAGCTTGATCCCGGTTGCAAACGCGGGCGCGCGGCCGTGGATGGTGTGGAAGCCATAGCTTTCCATGTAATAGGGGAACCGGCTGGAGCAGCCGATGCCGCTGACGAACACCGTATTGGCCGGATCCGCGCCAATCTCCGGCATGGTCCGCTGCACTGCCTTGAGGATCGCATAATCCCCGCAACCCGGGCACCAGCGAACCTCCTGATCGGTTTCCCAATCCTTGAGCGTGGTCTGGACGGCAATTTTGGTCATCTCGTTCATGCGAGCGCTCCTTCGATAGCCGCTTCAATCTCGGCAATCGTAAACGGCTGGCCGCTTGTCTTCGTGAGCGGCCTGGCATCGACCAAGAACTGATCGCGCAGCACGGTCTTGAACTGCCCGGTGTTCATTTCCGGCACGAGGATCTTGTCATAACCGCGCAGCAGATCGCCCAGATTGGTGGGCAGCGGCCAGATGTGGCGGACGTGGATGTGCGACACGTCCTGCCCCTTGGCGCGGGCACGACGGACCGCCTGATGGATTGGGCCATAGGTTGAGCCCCAGCCGACCAGCGCGAGCTTGCCCGAAGTCTCGCCAAGGCAAACCTCCTGCGCCGGGATGCTCTTGGCGATCCCGTCAATCTTGGCTTTACGCGCATCGGTCTGGATCTGGTGATTCTCGGGCGAGTAATCGATGTGGCCGGTATCGACCTGCTTCTCGATCCCGCCGATCCGGTGCATCAGGCCGGGGGT
>JANOKC010000132.1:0-2944 GCA_031419035.1 Novosphingobium sp. | reverse complement strand
CCATTCGGGCACAAGCCCGCGCGCCGGCTTCTCTCCGCGCAAGGCCGCGCTAACGCTCTATCTGATGGAAGATTACGGCCAGCATCAGGCCGAAGCGGACGCGCTGATGGGGCGCCTGGGCAAACACAAGACCGGCAAAGTTTGTGTCTACATCAAGAAGCTGGCCGATGTGGACCTGGCGGTGCTGGAAAGGCTGGTTGCCTTGAGCTGGGACGTTATGAACGCCAAGTATCCGGTCTGAGGCGGAATTTCGCAAAGGGAAAATCGATGCGGATGTGGTGAAAGGCGGCGGAGATGGCCGACCAGGCCCTGCCTGAGCGAAATCGCTTCGTCGATTTCCTCCGCGCGCTGTCGATCATGGCGATAGTGGTCGGCACTGACTAAGCGTGGTGTTGCGCCCGCGCGTCATTGCTCCTTGGCTACAAGTCTGACCGAAAACTGGTCGAACCGTGCACCCAAGGGTTTGCCGGTTGCCGTATCGGTGGCACGGAAACCTAGTGCAGTTACGCTTGAGGGGACATCGACAACAAATCTGCTGCTGCCACCCAGTGGGTAAATGGTCGGCGTGGCCAATTTTTGCATAGTGTCTGCGTCAAAAATCTCGATGGTAACCGACTGATCGGTGGTGGCTGCACCCGTGTCGATTTGCGCAACCATCCGTCGTGGGCGGTTTGTATCCAGCTCGATCCGCAGCTCGCCGCCATGGCTGCTCGCTTGCCCGATCGGATCGCCGGTCTGTTCTGCGCGATCATCCATCTGGCCCGGCGCGGAGCACCCCCATGCCGCAGACCAAGTCGAGACCAAGGCCAGGCAGAGCGGCGCCCTCCATTTCATTGCCGTTCGGCCTTGGGGGCCGATACTGACGGTTTGCGTGCGATCAATTGCGGTCTGACCGCCCCGATTTTCACACCGGCCCGCCGGGCACCGGCAAGGCTCTTCTCGTCATCGCGTATCGGCACTATCTGGAACGACACGTTGGCAGCGGAGCCGATCTCGCCCCTCTTCTGATTGCGCAACCTTTCGATCGTATTGGACAGGTCGACAGCATAATTCACCGGACCGTGATTGTGCGCTTTATCTACAAAGAACGCAAATGCACCGGCATAGTGCGGCGATTCCGGCGTAGGTTCCTCTCCATCCGGCAGGTTGAGGAATACGCGAACGAAATAGTCTTCCTCGTCGGAAGACAGCGACACGTCGTCGAGCCGCAAGACGAGGCGGTTGTCCATCACCTGTTCGAAGGCCTTGTCAGACAGCTTCGGTGGGATGGCCAGTTTCGCCTGCACCCTGCTGGTACCGCCGATAATCACATCGGTTCCGATCGGTTCCATCTGCTCCACTACATCGATCCGCTGGCGTGCGCCCTCTTCGAGCAATGCCTTGAGTGCCTTTTCGTCCAGCCGGTTGAACGTCAAGCCGCAGCCCTTCGGGTCCTCGTAACGGTAGGTCAGCAGTGGAGCGAGGATCAGCGCGCCGACGTTGTATTTGAGCGGCTGTGAGTTTCCGTCGACGAACAGCCCGCTAAGCTCGAAATTCGTGTAGGTCGGATCGTTGGTGTTGGCGTTTCCGGCGCTGTTCCAGTCGAACCAGATGCGATCAATGTTGCAATGGTGGAGCCAGAAGATCGGATCCAGCGGTGACATGTAGCTACCCATTGTTCCGCCCGTGAAGCCGTGGATATAGTTGTGCGGCCCTTGTTCGAGAACGCCCTGGAACCCGCCTCCTCCGCGAAGCGCCGTGGCTGCTCCGCTGCCAAAGAGTTCGAAATCGGGCTCGCCCATGATACTGGTCATCGCCGCAGGTCCGACAATGGTCTGATTAGCCTGGCTGGACGCGGTTGCGCCGCGCGGGCTGTAGTTGAGTACGCTGCCGCTTTGCCAGAATGGCGCGGGGATCGCGCGTTGGCAGGTCCAGTTCCAATAGGGCATCGAGAACGAAGAATCGCCGGTCAGTTTGCGGACGATATCGTCCAACGCCATCAAATAGCCGCGGTGCCAAGGCAAGAAGAACCAGTTGCCGTGTGGGCAGGTATTGAGGTGAATTTCGGCTTGCTTGGTCCAGTTTCGAAGATCACTGCCCGCCAGAGCCTGCATTTGCGTGATCGCGTCGCGATAAGATTCCAGAATCGGATCATTCACGGCCAGATTGGCTATGTCCTTTCGTACCGGGCGATTGGCAATCTGCTGTTTGAGCTTTTCACAACCACCAAGGGTAGCAAGCAGGAAAAGTGAGGATCCACCCATAAGGATTGATCGACGATCAAAATCTAGCATGATTGAAATTCCTCCAAGTTCAGGGTTTTCCAAATCGCTCTAAATATATCCACACGGATCATTACTATAGAAACGCATCGAGTCGTTTATAATTTATCAGAATTTTCAAGGGTCGAAACATGAAATTTTAGCTACACGATATTGAGCCATTGTTCTGATATCTAACGAAAATTGCTTCCTTTGTTATATTCCAGCCTATTGGCATGGGGTGTTCCGCAATATCATGGCTCGTTTCCGCTGCCGTTTGGTGTTCGCGTCTCAAGCGGCTATTGGATGGGCTGGAGCAAAGCGGGGAATACATGATGGTTTCGATGTGGAGCAAGGCCAGGGCCCTGGCCGATCAGGCCCCGCCGGAGCGCAATCGCTATGTCGATTTCCTGCGGGCGCTGTCGATTCTGGCGGTGGTGGTGGGGCACTGGCTGGTCGCCGCGCCCTATATGCAGGACGGCGCTGTGCAGGGTGGGCATTTGCTGGGGATCCTGCCGTGGACCCAGTGGCTGACCTGGCTCTTTCAGGTGATGCCGCTGTTCTTCTTCGTCGGCGGGTTTTCCAACGGGATTTCGTGGGCGGCGACGCAGAAGAACGGCGGGACTTTTTCGGATTGGTACGGCGGGCGGTTGCAGCGGCTGATCAACCCGGTGATGCCGCTGTTTCTGGTCTGGTCCTTGTTC
>JANOKC010000131.1:0-4414 GCA_031419035.1 Novosphingobium sp. | reverse complement strand
GCGCCGAAGCTCTTGTCGATCACGACATTGCGGCCCTTGGGGCCCAGCGTAACCTTTACAGCGTTGGCGAGAATATCCACGCCGGCGAGAATGCGTTCACGCGCATCGCGCGAAAAGCGTACTTCCTTGGCAGCCATTGTTCATTTTCCTTGTAAAATCAGTGGGGTAGAATGGACGTCGCTCAGCCGATAATGCCTAGGACATCGCTTTCCTTCATGATCAGCAGCTCTTCGCCATCGACCTTGACCTCGGTGCCCGACCATTTGCCGAACAGGATGCGATCACCGGCCTTGACGTCGAGCGGGGTGATCTTGCCATCTTCGGCGCGGGTGCCAGTGCCAACAGCGACGATTTCGCCTTCGCTGGGCTTTTCCTTGGCGCTGTCAGGAATGATGATGCCGCCGGCGGTCTTTTCCTCGGCTTCGATGCGGCGGACCAACACGCGGTCATGCAGCGGACGGAACTTCATGGGATGTTACCTCTCTTGGTAGTTGAATGAGGCTTGGCACTCTCATGGTGTGAGTGCCAGCGAGGCGCATATGGGTCTGCGCACGCCCATCGTCAAGGTGAGTCTGGGGCAAATCTTCTGAGCGCCGTGCCAAATTAGCCGGGCAGCAGTCCCAGTTGCTCGCGCCGGTGCCAACGCCAGGTCAGCAGGCCCGCGACCGCGGTCAGCCCGACCGCCAGACCGATCCACACGCCGGTACCTTGCATCGGAGTGTAAAAGCCCAGCCAGATGGCGGTGCCCATGCCGGGCAGCCAATAGCCGAAGATCGCGATTGCCATCGGCATCCGCGTGTCTTGCAAGCCCCGTAAAGCTCCGGCGGCGACTGCCTGAACCCCGTCGAACAGCTGGAAAGCAGCAGCGACGATCATGTACTGGACTGCAAAGCCAACCATTGCCGCATTCACGGCCGCAGATGGATCGACATAGAGCGACAGGATCGTGCGCGGCATCAGCAACATCGCGCTGGCCGGAAGAGCCATAAAGGCAATCGACAGCGTCAGCGCAGCCCAGCCGGCCCGGCCGATCCCGGCACGGTCGCCTGCGCCGAAATGATAGCCCACCCGGATCGTGACAGCCTGACCGATCCCGAACGGGATCTGGAAGGCGAGCGCGGCGACTTGCAGTGCCACCGTATGCCCGGCCAGCTCTGCCGGGCCAATCCATCCCATCAAAAAAGCCGCGCCGCTGAATAGCCCTGCCTCGGCCAGAATGGTGAGGGCGATTGGTGTTCCGATCTTGATGATTTCCGCCAGCCGCGACCACTCTGGCCGCCACCAGCGCCCGAAAATATGATAGCGCCGCAGTCGCCGATCGGTGGCGATGGCGATCACATAGGCCGCGACCATCGCCAGCGCGGTCAGGACGCTCGACACGGCCGATCCCTCTAGGCCCAGCTCCGGTGCCCCTAGATTGCCGAACACGAAGGCGTAATTGCCCAACGCATTGACCAAAATCGCCAGCGCGGTGATCGCGGTCGCAAAGATCGGGCGGCCCAGCGCCGCGACGAAAGTGCGCAGGACATTGGCGATAATCATCGGGATCATCGCCCAGAGCAGCACTCCCATGAAGCCGCCAGCTGCGACTGCCACGACTGGATCCTGACCCGCAGCCAGCATGATTTCCTCGCCAAACGAGGAAACTGCCATGCCGGCCGCGCCGCACAGCACCGATAGCCACAGCGCCATCCGCACGCTGCGCCGCACTTCGCGCACCGCATGCCTGCGGCGGCCCAGCTCTGCGGCAATCAGCGGCGCAACTGCACCGGTCAGCCCCGAAAAGCACCACAGCATCAGTCCAAAAATTGAGATCGACAGGCTGGAAGCAGCCAGCGGCACCTCACCCAGCCGGGCCACGAAAATAACATCGATGGTATGGACCATCATCTGCAGCAGATTGGCAGCCGCCAACGGCGCCGAAAGACGCAGCATTGCGCCGAGTTCAAGGCGCCAGGGGGAGGAGGTGGCTGTGTCCGACATAAAGCCGGTCCGGATAGGCGCGGGTCAGGCAGCGGGAAAGGGAAAACTCGGCTGGTCAAAAAGATCGCTGGTCAATAGTGCGCTTTTGGCCACGGCTGTTGCGACAAAGGCACTTCCCCAAAGAAGACATATCGCTCTATCCAGGCAGTAAGAGATTCCGGCACTAAGGGAGAATTTGAACATGGGCAACTTTGGCACGGCAGGACTGGCCTTGGCACTGGCAGTTGGCCTTTCCGCCTGCGGCTCGCCGTCCGAGCAGCCTGCTGGGGATGAGGCAGCAGCGGATGCGACGGTCGCGGTAGCCGCACCTGACAACCGCCCGGTCAGTTTTGCGCAATGTTCCTCGTGTCATTCGGTTGAGCCGGGACGCAATGGCATCGGGCCAAGCCTGGCCGGGGTGTTCGGGGCCAAGGCAGGGCATCTGGGCGAGGCTTATAAATACTCTGACGCGCTGATGGCTTCGGGCCTGATCTGGGATGAGGCGACGCTGGACGGTTGGCTAACCGCGACCTCGAAGACAGTGCCGGGAACCAAGATGGTTTATGCGGGGCAAAGTGATCCAGCCAAGCGCAAGGAACTGATCGAATATTTGAAGACGTTGAAGTAGGCTTTGGTCAGCAGGCGCAGGATGAGCGACTGGATGGAAAGCTTCGGTCGGTCTGGTCGGACGTCTGGATTTGCTTGTTACCGGCGCTGATCAAGATCACTCGCTCCACCAAGGGAGACACGCGATGCAAAAGCAGCAAATGGCCGGTCCTGAATTAACGCGCCGATCACTGATTGGCCTTGCAGGTGCTGTTGTTGCGGCAGCAGCAAGCGAGGGAGCAAAGGCCGCAAGACCACGCTCCAATCCGTCTTCACGCTCCGACCTTGTCATGATGGATGCGGTGACGCTCGCCGGAACAATCCGTTCGCGTCAGGCCTCGTGCGTAGAAGTGATGACGGCGCATCTCGACCAGATTGAACGGCACAACCCAGCCGTGAATGCCATCGTGGCTCTTCAGGATCGCGGTGCGCTCTTGAAACAGGCCACCCAACGCGACGATCAGGCGAAGCGCGGTGAATGGATCGGGCCGCTCCACGGCTTTCCGCACGCGGTCAAAGATCTTGAGCCGGTCAGGGGCATCATCTCGACCCGCGGCTCGCCGATTTTCAGGGACTTTGTTCCAACTGCCGACAGTCTGATGGTCGAAAGACTGCGGCGCGCGGGCGCCATTTTTATTGGCAAGACCAATGCCCCCGAATTCGGACTGGGGTCACACAGCTACAACAAAGTGTATGGCACCACTCTCAATCCCTATGATCTGTCCCGCTCTGCCGGTGGGAGCACCGGCGGCGGCGCCGTGGCCCTCGCGCTGCGGATGGTGCCGCTTGCCGATGGGAGTGACTTCGGGGGCAGCCTGCGCAATCCCGCCGCCTGGAACAATGTGCTGGGTTTTCGCCCCGGCTTCGGACGCGTCGCGGTTGCGGGTGACGATGTCTGGTCCTCTGGCATGAGCGTAAACGGCCCTATGGCGCGCACCGTCCCGGATATTGCTTTGCTGCTAAAGGTGCAGAGCGGCCACGATGATCGCGCGCCTTTGTCAATGGAGGGCAACAGCCTTAATCTCGATGGCCTGAGCGCCGACATGAAGGGCAAGCGGATTGGCTGGCTCGGCGATTTTGGAGGGTTCACGCCGTGCGACGCGAGCGTGCTTGATGCCAGCCGCGCAGCACTCAAAACATTCGAGGCGCTGGGCTGCGTGACCGAAGATGCAGTGCTGGACATGCCACTGGAACCAGTCTGGCAGGCGCTGTTGAAGTTACGCGGCTGGGCGGCAGGTGGTGGCCTGCTCGAACTTTATAATGACCCGGCAAAGCGCGCGATGCTAAAGCCCGAAGCGATCTTTGAGGTGGAGAGCGGGCTCAAGCTGTCAGCCTTTGATATCCGCGCTGCATCGGTTGTCCGCTCGCAATGGTATGGTGCGATCCGCCGCCTGTTCAAACGCTATGATTTCCTGATAGCGCCAGCCACGCAGATCTTGCCGTTCGCTGCGGCTATGGATTGGCCGCATGAGATCAACGGTATTGCGATGCAGACTTACCATGAATGGCAGAAAGGCAATTTTCTGATCACCATGTCGGGATGCCCTGCGCTTGCCGTACCGGCCGGGTTTAGCACGGGAGGTTTGCCAATCGGAATCCAGATCGTCGCGCCGATCAACCATGAGCGCGCCTGCCTGCAACTGGGGTATGCCTTTACCCAAGCGGCCAATCTGACTGCAACACACTTGCCTCCGCAACTGCGGCCGTAGCGTTCTGGGAAAGAACTGGTCGCAAGCCACCCAAACGAAAAGGGCGACCCGTTGCCGGGCCGCCCTTCCATCTGCGAATGCTTCAAGACACCCGCAAAACTTGATTATCGCCGTGGGGGGGGGGGGGGGGGCGGGGG
>JANOKC010000130.1:0-2623 GCA_031419035.1 Novosphingobium sp. | reverse complement strand
CCTTTATCGAACGGCGCATGGGTGTGCGCGGCACCGCGCGCAATTTGCGCTCGATGAAGCGGATACTCGCCAAGATGGATGAAAGCGCAGCATAATGGCCATTCCTCCCGCCGCCCCTGAAACCCGCTCGGTCCGCCTGCTTAAGGTGGGCGAACAGGTGCGCCATGCGATCTCTGAGCTGCTGACGCGGCAGGAAGTGCATGACGAGGTGCTTTCCGCCCATGCCATCAGCATCACCGAAGTGCGGATGTCGCCCGACCTTCGCCATGCCAGCGTCTTCGTGAAGCCGCTGCTGGGATCGAATGAGGAAGTGGTGCTTAAAGCGCTGCGGACCAATACCGCTTTTTTTCAGAAGGAAGTGGCGGGCAAGCTCAAGCTGCGCTTTGCTGCCAAGCTGAAGTTCTTGTCCGACGAGAGCTTTGACGAGGCTGCCCGGATCGAGGAGCTGCTGCGCCATCCCAAGGTCGCGCGCGATCTGGGAGAGGAAGAGGCTTAACCCGGCACCATCCGCGCGGTGATTGTGATCGTCACCTTGCGGCCCACGACCATACTGTAGGAATTCATCCCGAACTCGCGCCGGTCGATTGTGGTCTGCGCGGTCAGCGTGATCGGCTCGCGCCCGCTGGCTCGCGACGGGGGCTGGGCGAAGCTGACCGCCAGCTGGGCTGGGCGGGTAATCCCGCGCGCAGTAATTTCACCTGCGACACTAGCGGTTTGCGTTCCGGTCATTGTCATTCGTCGGCCTGTGAAGCGCACCACGGGGTGGTTCTCAACATCGAAGAACTTCGGACCCTTGAGGCGGCCCGTAGTGGTGGTGTCACTGGAAACAAGCGCGCGGGCATCGACTGTCACATCCAGGTCAATCGCATCCAGTGCATCGGGAGTCAGCGCAATTCGTCCCGAAACGCGCGGGAACTGGGCGGTCTTGCTCGATAGGCCGAAGAAGGAAACCTTGGCGCGGACATTGCTGCCAGTCTCTTCCAGCGCATAGCGATAGGTAGGGGAACTTGCCCCGATGAGTAGCAAGAAAAGCGGGGCAATCCTCAAACAGGCAAGGCGGTGCAATGCAACTCTCCCATGCCCCCGAAGCCCCGCAAGGCTGCGCCCGATGACTCTCTCTGTCAATCGCTATAGCCTTTGTCGGTGAAGGCCTTATCTGCGGTGCGCGATGGCCAAGCTCTATTTCTACTATGCCAGCATGAACGCGGGGAAATCGACCACGCTGTTGCAGGCAGATTTCAACTACCGTGAACGCGGCATGGCGACGATGCTGTGGACCGCTGCACTCGATCAGCGCGGCGATGACAAGGCGATTGAGAGCCGGATTGGGCTGGGCGCGGATGCGCACCGGTTTGATGCCTCCACAGATTTGTGGGCGCGGATCACTGCGGCCCATGCGGCTGAGCCTTTGGCTTGCGTGCTGATCGATGAGGCGCAGTTTTTGACCAAAGGGCAGGTCTGGCAACTCGCCCGGCTGGCCGATGAGGCCAATATTCCGGTGGTCTGCTATGGCTTGCGAACCGATTTTCAGGGCGAGCTGTTTCCAGGTTCCGCCACGCTGCTGGGCATTGCCGATGCGCTGGTCGAGCTTAAGGGCGTGTGTCATTGCGGCCGCAAGGCAACGATGAATTTGCGGGTTGATGCTGGTGGTGCGGCGGTAAAGCAGGGCGCGCAGACCGAGATTGGCGGCAATGACCGTTATATGGCACTTTGCCGCAAGCATTTCAGCGAGGCTCTGAGCAAATGAACGATACGATCTATCAGGCCGCCGCGCTGATTATTCCGCTGGTTATTGCCATTGTGTTTCATGAAGTGGCCCATGGCTACGTAGCAAAATTGCTGGGCGATCCGACCGCGCAGGAGATGAAGCGGCTGAGCCTTAATCCGATCCGCCACGTCGATCCGATCGGGACCATCGTGCTGCCGGGAATTCTCGCGCTGATAAAAGCGCCGGTGTTCGGCTGGGCCAAGCCGGTTCCGGTGGTCAGCCAGCGCCTGCGCAATCCGCGTTATGGGATGATGCTGGTGGCTGCCGCTGGGCCGGCGAGTAATCTGGTTCTAGCAGCAGTCGGCGCGGTGCTGTTGGGACTGCTGTCGAGCAAGCTGACTGCGGCCCCGGTTGAGGGATCGTTGACCCATTTCACACTGCTTAACCTGTTTAACTTTCTCAGCATCAACATCTTCCTGGCGCTGTTCAACCTGCTGCCGATCCCGCCGTTTGATGGCTCGCATATCGTTGAAGGCTTGTTGCCGCGCAGTCTGGTCCCTGCCTTTGATAGCCTGCGCCGCTATGGCTTCTTTCTGGTGCTTGCGCTGATCGTGGTCTTGCCGCAACTGATCCCCGGCTTTGATCCGGTCGGCAAAATTGTTGTGCCGCCGGTCCAGTGGATGACCGAGCAGTATCTTAACTTCGCGCAATTCTTCGCGGGCGGCTGACCCGGTGCCAAACGGCTGGATCATCCTCGACAAGCCGCTGGGGCTTGGCTCGACCCAGGCGGTGGCGGCGGTGAAGCGCAACCTGCGTGAAGCTGGATTGGGCAAGGTCAAGGTCGGCCATGGCGGCACGCTCGATCCGCTTGCTACTGGTGTTTTGCCGATCGCGCTGGGTGAGGCAACCAAGCTG
>JANOKC010000129.1:0-6744 GCA_031419035.1 Novosphingobium sp. | reverse complement strand
GACTCGGTCTTGACGACCTTGCCCTTGCCTGTTTCAACAATCTCGGTGGCGGTGGCGGCCAGCGCATCAACTTGCGCTTGGCTCAAATCCTGGCGGGCCAGGAAGACATGCTCATAGAGCGGCATGCAATGCCTTTCACTTCGGAACCGATCGCTGGCTGATCCGCACAATTGCGGGGCCCCTCCGGCTTTCTTGGGATCCCCGGCGAACCGGAGAAGAGGCGCGCATAACGAATTTACTGCGCAATGCAAGCCTGGTTGCCGTTTGTGGCCCATCAAACCGCAGATTACTGGCCTGTATCAGTGTAACCGGACGGTAACCGAGCGCAGTCATAAGATGGTGGCAATTGCAATAACTGCCGAGGTTGGCCAAAGCGGCTCTGGATGACTGCTGTTTCTATCTCGATCAAGCGGGCTGAGCCGATCGAATTGCTCCGTTGCGGGGCAAGGGTGGTTTTGATCGCGCTGCCACTGGCCGTGCTGCTGCCGTTGCATATCGTCTGGCATTTTCTAAGCCTGCCATCGCCCTGGGCCATGCTGTTCCTGCGGATTGCAGCCCGGGTATTGGGGGTCAGGGTCAAGGTTCATGGCAAGTCGCTTCGCAAGGATGTGTTTTTTGTCGCCAATCATGTCTCGTGGATCGACATTCCGATTCTTGCCGGGATCAATGGCACCGCCTTTGTTGCGCAGGATGGCGTCCGCAAGTGGCCGATCATCGGCTGGCTGGCGACACTGAACCGGACAGTCTTCATCTCGCGAACCGATCGGCAGAATGTTGGCGATCAGGTGGCACAGCTGCGGGCGGCAATCGCAGAGAACTGGTCCGTCACCCTGTTCCCGGAAGGGACAACCTCTGACGGACAGGGGCTGTTGCCGTTCAAACCGGCGCTGTTCGAAACCCTTGTACCGCCGCCTAAGCCGATCATGATCCAGCCGGTTCTGCTGGATTTTGGCGACGCTGGCCCTGAAGTTGGCTGGCTTGGCGTGGAAACGGGCTGGGAAAGTGCGTGGAAGGCCTTTACCCGCAAAGGCAGCTACAAGGTCCATGTTCATTTCCTGGACCCGTTCGATCCTGCGACGTGCGGCGATCGCAAGGAAATCAGCGCGATGGCCCGAAATCGTATTGGCCAGGCGATGACCGAGGCGCGATCGCTGCCATCCTAGTTTTCGGGCTTGCCAAACGCTTGGTTGAAAGGTTGAACGCTAGCTGTGCGCTGCATGGAGCGGCAATCCGCTTGATTGAAAGTCCAGATCGCCATGCCCACCGGCCTTGTAGCACTGCTTGATGATATTGCCGTGATTGCCCGCGCGGCGGCGGCCTCGCTTGATGATGTCGGCATTGCGGCAGCCAAGGCTGGCTCCAAAGCAGCGGGCGTGGTGATTGATGATGCGGCCGTCACGCCGTCTTACGTCACCCAATTCACCCCAGAGCGGGAATTGCCGATCATCTGGTCGATCGCGAAAGGCAGCCTGCGCAACAAGCTGGTTATCCTGCTGCCGATCGCGCTATTGCTGAGTGAGTTCCTGCCTGTCGCGATCACGCCGCTGCTGATGCTGGGCGGGCTCTATCTGTGTTTTGAAGGCGCGGAGAAAGTGCTGGAAAAGCTTGGCGGCGAAAAGCACGGCGAGACTGTCGGCGATCCGATTGAAGACGTTGCAGAGTTTGAGCGGCACCGCATATCCGGCGCTATCCGAACCGATTTCATCCTATCTGCCGAGATCATGGCAATTGCCCTGGCCGAAGTTTCAACCGAGCCGCTGCTTAGCCGGGGACTGATCCTGGCGGTGGTTGGGATTGCGATCACCGTGCTTGTTTATGGCGCGGTGGCGCTGATCGTAAAGATGGATGATGTTGGCTTGCATCTTGCGGAGAGGAAGGATTCCGGCTCGCAGAAATTGGGGCGGTTGTTGTTGCTGGCAATGCCAAAGCTTTTGGCACTGCTGTCATTCATCGGCACGCTGGCAATGCTTTGGGTTGGCGGCGGGATCATTATCCATGGCTTGCATGAGCTGGGCATCCATGGCCCATCGGATTTAGCCCATGGCGCGCAGCATATTGTCGAACGCGCGACTGGTCCGCTAGGTGCTTCTCTTGGCTGGCTGACCTATGCGGTGCTATCGGCGATTACCGGACTAGCGTTGGGCGTTATCGCGGCGATGGCCTTGCATAAGGTGCAAAAATTGCGCGGAACTGCGGCCCACTAGGGCAATGACGACAGCAGATCCTTGGCAAACTGGCTGAGCGTATCATCGCGCGCGCCCATGATGACGATCCGGTCATCGGGACGGGCGCTCTGTGCGATCCGGGCGGCGCAATCCTCGCGCGCCGCGATGTATTCGGCCTTGCCGCCTGCCGCTGCGATCAGCGCCACGATCCGTTCGCTGCCGACGCTGCGATCGACGGTGCCGCCGAAATAGACCGGATCGCACAGGATGGTGAGGTCATCTGGTCCCAATTTCGTAGCGAAAACCTCGGCCAGTTCCGCTCCCATCTGGCGCAGCGGGCCATAGCCGTGAGGCTGAAAAAAGGCGATCACGCGGCCGGGATGGGCTTTCAGCGTATCGAGGGTAGCGGATATTTTGTCCGGGTTATGCCCGAAATCATCGATCACCGTGATGCCCGAAGGGCTGGTTCCGACGATGTCGAACCGCCGCGCCAGACCTTTGAACGAGGCGAGTGCGGCGACCGAATCTTTGACCTCCACTCCTGAAGCCTTGACGACCGCTATCGCGGCCAATGCATTGGCAAGATTGTGACGGCCGGGAATTTGCAGAGACAAAGGATGCCGGGTTCCTGCGCTTGTATCGATCACGTCGGCGGAAATGCTGACCGCGCGCTCGACAATTGTTGCGTCATCTACCGTGAAGTCTGGCGAATGGCCGAAGGCAAAAGTTATGATTTCGGTTTCGGGTTGATCTTCGCGCGCAGCTAGACCGGTCAGCAGCCCATAACATTCACTGTCATCATCATTGAGTACGCCAAACTTCGCGCGGGCCAGAAAATCGCCAAACAAGACGCGCAGTTCTTCGAGGCTTTTGTGGTCTAGGCTGACATTGTTCACCACCGCCACATGCGGACGGTAGAGCGCAATCGAACCATCGCTCTCATCGACCTCTGATACGAAGACATCGCCTTTGCCAACCCGTGCGCTGGCAAAGGGCGTATCGGGCGATGCAAAATTCTTCATCACCGCGCCGTTCATGATCGTTGGATCGCGGCCAGTTACGGTCATGATCCAGCCAACCATGCCGGTGACGGTGCTCTTGCCGCTGGTCCCGCCGATGGCGATGCCGATCGGCGCGGCGTTGAACAGCGCCGCCAGCAATTCCGCCCGGCTCATCCGCGGGCAGCCCAGTTCCTTGGCGCGGAGTATCTCGGGCACTGTATCCTCCACTGCGGCGGAGGCGACCAAGGTCTGACTTGTGCTAGAGATCCCGCTGCCGTCTTGTGGGAACAGCTGGAATCCCAGGCTTTCCAGCCAGGCGAATTTCTCAGGCGTGCGGCCTTGGTCGCGGCTGCGGTCAGACCCGGCGATCGTCGCGCCAGCCCCGTGCAGGATCAGCGCGAGCGGCAGCATTCCCGATCCGCCGATGCCGCAGAAGAACCAGGGGTGGGTGGTGAGATCAGTCATATTGCTCCGGTATTCGTCCTTGCAACAGATGACAACCGCGTCGTGATGGCTATTGCACATAACGCAAATCACCCTCTACTCGTCACTCTGAACTTGTTTCAGGGCCCATCAAACCTCGCGCAAAGTGCCAGTATGCTTGGCGGAATTACGCCAGCAGCCTCGAAAATTCGAGCGGGGGAACGGGGGTGCGAAATGGGCCCTGAAACGAGTTCAGGGTGACGTTGAAGGAGTGATGTTTCATTTGCGATAGCGCGGGTCACGTCATCCCGGCCCTTTGACACGCTCAGGAGAGCCTTTCGCCGGGATGACGATTAGGGCAAAGGAAGTATATGACCCGCATCGCCATCTGCGCCCCGTCCACCCCTTTCACGCCCGAGGATGCCGCGCGCGTTTTGGTGTTGGCTGAGGCTGAGTTCCCCCAGCACGAGTTGCACGTCCATCCGCAGTGTTTCGCGGTCGATGGACATTTTGCCGGACCGGATGCGCTGCGCCTGTCTGCGTTCCTCGAATGCGCCAACGATCCGGCGTTCGATGCGGTGTGGTTTGCGCGCGGCGGCTATGGCGCAAACCGGATTGCGGAAGCGGCGCTTGCCCGGCTCGGCCCGGCAGCGCGCGACAAGCAATATCTTGGCTATTCGGACTGCAGCACGCTGCTCGGCGGGCTCTATCGCGAGAAAATCGGCCAGTCTGTTCATGCCCCTATGCCAGCTGATATCCGCCGCGATGGCGGCGAGGCGGCAGTGCGGCGCACGCTCGATTTCCTCTATGGCAACATGGCCGGGCTTGAGCCATCGTTGGACCAGCACCCCACCGTGGCCTTCAATCTGATGACGCTCGCGATGCTGTGCGGAACGCCGCTGATGCCGGGGCTGGCCGGCCATGTCGTGATGGTCGAGGAGGTCTCTGAATATCTTTACGCGGTCGACCGGCTGTTCTTCCACGTCACCGCGCATCTTGGCGGGATCGCCGGATTGCGGCTGGGCCGGGTCAGCGATGTACCGGAAAATGATCGGCCGTTCGGCACGGAACCAGAGCAGATCGCGCGCTACTGGTGTGATCGCCATTCGATCCGTTTTCTGGGTGCGGCCGACATCGGCCATGACGCTGCCAACAAGATTGTGCCTTTCGGGCTTGCAGGGCGCGGGCCGGACAAATAACCGCTGCCCAACGAGGAGAAGTTCATGCGAGCATTCGTGTTTCCAGGTCAGGGCAGTCAAAAAGTCGGGATGGGGGTCGAACTGGCGGTTGCCAGCGCTGCGGCGCGCGAGGTCTTCCAGGAAGTGGATGATGCACTCGGCCAAAAACTGTTCGCGATGATGCGCGATGGGCCAGATGACCAATTGATGCTGACCGAGAATGCGCAAGCCGCGATCATGGCCAATGCCATGGCTGTGCTGCGGGTGCTGGAACGGGAAGGCGGGATCAATCTGGCCGAAAAGGGCGATTATGTCGCCGGTCACAGCCTAGGCGAATATACCGCGCTTTGCGCTGCCGGGGCGTTCTCGCTGGCCGATACCGCGCGGTTGCTCAAGCTGCGGGGCCAGGCGATGCAAGCGGCGGTGCCAGTGGGCGTTGGCGCAATGTGCGCGCTGCTCGGCGCGGATATCGACAAGGCCACGCGGTTAGCTGACGCTGCCGCTGAGGGCGAGGTTTGCACTGTCGCCAATGATAATGATCCGGGGCAGGTTGTTCTTTCAGGCCACACCGCCGCGATCGAGCGGGCGATCGCGCTGGTCAAGGAGTTCGAAATCAAGCGCGGCGTTTCGCTGCCGGTGTCCGCCCCGTTCCATTGCTCGCTGATGCAGGCTGCCGCCGATGCCATGGCCGAGGCTCTTGCCAAGACCCCGCCCCAAGCGCTCCGTCTGCCGCTATATGCAAATGTCACCGCCGCGGTGGTGACCGATCCTGCCGAGATTCAACGCTTGCTGGTCGAACAAGTCTGCGGCCGGGTCCGCTGGCGCGAAAGCGTGATTGCGATGAAGGGCGCCGGCGTCGATCAGTTCGTGGAGCTTGGCGGCAAAGTGCTTGGCCCGATGATCGGACGCTGCGTTGCCGATGTGAATGTAACGAGCGTGGTAACGATGGCCGATATCGAAGCGCTGGCGAAGGAGTTGTGAGAATGTTCGACCTCACAGGAATGACCGCTCTCGTCACCGGAGCCTCTGGCGGGATTGGCTCGGCGATTGCCCGCAGTCTGGCAGCCCAAGGCGCGCGGCTGGCGTTGTCAGGGTCTAACGCGTCCAAGTTGCGCGCGTTTCGTGATGAGCTGGATGAACATACCCCGCAGCATCACCAGAAGGTCGATCATGTTGCGATTACCTGCGATCTCTCCAATTCCGAGGACGTTGAGAAACTGGTCCCGGCGGCGGTCGATACGATGGGCAAGCTGGATATTCTGGTCAACAACGCCGGAATCACGCGCGACAATCTGGCGATGCGGATGAAGGATGAGGAATGGGACGCGGTGATCCGGATCAACCTCGAAGCCGCATTCCGCCTGATGCGCGCCGCTTCCAAGCCGATGATGAAAGCCAGGTTCGGGCGGATCATCACCATCACCAGCGTGGTCGGTGCCACCGGCAATCCGGGTCAGGTCAACTATGCCGCGGCCAAGGGCGGGCTGGTCGCCATGTCGAAATCGCTGGGTCAGGAGCTGGCAACGCGCGGGATCACGGTCAATTGTGTCGCGCCCGGCTTCATCCGCACCGCGATGACCGAAATTCTGCCCGATGCCCAGAAACAGGCGCTCAACGCCCGGATCCCGATGGGCCGGATGGGTGAGGGCGAGGATATTGGCGCGGCCGTGGCTTATCTCGCCAGCCGCGAGGCGGGCTATATCACCGGCCAGACATTGCATGTGAACGGCGGGATGGCGATGATGTCGTAAGGCTGGCGACATTTCCGCCTAACCCCTCATTTATCCCCAGATTCGCCCTGTATCCGGCGGTTGCCGCTTGCCGCTGTCACTCGCTACGTTAAGGAAGATGGTCCGAATTGACGGCGCGCTGCCGATTCCGGCGCTGCGTCTGATATGGGGCAAACGAGGACGGGACACGAGACGACCATGAAGGCCACAATCGAACGTGCAACGCTGCTGCGCTGCCTGTCACACG
>JANOKC010000128.1:0-5181 GCA_031419035.1 Novosphingobium sp. | reverse complement strand
GGGATCGTCCTGCCCAGAGAGCTGCTGGCGCATCTGGGGACGCAGGTGGGGGAGACGCTTTCGGTTGTCATCACGCCGCATGGGATCGAACTGTCCGCTGCCGAACCGGACTTTGAAGCGCAGATGGCGGCGGCGCGAGCGGTTATGGCGCGGCGCAAGCGGGCGCTGAGGGAACTGGCCAAGTAATCATGGCTCAGCATTGGATCTGGGTTGCCGCTGCGGTGGCGGATGCGGCGCATCTTGAGCAGCTGACAGAACATGGCGGCGGAGAAGGCGTGCGCGATGTCGGGTTGCTTGCCAGTGCGATGGCCCGGCCGCAGAATCTGGCACTCTATGGCACGCCGGATGCCGCCGATCTTGCCGCTGCCTATGCCTTTGGGATCGCGCGCAATCACCCCTTTGTCGATGGCAACAAGCGCACTGCGGCGGTGGTCAGTGAAACCTTCCTGGCGCTCAACGGATATGCATTGCGCGCCAGCGATGCGGAGCTGGTGGTCGCGATGGTCGCCCTCGCCGCCGGAGAGTTGAGCGAGGCGGAACTGGCTGACTGGTTCCGGGTGCATATCGAGTGATTTCGAGTGGAATGGAACATTTCACGGCTCGGAAATCACGACCAGATAATAACTTAGGCCCAGATTTTGATTCACTCAGAATCGAACGGGGCCGAGTGGGTGGTTAAGCCCCTTTCCTGCACCGCGCCCGCCTTCCTTCCACGCCTTTCCGTGGCCCGGCTCACCCGCAATATTGCAATCCCGCGACGCCCCGCTAGAGCCTGCCGCAACGATCCGCGCAACAGAGGGCACCTCGCATGAAGATCATGGCCGGCAACAGCAATCTCCCACTGGCTGGGGCGATTACGGCCTATCTCGAAACGCCGCTGACTGAAGCCAGCGTGCGGCGGTTTGCCGATGAGGAAGTGTTTGTTGAAATCCACGAGAATGTCCGCGGGGAGGATGTGTTCGTGATCCAGTCGACCAGCTTTCCAACCAATGATAATCTGATGGAGCTGCTGATCTGTATTGATGCGCTGCGCCGCGCTTCGGCCAAGCGGATCACGGCGGTGATGCCCTATTTCGGCTATGCCCGGCAGGATCGCAAATCCGGTTCGCGCACGCCGATCTCGGCCAAGCTGGTGGCCAATCTGATCACCACGGCGGGGGCAGACCGGGTGCTGGCGGTCGATCTGCACGCGGGGCAGATCCAGGGCTTTTTCGATATTCCGACCGACAACCTCTATGGTGCGCCAGTGATGGCGGCGGATATTCTGGCGCGCTATGGCGGCCAGGAGCTGATGATCGTTTCGCCTGATGTCGGCGGCGTGGTCCGCGCCCGGGCGCTGGCCAAGCGGCTTGATAATGCGCCGCTCGCCATCGTCGACAAGCGCCGCGAGCGTGCCGGCGAGTCAGAGGTGATGAACATCATCGGCGATGTAAAGGGCCGCGCCTGCATCCTGATTGACGATATTATCGATTCAGGCGGTACGCTGTGCAATGCCGCCGCCGCGCTGATGGAAGCGGGCGCGACCAGTGTTTCGGCCTATATCACCCATGGCGTCCTTTCGGGCGGGGCAGTGGCGCGGGTCAATGCCTCGGCGCTCAAGGAGCTGGTAATCACCGATTCGATCCTGCCAACCGATGCCACAAACGGCTGCGCGCGGATCCGGATCCTGCCAATCGCCCCGCTGATCGGTGAGGCAATCCGGCGGATCGCTGATGAAAGCTCGGTTTCGAGCCTGTTCGATTGATGGCGATGGACGCTGACATTGCGCTGGCCCAGCGCCTTGCCGATGCGGCGCGAGAGGCGATCCGGCCCTATTTTCGCACCGCCATGGTAAGTGAATGCAAGGATGATGCCACCCATGTCACCCTGGCCGATCGCGCCGCCGAACAGGCAATGCGCCGCATTCTTAAGGCCGAAGCCCCGCGCGATGCGGTGCATGGCGAGGAGTTTGGCGCAGAGGCCGGTACTTCCGGACGAACCTGGGTGCTCGATCCGATCGACGGCACCACCGGGTTCCTGGCGGGCCGTCCGATCTTCGGCACTTTGATCGCCCTGGTGGTGGAAGGCTGGCCGGTGCTGGGGGTGATTGATCAGGTTATCCTGGGTGAACGCTGGATCGGTGCGACCGGACAGCCGACCACACTCAACGGCAAGCCCGCCCGCACCCGCACCTGCCGCACACTGGCCGATGCGGCGCTGGCCACCACAGGCCCGCATTATTTTGATGATCACGATGGCGGGCACTTCATGGCGCTGGCGGCCAAGACCGATCACAAGCGAATGGTGATGGGCGGCGATTGCTATAATTACGCCATGCTCGCCTCGGGGCATCTGGATGTGGTTTGCGAGGCGGGGCTGAAATTGCACGATTATGCCGCGCTGGTGCCCGTGGTCGAAGGGGCAGGCGGGATGATGTGTGACTGGAACGGCGAGCCGCTGCACGCAGCATCCTCGGGCCATGTGCTGGCGCTGGGCGATCCGGCGCGGCTGGAGGACGTGGTCGAAGCGCTGGCTTGCGAGCATTAAGGCAAGCTCATGCGGATCATGGTGCTCGGCTCTGGAGGTTTTATTGGCCGCTACATCGTGGCCGAACTTCTGGCGCATGAGCATGAGGTAATCGCCGTTGCTCGCCACACTGAAGGGCTCGCCGAGGCATTCCCGGAAGCAGACTTCATCGCCCTGAATTTGGCAATGACGGCAGGGTCAGTGGATTGGTCAAAGCATCTGCAGGGTACCGATGCGATCATCAATGCAGCGGGCGTTTTGCGCGGACGGGAAATGGCTGCAGTTCATGTCCATATGCCCGAAGCACTCTACCATGCCGCAGGGCAGGCGGGAGTCAGCCGTGTCGTCCTCATCTCGGCGATCAGCGCAAGGGCGGATGTGCCGAGCGATTATTCGCAGTCCAAACTTACCGGAGAGAAGGCGCTGCGAGCCTCAGGCCTCGACTGGGTGATCATGCGTCCATCGCTGGTCTATGGGGACGGCAGTTATGGCGGCATGTCTCTGATGCGGGGGATGGCGGCTCTCCCTTGGTTTGTTCCTGTTCCAGGCGGCGGCGGCTTTGCCTTCACGCCCATCCATGTGCGCGATCTGGCTAGGGCCGTGCGGCTGGGTTGCGAGGACAAGCGCCATGTCGGGCAGGTGTTGGAACCAGTTGGTCCTGTAACCCTGAACCTCAAGGACATCCTTGGTCGATATCGTTGCTGGCTTGGCCTTGGGGTAGCGCGGTATTTGAGTATCCCAATGCCGGTCATGTCGGTTTTGGCACGGTTGGGTGATGTGGTTGGGAAGGGGCCAATCGCGACGAACAGCCTTGTCCAGATGATTGCAGGCAACGCCGGGGATAGCGCTACCTTTGCCAAAGCAATCGGCTTTGTCCCGCGCAGTCTCGATGCGGCTTTGCGTGATCGCCCGGCACAGGTGCAGGACCGCTGGCACGCTCGTTTGTTCTTCGTTGCGCCAGTGCTCAAGGCCATGCTGGTCTTGCTGTGGCTGGTATCGGCCACACTTGGTTTTTTTAACGGGGCCGAACAGACTGTCGAAGTAGTGCAGGGTCTAGGGCTACCGCTTTCGTGGGCAGAGCCGCTAAGGATGGGAGGCAGCCTGCTCGACCTAGGCTTGGCGGCGCTGTTGTTTGCCGATCGAGCCGCGCGTTGGTCAACGCTGGCACAGCTCGTTGTGGTTATCGGCTATACCGTGGTCATAAGCATTGCGTTGCCCGCGCTTTGGTTAGATCCGCTGGGGCCATTGCTCAAGAACTTGCCGATCCTGCTCGCTATAGCCATCCATGGCTGCATTGGAGATCAGCGCTGATGGACCTCTATTTGCAGGTCAAATGGCTGCACATCATAAGTAGCGCGATTTTGTTCGGCTTTGGCGCAGGCACAGCTTGGTATCTGTGGAATGCGCATTTGACCAAAGATGCGGCGTTTATCGCCAGGGTGGGACGTATGGTGGTGCGGGCAGACTGGATCTTCACCGGAACCAGCGGGCTCATCCAGCCAGCCAGCGGAATTCTGCTGGCCCATCTGGCAGGCTATTCGCTGACCGAGCCGTGGCTGATTGTGACCTATGGGCTTTACGCTATCGCTCTGGGCTGCTGGCTGCCAGTCGTCGGTCTCCAGATCAAGGCGCAGCGTTTGGCACAGCTTGCGGCCGACACCGGGCAGGAGTTGGGGCCAGAGTACCAACGTGTGATGCAAATTTGGTTCGTACTGGGCTGGCCCGCATTCCTAAGTCTTCTCGGCACCTACTGGTTGATGATTGCCAAGCCTGCCTTGTGGTAAGACCCTTGCCTTAGAGCCACCCTTGGTCTAACGGCGCGCACTTCACCGACACGGATTCGATGACCCGCCTGGCTAACAGGGCTGCCAGGGCTGGCCTGATGTGTCACAGAACAGGAGACGAAAATGCCCAAGCTGAAGACGAAGAGCGGCGTTAAAAAGCGCTTCAAGCTCACCGCTACCGGCAAAATCAAGCACGGCGCTGTTGGTAAGCGCCACCGTTTGATGAGCCATAATGCCAAGTATATCCGCCAGCACCGCGGCACCGACACGATTTCCGATGCAGATGCACGGACGATCAAGAAGTGGGCGCCCTACGGGCTGGGCTGAGCGATTTTGCGCTGGATCAACCATCCAGCACTATCGAAATCGCAGTAACAGGAAATCGGAGTACTGAATTATGGCACGTGTCAAAAGGGGTGTTACCACCCGCGCCAAACATAAACGGATTTTGGAACAGGCAGCGGGCTTCCGCGGCCGCCGCAAAAACACCATTCGCGTTGCGCGTCAGGCAGTCGAAAAGGCTGGCCAATACGCCTATCGCGATCGCAAGGTTAAGAAGCGCAGCTTCCGTGCGCTATGGATCCAGCGGATCAACGCTGCGGTTCGCGCGGAAGGCATCACCTATTCGCAGTTCATCCACGGCACCAAGCTGGCCGGGATCGAACTGGACCGGAAGACGATGGCCGATCTGGCGATGAACGAAGGCGGCATCTTCCTGACCGTTATCGCTCAGGCCAAGGCCGCGCTTCCAGCCTGAACCGGGCCAAAGTGAAACGAAAAGGGGCGCGAACGGCTATTCCGCTCGCGCCCCTTTTCATTTAGCCAAAGCCTGGCTTAGGCAGGTAGGGCTGCCTTGGCCTGCGCGATGACGGTCGAGAATATCCCGCCCTCA
>JANOKC010000127.1:0-14849 GCA_031419035.1 Novosphingobium sp. | reverse complement strand
TGCGAGTGCTTCGTTATCGTTGGCACTTGTGGGTTTTGAGCCTTTAACGGGTTACTCAGCCCGGGCAAAAATTACGCTTTTCAATACACGTCGATCCTGGTTCGGCCCCGTCAACACCCCTGCGATAACAGGGCCCGGGTCCTTGGCCAAAGCCGCCTCCCGGTTGGTGATGGTGGAGCCGCCGGGTACTGCCCCCGGGTCCGCTGCATCTATTATGCGCAACAATTTATCGCCATATCCGGGCGAACCCGGCGAGAAGCAATATAGGGCAGAATTGGTAAAAGAAAAGGGCGGAGGTCATCAATAACCCCCACCCCTTCTTTCAAGCTCCCGATAATTCAGCCCTTCTTGAGCGAATCCCGGATTTCCGAGAGCAGATCAACCTCGCTCGGGCCAGCAGCGGCTGGTGGCATCATCTTGTTGGCCTGACGCACGATCAGGAAGATCACAAAGGCCAGGATCAGGAAGTTGATCACCGCAGTGATGAACGAGCCCCAACCCAGCACGTTGGCCCCAGCAGCCCTGGCCGCAGCCAGCGTTGCGCCTTCGGCCACGGTACCGCTCAGCACCATGTATTTGTTGGTGAAATCGGTTCCACCGGTTACCGCTCCGATCACCGGCATCAGCACATCATCGGTGAGCGACGAAACAATTTTGCCAAAGCCAGCGCCGATGATCACACCGACTGCCAGATCCAGCACATTACCGCGTGCGATAAACGCCTTGAACTCCTGCATCATCACAATTCCCCTTTATAATTATTGTTATACCTCAAACTTAGTCTGCCATGGAAGCCATGACGTCACAATAGTCGATTGGCGGGCCAAGCAATTGAGGGGAAGCTGAATTGTCAGATGCAGTCCCTTGAACCTGCGGCATGCCACGCTACATTCCATTTCTGCCCGGCCACAATCTGCCGGGCCGTTTTGAGAGGGAACCGACAAATGTCCGCTTCGCTTAACAGTTTCGGGCGCATTGCCCTGATCGCTGCTGCTGCTGCCAGCCTTGCTGGCTGCGGCATCAACACCGTGCCGACGTCTGAAGAGAACGCCAAGGCCAAATGGGGCGATGTCGAAAGCGCCTATCAGCGCCGTGCCGATCTGGTCCCCAATCTGGTCGCTACGGCCAAGGGTGCGGCTGCATCGGAAACCACGATCCTGACCAATGTGACCAACGCCCGCGCGGCGGCAACATCGATCAATGTCCGGACCGAGGATCTGTCAGATCCTGCCACATTCGAAAAATTCCAGGGCGCGCAGAACCAGCTGACCCAGGCTTTGGGCCAGCTCCGCACGGTCGTGGAAAACTACCCGCAGCTGCAAAGCCAGGCGCGGTTTGCTGATCTGATGACCCAGCTGGAAGGCACCGAGAACCAGATCAATGTCGCCCGCGTCCGCTATAATGAGGCGGTGCAGAGCTATAACACTACCATCCGTACCTTCCCCGACGCGATCGGTGCCAAGGTGATTTATGGTGCCAAGCCGATGGTATCGTTCAAGGCCGATGCGGGCGCAGCCAGCGCGCCCAAGGTCAATTTTGACATGAACGCACCCGCTCCGGCAGCTCCAGTTGCCAACGACAATTCCGCCAGCCCGGCTGCGGCGGCTAACTAGGCGCCGTACTGAGAGGAATAGCCCATGCGGCTCCTCGTGATATGGATGCTGGCGCTTCTGGCTTTGGCCGGAACGCCAGCCCATGCCGCCTATCCTCCGCGCCCGCTAGGGCCGGTGCTGGATCAGGCCGGGATTATTCCTGAGGCCGAAGAAACCGCACTGGATGCGCGGCTGCGAGAATACAACGCACGCACTGGCCGTGCAGTGACTGTCGCCACCGTTTCGTCACTCGATGGCGAAACCATTGAGATGTATTCGGTCCGACTGTTCGAACAATGGGGCATTGGCGGCAAAGAGAGCGATCAGGGGCTGTTGCTGCTGGTCGCGCCGACTGAGCGGAAACTGCGGATCGAGGTTGGCTATGGCCTCCACCAATATGTCACCGATGCACTGTCTGGCCGGATCATCCGCAATGACATTGCCCCGCGGTTCAAGCAGGGTGACATGGCGGGCGGAATCAATGCCGGGGTCGGCGCGTTGGTCACCCAGCTTGACCGCACCCCTGCTGATGCAAAAGCTGTCGCCGAAGCTGCCGCAACGGCGAAAGCGCAGGGAGGAGGTTCTAAAGAGGCCGGGATCGCCAGCGTTGCCTTCTGGATAATGCTGATCCTGTTCTTCATGCTGATGTTTGGCCGGCGCCGCCACGGCTCACGGCGCAGCGGGATCGATCCGGGTATCGTCTTGTGGGGAGTGAGCGAAGTGCTGCACCACATGTCTGACGGGCGCGGCGGCGGGGGCGGAGGTTTCGGCGGTGGTTTCGGCGGCGGCGGAGGTGGAGGCTTCGGAGGATTCGGCGGGGGCATGTCTGGCGGCGGCGGCGCATCGGGGGGCTGGTAATGACTGGGACACAACCAATCCTGCTTAGCGAGGCCGATCATCTTCGCGTGTCCGCCGCAGTCGCTGCAGCCGAAGGGCACAGCGCCGGCGAGATCGTCACAATCCTCACCGACCGCTCCGATGGCTATGCCGATATTGCGCTGGCCTGGGCAGCAGTTGCGGCATTCACAGCACTAACCGTGCTGTCACTGTTCCCCGACTTCTATCTCGGCATCTATGATCGCCTGCTGGGTGACTGGGGCAGCGAATGGACAGCGCGGGGCATCTTTTCGTTGGCTGCCAGCGTCGCAATCCTCAAATTCATCGCTGTGCTGCTGCTTCAACTGTGGCAACCGCTCAAGTTCTTCTTCATCCCCGGCATCATCAAGTCGGCCCGGGTCCGCGCCCGTGCGGTCACCTGCTTCAAGGTCGGTGCCGAGCGGCGGACCCATGGCCGCACCGGGATCCTGATCTACCTCTCGATGCGTGAGCATCGCGCTGAAATCGTTGCCGATGCTTCGATTGCGGACAAGGTTTCACCCGAAGTCTGGGGAGAGGCCATGGCGGCAATGCTGGCGGAAATCCGGGCCGGACGGATTGGCGATGGCATGGTCGCCGCGGTCGAGCGGGTCGGCGTTGTGCTTGCCGAGCACTTCCCCCGCCACGAGAACGACGTAAACGAACTCCCCGACCGGTTGATCGAAGTGTGATCCCGCCTGAGGAGGAACCCGAGCAGATCGTCTGGCAGGGCCGCTTCCTTACCACCAAGGTCCGGGGAAAGTGGGAGTATGTCGCCCGCGCCCGGGGTATACGCGCCGCGGTGATCCTTGCGATTGACGCCGAAGATCACGTGCTGTTGGTCGAGCAGTACCGCGTGCCGCTGGGCCGCCCCTGCATCGAGCTTCCTGCGGGCCTGGTCGGCGACCATCACACAGGAGAGGATGATAGCGCCGCAGCCACGCGCGAACTAGAGGAGGAAACCGGCTACCGCGCCGGGCGATTGGAACCGCTCGGCGAGTTCTGGTCGTCGCCCGGCATGGTCAGCGAGAGCTTCACTCTGCTGCGCGCACATGATTTAGAGCGGATCGGCCCGGGCGGCGGACTGGACGGCGAGGACATCACCGTTCATCGTGTTCCGCTGGACAATATCGCAGGCTTCATCGCTAAGCGGCGGGCGCTGGGCGATGCCATCGATGTGAAAGTGTTGATGCTGCTAGGGCCGGGCATTTTAAGAGGATCATAATTATGACTGGACGGGTTGCAGGCAAGAAGGCGCTGATCACAGGAGCAGCTCAGGGGCTGGGCGCGGCACACGCCATGCGGCTGGCCGAAGAAGGCGCGCAGGTTCTGCTGACTGACATTAACGAGGCTGGCGCTGCCGAACAGGCCGCTGCGATCAATGATGCCTATGGCGCCGGCACGGCATTTTCGATGCACCACGATGTGACCCAGGAGTCAGAATGGCAGGCCGTAATTGCGTTTGCGCAGGACCAGCTTGGCGGGCTTTCGGTGCTGGTCAACAATGCCGGGATCGGGGTGCGCGGCAATATTGAGAATTGCACGCTGGAGGAATGGCATCGCGGCTTTGCGGTCAATGTCGATTCAGTGTTCCTGGGTTGCAAGCACGCAATTCCGCTGATGAAGGACCATCAGCCCGGCTCGATCATCAACATCTCCTCGATCGCGGGCCTGATCGCGTCGGACACCATGCCCGGCTACAACGCCAGCAAGGCGGCCGTGTGGATGCTGTCCAAATCGGTCGCGCTGCACTGCGCCAAGATGGGCTGGGACATCCGCTGCAACTCGGTCCACCCGACCTTTGTCGATACCCCGATCCTCGATGGCATGGCGCTGAGCACCGGCCGCGAGAAGAGTGTGATTATGGACAAGCTCGCTCGCCAGATACCGCTCAAGCGCGTTGGCGAGCCGATCGAGATTGCCAATGGCGTGCTCTACCTTGCCAGCGACGAGAGCCGTTTCATGACCGGGGCTGAGCTCAAGCTTGACGGCGGCATCTCCGCAATGTGACAACGCTGCCATAATGGATGCCGATACAACCAAAGTCAGGCCGCCCCGCAGCTTCCGGGTAACGTCGTTCGATGTTGCCGCCGAAGCCGGGGTCAGCCAATCGACGGTAAGCCGCGCCCTGGCCGGCGATCCGGTAGTCAGCGAGGCAACCCGGCTGCGCGTGGCCGAGGCGGCACGCAAGCTTAACTACCACATTGACGAGAACGCCGCGCGGCTGCGTACCGGGCGCACCGGCACGCTCGCGGTTGTCGTGATCTGCCGTCCGGGTGAGGACCGCAAAGACCTTAACCCCTTCACCTTCGCCCTGCTCGGCACGATCTGCGCCGCCGCCTCGACCCGCGGCTTCGAGACGCTGGTATCCTTCCAGGATGAGCCTGCCAGCCTCAACGGGCGCTACGAAGAACAGCGCAAGGCCGATGGGCTGATCGTGATCGGTACCACTGAGAACGGCCCGGCCTGGCATTATTACCGCGAGCTGGGACGCCCCACTGCGGGCGGACCGGGGATGCACTGGGTCTGCTGGGGCTCGCCGTTTGACGAGCTTGAGTGGATCCGCAGCGACAACCACGGCGGCGCGCGCCTTGCCGCAGCGCATCTGCTAAGTGGCGGTGCCCGCTACATCGCCTGCATCGCCTCTGAGCACTCGCCCCAGCGCCAGTTCAAGGAACGCTACGATGGCTATGCCGAGGCAGTCCAAGAGGCTGGCCTAACCCCCTGGCTAATCGAAATCGAGTCGGGCCTGCCGCGCGAGCAACAAGGCCGCCGCGCCATCGCCGCAATCCGCGCCAGCGGCAAGCCCTGCGATGCCATCTTCGCCGTTTGTGACGAGATCGCGCTGGGCGCATTACGCGAACTGGTCGAGGGTGGCAGCCGCATCCCGCAAGACATCGCCATGATCGGGTTCGACGGGATCCGCGCCGGAGCCCAATCGATGCCGCCGCTATCCTCGGTCGAACCGGACTTCGTCGCCGCCGGAGTAATGCTGGTCGAAAAGTTGCTGGCGGTGATCGCTGGCGAGCCGAATGAGCGCCGCCGCGTGCCAGTCAAACTCGTCCCCCGCGCCAGCTCGCTCCGATAACCTTGTACCCCATTGCCTAGCGACCCAACATTCGCCATGCCTCTCGCGTAGTTCCACCCGGCGGAGATAAGCAGTTGAGCGAAATGGGCATCGAACCGGCGACCTTCCGGCAAGTCCTCGGCTCCTATCCTACCGGCGTCTGCGTGGTCACTTCGCTGGACGAGGCGGGTGCGCCGATCGGGCTGGTTGTGGGTTCGTTCACCTCGGTATCGCTCGATCCGCCGCTGGTTGGCTTCCTGCCTGACAAGAAATCAACCACTTGGCCGCTGATCGAGTCCGTCGGGCATTTCTGCGTCAACGTCCTCGCCAGCGATCAGCAAGCGCTGTGCCGCCAAATCGCCATGCCCGGGCCAGACAAGTTCGCAGGCGTCGAATATACCCTGTCCGATCACAACCTTCCGGTCCTGGCCGGATCAGTGACGCGGATCGAATGCGCGCTCCATTCAGTAACAGAGGCTGGGGACCACCACTTCGTGATGGGCCGGGTCCTGGGCCTTGAAGTGCTCCGCGATGCCGCACCGATGCTGTTTTTCAAAGGCGGCTACGGCAGCTTCGCTATCCCCGACTGAGCGCAGTCCGGTTATCTGGCGAACAGCTGATCGAGGTTGGCAAGACCCTTCATCTCGATCGCATTGCTGCTGGGCCGCCGCATGATCACGGACCGGAAAGGCGAGATGGAACGGACGGAGTGGAACGGCGGTTCTTCTGCGGGCCGCACCTCCCCCGCAACAACCTCGCCCAGCCTCCGGCTCAGCCAAGCGCCCAGCGCAGCAGATACGGCAGCCCCAGCACGAAGCTCCAGCCAAGCTTGCCCCACAGTGCCAGTTTGGGGTTCTGGTGGTTCCACAAGCCCAGAGCACCCGAAGCCCCAATCGCACCCGCCCCCGGCACCCAGATGCCGATCAGGCCGGACAGGCCGAGCAACCCCAGCAGCCGGATTCCTCCACCCGAACGCGCCTTGTCCGCCGGGTTCTTGATCCCCCACAGCCCGGCAATCCCGATCAGCCCGATCAGGCCCACGAATGGCGCAAGTGTATCCAGCATCAATCCCGGTCCCCTTTCCCCGCGTTTGCGCGGCAAGGAAGCCGGGCCAGCGTGTGCGGGCATGATGGCGGAACTTGGGGGGATGGCAATGGGGGTTTGGGTGCGTGAGACACATTTAATATGCGCGTGCCGGACCTATAGGAAGAAGTCAGCGCACTGCGAACGTGACTTCCATGATTTAATGATTACTGTAAACGTAATTGCAGCCTCGATCAGGCAAGAGCCATTGCACACAAACCAATATGCGAAAGCACGGCAACAAAAGCTGCGTAAGTGATGTGCCTGGCTTTAAAGTATTCTAGCATTGGTTGTCTCCGTTGCGCTCAGATTGCGCCGGTAGCTGTTGACAGTGACAGTATGGTTGGACGCGTGGACGAGCGATCGGAACAAATCCACAATAGTTTCTCTATCTGACAGGATAGAGAGGCTGACAAATACTATCGACGCGCGCGGGCTAAAAACATTCTCGGCCGCGTCGTCGCCGCTGTATAGGTGGCAACGGTGATTGCCGCAGCGCCAATCAGTACGATGTGTCCGACCATACTGGCAGCCAGGATAGTATAGCTACCAAGGGCGATCCCAAAAGATAGCGCCCACATCCATCCAAGCAGTTGAAGCACCATGTGCCGCACTTGCATATCTGGGATGTGGCGTAGCGGGCTCTTGTCATGATTGAATATGAAGTTCCACGAAAACACGACAAATTTCTTCACGCCACCGCTCCTGTAATTATTAGAATAATTTACATTCTTGGAATATAATCTTGAAATAAATCAAATCATTAATTTAAATAAAAATCTATAATCGCTACAATTCTATCCAATTAGCAGAGACATTCGCAGGGATATATATGCCCATTGGGGCATGTAACAGGCACATCAATCTCGTCGAAAATCGCTTCGTGGTGCTCTCATTGCAAAATTGACCTCCGCACATTTTGACAGCAGCTCATTCGAGATTTCCAATCGCTTTGACTATTCGTGATGCATCAACCCGTGCCAATTCTTAAGCATGATCTGGACCAGTGCAGTGCTCGGCCAGCATTTGGCCGGACAGCCACGCGCATTCAACGCGCGGGCCAAGCAACCAGTCTCCGCAGACGCCTAGCCCGATGGTTTGGTTCCACAAGGCACCGTCGCCGGTACCTGCTGACAGTGCGTAGCGCCAACGGTGCGAGACTGCCGCAACCGGATGCGGAAGCGGGCTGCGCGCCGCGTTCGACAAAGCCGCACAAAGCATCAGCGAAACTTCTGCTGGTGACGCATCGATCTGCGCAAGCGACCAGCACATACTGGCCTGCACTACCCACGCCTCGGGCCCCACGCGGCCGGGCTTTGCACTGTTGCGCGCTGCCCAGGTAATCTCACCCTTGTTGCGGATAACCGTCGGCAGCGTGTCAAGCGGCTGATCGAACACCAACATTGTGGTCCAGCAAGGCTGGGACCGGGCCATGAGAGCAATCCGCGCCATCGCGAAATCGTGAAGCGAAAGAATGGCGGCGGCCTGCTCTGCCGGGATCGCAAGAACGACCGCGTCAAACGGTCCAAACTTATCCGACTTGTCCATAAGCCACCATTGCTTGTCATTGCGGATCATGCCTGTGACATGGTGCCCCCACTGCACCGCGTGGGCCAAAGCCATCTGCTTGATGATCACGTTCATTCCTGGAACCCCGATCCATGCGTCAGCTCCAGCCGGCGGCCAAGGTACCGCTATGCCCAGATCGCGCCATGCCTCAACCAGCGCCTTGAATGCAGGATCACGCGCGGTGAGATATTGCGCTCCGTGATCGAAGGCCACCTCCCCCAGCGTCGTCTGCAATCGCCGGGTCGACATCCGGCCTCCGGGTCCGCGCCCCTTGTCGAACACGGTGAGAGAGTGTCCGGCAGCGCTCAGCGCATCAGCGCAAGCAAGGCCTGCCATGCCCGCGCCGATAATTGCGAAATGCATCGTTACTCAACAATTGTTCATCAGCGAAAGAACTTCCTTGCGGCTGTCTGGATTGTCCAGAAAGCAGCCCAACATGCGGCTTGTCACCATGCTGACACCGTGGGTCTTCACGCCGCGTCCGGTCATGCAGCCGTGCTGCGCATCGATCACCACTGCAACGCCTTGAGGCTTCAGATTGTCCCAGATCGATTGGGCAACTTGTGCGGTCAGCCGCTCCTGCACCTGAAGGCGCTCGGCAAACCCATGCAGAACCCGCGCAAGTTTCGAGATCCCGACAACACGTTCCGCTGGCAGATAAGCGATTGAAGCGGTACCCACGATTGGCGCCATGTGGTGTTCGCAATGCGACTGGAACGGAATGTTCTTGAGCAACACGATCTCGTCATAGCCGCCCACCTCCTTGAAGGTTCTGGACAGATGGAGGCCGGGGTCTTCATCATAACCTTGGCAATATTCACGCCAGGCGCGGGCAACGCGCTTAGGGGTATCCACCAGCCCCTCCCGATCGGGATTATCGCCTGCCCAGCGGATCAAATTGCGGATCGATTCCTGGATCTCTTCAGGGACGAGGATCTTCCCCTCGACTGGATCGAAATCGCAATTCTTGGTCATGTAGTTCATCGCTGCATCCTTTCCAAAATCACTGATGTGCCATCAACTCCGGCTGGCCAGCGCTCCGACTAACGCGACCAGCAGGATGGCGATTCCCTGGAATATAACCCGCTGCGCCATCATCCGGTTCTGCTTCACACCGAAGGCCTCGCTCGTCGCATGTCCATTCTGACGGAGATGTTCGGCGTCGCGGAAGAAGGCCATCAGTCCCCTGATCAGGGCCGTAGCCGCCGCAATTGCAAAGCCGCCGATCAACAAGATCAAAAGGTAAGTTATGGCTGGAAACTCCAGAGAGCTGCATCAAAGACGCAGACGGTGCCGGCTTGCTGTGAAGCTGCTCTCTTTTCGCCAAGCCCACGCGAAAGCCAACATGACCAAAAGGGCACTTCACTCGGGGCCAACACTCGTCTAATTGAACTGTGACCATGTCACTGACCTCAATGATCGCGACCAGTCCAATAGCAGCCGTCATCAGCAACCCGCGGCTGCCGGACAATCCGATTGTCGAATGCAATGATGCGTTCATTGCGCTGACCGGCTATCAAAGTTCTGAAATTATCGGGCATAATTGCCGTTTTTTGACAGGCACCGGGACTGAACCCTGGCTGACAGAGATGTTGCGCAATGGCATTCGCCGCCGCCAACCGGTGATGGTCGAAATCCTGAACTACAAGAAGAATGGAACGCCGTTCCGCAATGCCGTAATGGTTGCACCGATCTTCGACGCAGCGGGTGAGCTTGAGTATTATCTGGGCTCACAGGTTGAAATTGCCGAAGATGTCGCGCGGGCAAATGATGTCCGGCGCGAGACCGCCCATGCTCGCATCGCAGCGCTCAGCCGGCGTCAGCGCGAAGTTTTGCTGCATCTGGCAGCGGGCAAGCTCAACAAGCAGATTGCCTATGAATTGGACCTCAGCGAGCGGACGGTAAAAATGCATCGCGCAGCGGTGTTCGCATCGCTTGGCGTAAGGACCAGCGCCGACGCCATCAGACTGGCGATAGAAGCGGGTTACTGATCCTCGAAACCTAACCCGCTCCACGAAACAGGTTTTGGCCTAACCCGGCATCGACAATTTAAGAGGTCTGGACTTGCAATGGTCTTGTGCAGGTCACTTGAGATTTGAACACCCGTTCAAGACGACTGAAGAGATGATCAAGCATACAGCAGAGTTGAAGCGCGAAGCTGTGCGGATGGCGCTGAGCTGCGGTTTGCCGCGGCGCGGGGTAAGCACTTCGTGGCATCGTGCCTTCGTGAGAGACCAAATCTTATACTCCGCACCTCCGCGCCCCTATCGAGTGCTCAAGGTTACCTCGCCAACAACGCCCCCAGATATCCCCCGGTAAAGCTCCGCGCATTCTTTGCCACTACTTCTGGCGTGCCCTCGGCGACGATCTCACCACCGCGCACACCGCCTTCGGGGCCAAGGTCGATGATCCAGTCGGCGGTTTTGATCACATCAAGGTTGTGTTCGATCACCACCACGCTGTTGCCCCCATCGACCAGCCGGTGCAGCACTTCGAGCAGTTTGCGGACATCCTCAAAATGCAGCCCGGTAGTCGGCTCATCGAGAATATAGAGCGTCTGCCCGGTGGAGCGGCGGCTGAGTTCCTTGGCAAGCTTCACCCGCTGCGCCTCACCACCCGACAGCGTCGTCGCCTGCTGACCAACCTTGACGTAGCCAAGGCCGACTTCGTTCAACATATGCATTTTTTCGCGGATCGGCGGGACGGCTTTGAAGAAGCCTTCCGCATCCTCGATCGTCATGTCGAGGACATCGGCGATGCTGTGGCCCTTGAACTTAACCTCGAGCGTCTCGCGGTTGTAGCGTTTGCCGCCGCATTCCTCACACGTCACATAAACATCGGGAAGGAAGTGCATTTCGATCTTGATCAGCCCGTCGCCCTGGCACTTTTCGCAGCGGCCGCCTTTGACGTTGAAGCTGAACCGTCCCGGCTTGTAACCGCGCGCGCCGCTTTCGGGCAGGCCAGCGAACCAGTCGCGGATCTGGGTGAAGGCGCCGGTATAGGTGGCGGGGTTCGATCTGGGCGTGCGGCCGATCGGCGACTGGTCGATCTCGATCACCTTGTCGCAAAACTCGAGGCCCGAGATCTTGTCGTGCGCGCCGGCGATCACCCGCGCGCCATTGAGCGCCCGCGCCGCACCTGCTTGCAGCGTGTCGATCGTCAGGCTGCTTTTGCCGCTGCCCGAAACGCCGGTGATGCAGGTGAAGGTGCCGAGCGGGATGGCGGCGGTGACGCCCTTGAGATTATTGGCCCGAGCATTGTGGACCGTCAGCTTATGGCCGTTGCCCTTGCGGCGCTTTGCCGGAACCTCGATCCGGCGCGTGCCGAGCAGATACTGCCCGGTCAGGCTTTCGGGCGCGGCAAGGATATCGGCGAGCGTCCCCTGCGCAACGATATGCCCGCCGTGGACCCCTGCCCCCGGCCCCAGATCGACGATGTGATCGGCGTGGCGGATCGCATCCTCGTCATGCTCGACCACGATCACCGTGTTGCCCAGATCGCGCAGCCGTTTAAGCGTTTCGAGCAGCCGGTCATTGTCGCGCTGGTGCAAGCCGATGCTCGGTTCATCAAGCACATAGAGCACGCCCGAAAGGCCCGAACCGATCTGACTGGCGAGGCGAATCCGCTGACTTTCGCCGCCGGACAGTGTACCTGAAGTACGGTTGAGGTTTAGATAATCCAGCCCGACATTGTTGAGAAACCCGAGCCGTTCGTTGATCTCTTTGAGGATGGCCTTGGCGATCTGGCTTTGCTGCGCGGTAAAGCCTTCGTTGACATGGGAAAACCAATCCAGCGCATCCGACACCGAAAGCTGCGTCCGCGAGGAGATATCCTCACCCCCCAGCTTGACCGAGAGCGCCTCGGGCTTGAGCCGCTTGCCCTCACAAGTCTCGCAGGCCTGCGCTGTCTGATACTTGCTCAGCTCATCGCGCATCCAGGCGCTTTCGGTCTGAAGCAAGCGGCGGTTGAGATTTCCAATCACGCCCTCAAACGCCTTACGAACGGTGTAGCTTTTCTTGCCATCAACGAAGGTCAGCGGCACCGCTTTCCCGCCGGTGCCATAGAGGATCACCAGTTGAACCTCGCCCGGCAATTCCTGCCACGGAGTGCCCAGGCCGAAGCCATATTCGGCGGCCAGGCTGGCGAGCACCTGCATGTAATAGGGCGACGGCGGGTTGCTCTTCGCCCAGGGGACGATCGCGCCTTGCTTGAGGCTGAGCCCTTCATTCGGCACCACCAGCTGCGGATCGAACAGCAGCTTTTCGCCCAGCCCATCGCAGGCCGGACAGGCGCCTTGCGGGGCGTTGAACGAGAACAGCCGCGGTTCGATGGATTCAATCGTGAAGCCGGAGACCGGGCAGGCGAATTTCTCACTGAACACGATCCGGTTCAGCGGCAGACCAGCGCCTTTCATCGCGCCGCCAGCGTCCTCATCTTCGCGCCCCGGAACAACGCCATCCGCCAGATCAAGATAAACCAGCCCATCGGCCAGTTTCAGCGCCTGTTCAAAGCTATCCGCCAGCCGCGTCTCAATGCCTTCTCGCACCGCGATCCGATCAACCACCACCTCGATGTCGTGCTTGTATTTCTTGTCGAGCGCGGGGGCTTCCTCGATGGCGAAAAACTCGCCGTCGATCCGCACCCTTGTATAGCCAGCCTTTTGCCATTCGGCCAATTCCTTGCGGTATTCGCCCTTGCGCCCGCGCACGGCTGGCGCGAGTAAATAAGCGCGGGTTCCCTCGGGCAGGGCCATCACCCGGTCGACCATCATGCTGACCGTCTGGGCGGTGATCGGCAAGCCAGTGGTGGGCGAATAAGGCACGCCAACCCGCGCCCACAGCAGCCGCATATAGTCATAAATCTCGGTCACCGTGGCGACGGTCGAACGCGGGTTGCGGCTGGTGGTCTTCTGCTCGATCGAGATCGCGGGTGAAAGCCCGTCAATATGTTCAACATCGGGCTTCTGCATCATCTCCAGAAACTGACGGGCATAAGCCGAGAGCGACTCCACATAGCGCCGCTGCCCCTCGGCATAGATCGTATCGAACGCTAGGCTGCTCTTGCCCGATCCCGACAGGCCGGTGATAACTATCAGGCTTTCGCGCGGCAGCTCAACATCAAACCCCTTGAGGTTGTGTTCACGAGCACCACGGACGACAATTTTGGAGAGTGACATAGAACGCGCCTGTTCCACATCTGTTCGATTCCCGCAAGGGGGTGCCATTTTAGGCCAGCCGTGTCATAATCCTAGCAGCCAGCTGACGGGAATTTGCCATGAATAGGACCCTTGCCCTTGTTGCCCTGCTTGCCACAGCCGCTGCACCTGCTCTGCCCATACTAAGCCGCGCCGACGCATCTGCTGCCTTCCGCGCCGCTGGCTTTACCCGCACTGCTGGACAGTGGCAGGCCTGTGGCGATCCCGGCACCGCCAGCTATACGCCAGGCAAGATCGAGGTGGTCCGCGACATTAACGGCGATGGCCGACCTGACGCGGTGATTACCGAAGGCAGTATCTACTGCTTTGGAGGGACCGAGGTAGGTTACACGCTTGTCAGCAAGCAGGCCAACGGCAGCTGGAGTAAGATCACTGGCGGACCGGGTATCGCCCATTTCCTCTCTCGCCGCGCTACCACCGGCTGGCCCGACCTGGAAGTGGGCGGCCCCGGCTTTTGCTTTGCGGTGCAGCGCTGGAACGGCCGGGAATATGTTCAGCACCGCTACCAATATGAAGGAAAGCTCTGCCGGCCGGGGGGATGAACACTGCCCTGCCCTGTCAGGGACCTTTCTTGGCTCCGGCAACGCCCGACATCTCGATCGCCACCGGATCGACATTTGGCGTGCCGACGCGATCGAAGAAATTGCCGCCCAGCTCCGCCGCGTTCGGCCCAAAGAAGTTGCCGAAGAAGAAGTGGCTTGAATTGCCGCCCGCTTCGAGCCTGCCACCGATAATGTCGCCGGTATAGGACAGCGGGTTGAAGTTGTAGGTCGCGCCTGCGGGGTCACTGAACGCGTATACAGCGCTGCGCTGGCCAACCAGCGAAGTCAGGCTGGAGGTAAAGGTCTGGGTTGAGAAATTGACCTGGAAGCTGGCATTGCCGGTGACGTCATAGGTGTCGGTATAGCCCAGGAAGTCACTGATCCGCTGTGTGACCTTGGCATAGGCTAGTGCCACCCCCTGATAGCTGGCGCTGCCCGAACTGGGGATCGCCGGTGTGGCGATGCCATGGGCGGTGAAATAGCGGTACCAATCGCCCGCGTAGCTGCCCCGTTCGATCGCGAAGGAACCCAGCGAAAGATAGCTCAGCTGGACCTTGGCGTTATCGGGTTTGAGCAGCAGCGCATGGGTAATCTGCCCGGACGGGAAAATCACCGTATGCCGATCGAACCCGGCGACTGTCTGTGCGGCATCACGTGATGCAGCGGAGAAGCTTGCCGTGCCCGTCGCCAGCGCGGTAATGTTTGGCAGGGTGACGAGATAGGCCTGCGTCGCCGGATTATAGGCGATGCTGCTGATGCTTTCGGGCGTCTGGGTTTCCGCGCCATGCTTGACGAACAGATTGGTCTGGCTGGTCAGCCCGGCAATGGTCGGCACGGTGATCGCAGGATCGGTGACACTAGCATCGCGCGCGCCCGCAAACGCCCCGCTCAACGCGCCGCCCGCGCCATCGGTCAGGCTGAAGGCC
>JANOKC010000126.1:0-7781 GCA_031419035.1 Novosphingobium sp. | reverse complement strand
TCGCGTGCCATTGTCTATATCCTGTCGTATATCGGGAAGGGAGAGCAGTCTGTCGGCATTTAACAGCCTTGGGACAGACGCTTACTTCTTCTTGCCGGCGATCGCCTTGGACTTACCCTTGCGGGTACGGGCGTTGGTGTGAGTCCGCTGACCGCGAACGGGCAGGCCCTTGCGATGACGCAGGCCGCGATAGCAGGCCAGATCCATCAGGCGCTTGATGTTCATCGCAGTGTTGCGACGAAGATCGCCTTCAACGGTGTGATCGGCGTCAATCGTTTCACGGATGTGCAGAACTTCCTGATCGGAAAGATCCTGGATCCGGCGGCTGTGATCAATGCTCAGCTTATCGGCGATTTCCACAGCCTTGGTCCGGCCAATTCCATGGATATAGGTCAAGGCGATAATCACGCGCTTGTTGGTGGGGAGGTTTACCCCGGCAATACGAGCCACTTAATTCTCCATGCTCCACAGAAGACCTAGACATCCCGAAGGGCCTGGCTTCCATCTCAACGCTGTCAATACGACCAATACAGGGCCCGAAACGGCAAAAAGCCCGGTTGGCGCGCTTGATGCTGCCGCCTGCCGGACTTACCCGCATTTGTCGCGTGAAGCGCGCGCTTAGGGCGATTCGCTTTTTGTGTCAACGCCCCGCAGTTGCTATGCGTAACACCGCGTCCAAACCAACTCGGCGAGCTTCTTACGATGCTGTCATCTAGCCTGTCAGGTCAAGGTTTGCCGGTAGCCTGCGAAGGCATCTCAGCCGGCGAATCGAGCAAGGCAGCCAGTCGGGTGAACTGCTCAGTAATCATACCATCAACCGCAGGCGCAATCTGATCGGCGGGCAAACGCATGTAACCGCCCACCACATACTCCCATTTGAGCTTGCTACCGGAACCATCGGCCTGGCCATCGGGCTTGAGCGACACTGACAGCGTGCCATGCGCCGCTTCACCCTGCAAAGGCCCCAGTGCTCCAGACATCCGCAACAGCTTGCCAGGATCAGCAAAGAGGATGTGCATATGCTCAACGCTGCCGCGACGGGTGCTTTCTGGAGAATCCTTGGCCCGTGGCAGCAATTCACAGAAGCAGCCGGTCGCCTGCGCATCCATATAGAGATTAGCGGCATCGCCGGACCAGCTATGTGACTTGTTCCACCACCGTGCCGGCGCGATAAGCGCAGCCCAAACCTCTAGCGGAGTTTTAGCAATGGCTACTTCGCCGCGCACGACAAAACCAGCGTCAGACTTGTCAGCGACCTCGGCATGAAGTGGTGTGGCGAAAAGTGCCGCCGCCATTATTAGTGCAGTCCGCATCAGCCGCCCTTCCCCGCTTTACGGAGCGAGCATAGCACTGCAATTGCGCGTTTGTCAGCCTGCGATAATTTTTTCGATAGCGGCACTAACCGCGTCCATTTCGGCCATCCCATTGACCCGCGTCACAATCCCGCGCGCGTCATAGATAGGCAGGATCGGCGCGGTCTTGCCCCGGTATTCGGCCATCCGAGTACGAACAGTTTCTTCATTGTCGTCCGGGCGGCGCTTGAACTCGGTGCTGCCGCATTTGTCGCACGTGCCAGACTCACGAGGCAGCGCAAACTTGTCGTGATAGCCGGTGCCGCAGTTGGCGCAGGTGTAGCGACCAGTGATCCTCTCAACCAGCGCGTCCTCGTCAACTTCAAGCTCGATTACATGATCGAGGGTGCGTCCACGAGAATCCAGAATTGCGTCAAGGGACGCAGCCTGTGCGGCGGTGCGAGGATAGCCGTCAAAAATCGCGCCAACGCCAGAACCCATCGCGTCAAGCTCATCACCGATCAGTGTCGAGACGATCTCGTCTGAGACCAGCTCGCCGGCTTCCATCACCGCTTTGGCCTGCAGACCAACCGGCGAGCCAGCCTTGACTGCGCTGCGAAGCATGTCGCCTGTCGAAAGCTGCCGCATTCCGTGCTGTTCAACCAGACGCTGTGCCTGAGTACCCTTGCCCGCACCCGGCGGTCCCAACAGGATGATATTCAAGATGCGCTCCCCTGAATGCCGCTACATGGTTTGCCCGCTTAGCGCAGACGACCCTTCAGCTTGGCCTTCTTGATCAGATCACCATATTGGTGGGCCAGCAGGTGTGACTGGATCTGGGTTATCGTATCAACCGTCACATTGACAACGATCAGCAACGAGGTGCCACCCAGGAACATCATGTTCATGCCCGTCTGCGCGAGCAGATACTCGGGAACCACACAGACGATCGTTATGTAAATCGCGCCGATCACAGTGATCCTGGTCAAAACATAATCAAGATAGGTTGCGGTGCTCTTGCCTGGGCGGATGCCAGGAATGAAGCCGCCATTCTTCTTGAGGTTCTCCGAGGTCTCTTCCGGATTGAACACAACTGCAGTGTAGAAGAAGCAGAAGAAGATGATCCCCGCCGCGTAGAGCAGCATGTAGAGCGGCTTGCCATGCGCCAGATACTGGTTGAGCGAGACAATAAAGCTGCCCATCGCCGTATCTTGCGAGATCGAATTGCCCGCGAACTGGGTGATCGTCAGCGGCAGCAACAACAACGAGCTGGCAAAAATCGGCGGAATCACGCCAGCGGTGTTTATCTTGAGTGGCAGATGGCTGCGATCGGCTTGCATCATGCCGTGTTGGCTGGCGCGCTTGGGATATTGGATCAGCAAGCGCCGCGTCGCTCGTTCCATAAAACAGATGACCAAAATCAGCACTACCAGCAGCACCATCAAACCGATGATCGTGAAAGCGCTGATAGATCCCGAGCGGCCACCTTCAAACAGATTGGCGATAAACACCGGCATCTGCGCGACTATGCCCGCCATGATGATCAGCGAAATCCCGTTACCAATCCCGCGGCTAGTGATCTGCTCACCCAGCCACAGCAGGAACATCGTTCCCCCGATCAAACTGATCACCACACCGACCCGGAACATCATTCCCGGATTGATGACCGCCTGAAGGCCACTTGAGGCGCCATAGGCTTCAAGGCCCGAGGCAATGAACCAGCCCTGGATAGCAGTCAGAAAAACCGCACCATAGCGCGTGTATTGGTTAAGCTTTTTGCGTCCGCTTTCACCTTCCTTCTTCAAGGCGGTCAGCGAAGGATGGAGCGCAGACGCAAGCTGCACGACGATCGAAGCTGTGATGTATGGCATCACGCCAAGCGCAATCAGGCTCATCCGCTCAAGGCTGCCGCCCGAAAACGTGTTGAAAATGTCGAGGATACCGCCCCGTGTCTGCTGGTATAGCTCCTTCAGGATCAACGGATTGACCCCTGGGAGAGGCACAAAGCTGAGGAAGCGGAATACCACCAAGGCACCGATCGTGAACCAGATCCTGCTCTTGAGCTCAGTCGCTTTGGAGAAATTGGCGAGGCTTAAATTGCTCGCAATATTATCGGCGCGTGATGCCATCGGGACTTTGTGCCTTGCTGTGGACCCGCAACGGATCGTCTCTCAGCCCCATATAGGGACGATTGAGCGATGTCGAACCCCCCAAAACCATCGGTCCCCGCAAGAGCCTTGCGGGGACCGGATTGTCTTACTTCTTGGTCATGCTGGCCTTGGTTGCCTTGTTGACTTCGCGGCGAGCGGTTTTCTTTTCGTGTTCGCTTGGCTGAGCTGCAGGAAGTTCAACCGAACCACCGGCCTTCTCGACCGCCGCCAATGCTCCCTTGGAAACACCGGTAACCGCAAACTTGAGCTTGGCTGTGATTTCACCTTTGGCGAGTAGACGAACTCCGTCCTTGCCGCCGCGCGCCAAACCAGCAGCCTGAAGTGCAGCGTGATCAATCACGGCCTTGCCATCGAGTTTGCCATTGTCGATCGCCTTCTGGATCATGCCCAAGTTTACCTCAGCAAAATCCTTGGCGAAGATATTGTTGAAGCCGCGCTTTGGGATCCGCATGTGCAGCGGCATCTGGCCACCTTCAAAGCCGTTCACGGAAACGCCCGAACGAGCCTTGGCGCCCTTCTGGCCGCGCCCTGCGGTCTTACCCTTGCCCGAGCCGATACCCCGGCCTACCCGCATCCGGCCCTTACGGGCACCGGCATTATCCCGGAGATCATTAAGTTTCATAGTGTGCACTCGCTTTCGCTTTAAGACGCGCTTGATAGGAAGGGCGGGCCATTAGGCGAAGCGAGCGAAGATGTCACCATACTTTTCGCCATTGTGGCGCGTCGGCGCAGAAGAGTATGATTTTCAGCCTGATTTATAAATCTGCCCCGGCCCTTGCAGCAATTCTGCGGCGCCAGGCTTCAATCCGCTGATCGATGGTATGTGCCACCGCCCAGGCCAACGCCAAACTGACAACGCCGACCGCAATTGTCCTCAGCGTGGTGTCGTGCTTCAGCAATGCCACCCCGCTCAGCAGCCCCATCACCAGCAAATGAACCAGATAGAGCGGATAGGAAAGCTCACCGATTGAGCGGTCAAGCCGGGAACTCCGGGTCCAACCGTGGATCGCAGGCAATCCAACCGCCACCAGCGCAAGCGCAAAGATACGCGGCGGACTAAAGAAGTGATTATCAGACCAGCCTCCCAACAACCATGGGTATCCAAGCAAGACCACTGGCACACTCAAGGCCAACAGCCGCTGTCCTGCGCCCGGTCTGTCCCACATTTCCCGGTTGGCCGCCCACCCTTTGTAGGCAAGCACACCAGCAAGAAACAGCGCAAGCTCAAACGGGAAGAAGCGATAGCTAAACGGGTCAGCAACAACTCCATACCAGGCAACAATGATCCGCGCTGCGAGCGACAACCCAAACAGCGCCGCTATCTGCCCGACCGGGCGGCGGGCAATAAAGGGAGCAATTGCATAGAAATAGATCTCAAGCGCAAGCGACCATGCCATCGGGATCAGCATGAAGCGAAATACTTCGGTGCCAGCCTGTTTAAAGGGATTGCTGCTCCATGCCAGATGCCCTGAAACAACTTCAAGATGAAGCGCCAGATCCTGACCAATGATCGTGACATTGATCAAGCCCAGGACAATCTTTTCAGGCATCGAAACCGTGTCTGTCAGAAACGGCGTAAGCGGTGAGCTGCCGCTCGAAAGCTGGGCAACGACAAAGACCGTGAGGTACACTGCCAGGAAAAACCAATAGATCGCAAAGATCCGAATGGCCCGGTTCTTGTAGAACGCAAGGTTCAGCCCCGGCCGATCATAGCGCTCGTTGAGCACCAATCCCATGTAAAAACCCGAAATGATGAAGAACGCCTGCACCGCCAAAGGCCCGCCGGTGATAAGGTACGGGGCCGTGGGTCCGGCAATGCCGCCAGTGTGCCCAAACAGGACAGCCATCGCCAGCAATACGCGCAAACCGCCCATCGTCCATCCTCTAGAAACCCTGGCAAAGTCCTAGTCCAAGATGGTTAATTTCCTTTGCAACAAGGGCCAAGCCGGCAACCCAATGCTAAATCGCTGTCTGGTCCCCAGACAACAAAAAGCCTCGGCAATTGCCGAGGCCTCCTGTTCACAATCAGGCGACGCGACCCGCGTCAGTCGATGACTACAACCATATGCGGCAGTTTGGCGATCGCACCGCGGACTTCTGCAGTATCCTCGCGCTCGACAACCCGATTCATCTTGCCAAGGCCCAACCCGATGAGGATTTTCTTCTGGCTTTCGGGCCGACGGATCGGCGAGCCGATCTGCTTGATCTTGATTTTTGCCATCAAATCTACTCCGTAATAGCTTCGGCGGCAGCTTCCGCTTCCGCAACATTGGCCCCGCCGCGACCCAGCAAGTCAGCCACCTTCTTGCCTCTGCGCTGAGCTACCGACTTCGGCGAAGTCTGCTCAGTCAACGCATCGAACGTGGCACGGATCATGTTGTAGGGGTTAGACGAGCCAACCGACTTGGTCACAACATCGGCAACACCAAGGCTTTCAAACACGGCACGCATCGGGCCACCAGCGATGATGCCGGTACCGGCAGGCGCCGAGCGAAGGTTAACCTTGCCAGCCCCGAAACGGCCCTTGCCATCATGGTGCAGTGTACGGCCTTCCTTGAGCGGAACGCGAACCATCTTCTTCTTTGCAGAAGCAGTCGCTTTGGTAATCGCCTCAGGTACTTCGCGCGCCTTGCCATGCCCAAAGCCGACGCGGCCCTTGCCATCACCTACCACAACCAATGCAGCAAAACCGAAGCGCTTGCCGCCCTTGACGGTTTTGGAAACGCGATTGATGTGGACCAGCTTCTCAATCAGCTCTTCTCCGCCATCATCGCTGCCACCGCGTCCGCGATCATCCCGGCGTCCGCCGCGGCCACCGCGATCACCGCCGCCGCGATCATTACCGCCGCGTCCGCGGCCAGGGCCACGAGGACCACGTGCTTCACGCTGATCGCCCGCAGGGGCATCAGTCGCAGGAACGTCGGTCACGACGGCTTCGGGTGCGGTGTTCATTTCATCAGCCATCATCAGAACTCCAGCCCGCCTTCACGCGCAGCGTCAGCCAGCGCCTTGACGCGGCCATGGAACAGGAAACCACCGCGATCGAAGACAACGGTGGTCACGCCGGCCTTCTTGGCGGCATCAGCGAGCAGCTTGCCAACATTGGCAGCAGCCTCAACCGTAGCGCCGGGGCCTTTGCTACCCTTCGTCAGCGTCGAAGCTGAAGCCAAGGTGCGGCCATCAGCATCGTCTATGATCTGGGCGTAGATATGCCGACCTGAACGATGCACCGAAAGCCGGGGACGACCGAAGGCGCGCGATTTAAGCGTAGTGCGAACCCGCCGACGGCGGCGGGCAAAAAGCGAAAGCTTGGCCATTACTTCTTCTTCCCTTCCTTGCGGAAGATGTACTCGCCGCGGTACTTGATGCCCTTGCCCTTGTAAGGTTCGGGCTTGCGCCAACGGCGGATTTCGGCGGCAACTTGGCCGACCATCTGCTTGTCGATTCCGCTGATCTCGACCGTGGTGTTATCCGGGGTCTTGACATCGATACCTTCGGGCACCGCAAAATCGACATCATGGCTATAACCAAGCTGAAGCTTAAGGTTCTTGCCCTGGATATTGGCACGATAACCAACGCCAGTGATTTCCAGAACCTTGGTGTAGCCTTGTGTCACACCGGTGACGAGGTTTTCCACCAGCGTGCGCTGCATACCCCAAAAGGCCCGCGCCTGCTTGCTGTCATTAGCTGGCTTCACCAGTATGCTGTCGTCTCCGACAACATAGCTGATTTCCTCGCGCATATTCAGCGTGAGAGTGCCCTTGGGGCCCTTCACGGTGAGGGTGCTACCAGCGATGTCGGCTGTTACGCCGCTCGGGATAGCAACCGGACGTTTACCAATGCGGCTCATCAGAACACCTCCGCAAGCACTTCGCCACCGACGTTCTGGGCGCGCGCTTCGGCATCCGAAAGCACACCACGAGGCGTCGAGACGATGGTGATACCAAGGCCATTGCGGGTAATGGGAAGCTCTTTGCTGCCCGAATAGACCCGCCGACCCGGCTTGGAGACACGGGCAACATGCTTGATTGCAGGTTCGCCCTCGAAATACTTCAGTTCAATCCGCAATTGCGGGTGGAGGCCAGAGGCATCCTCGCTGAAGCCACGGATATAGCCCTCACGATGCAGCACCTCAAGAACGCGGGCACGCAGGGTGGAAGCGGGCGAAAGGACGGAGTCCTTCTTCGCACGCTGGCCGTTACGGATGCGGGTGAGCATATCACCCAGGGGATCGGTCATTGCCATCGCAGTATCCTTACCAGCTCGACTTGGTCACACCGGGGATCAGGCCCTTGTTGGCCTTATCCCGCAGTTCGAT
>JANOKC010000125.1:0-8207 GCA_031419035.1 Novosphingobium sp. | reverse complement strand
CCGGCGAAAGCGAAGATGGATAGGCACGTAGCGCTGCGTAGGGCAGCCTTCCGGAGGTTAACGTTCATGAATTCAGTCCCTTGTTTTCAGCGTGTTAACCGATATGAACCAAAGAATGCCCACCGCTGGTAACCGCACCGTAGCCCGAACCCGCAAACTGTCCAGACTACTTGATGGGCCGACGTTGACGAAGTTGGCGGGATGTTCAACCCGTTTGATGCATTTTGGTTCATCTGCCAGTAACCTGTTGTCTCAATGCAACAGTTGCCGACATAAAACCTGAGTCGGGCGGCACTCAGACGCAACTAACGTAACCGACCGCGTTGCTTGACGGGTTACGGGTCTGGGCTTAATCGAGCGATTAAATCACCTGCAACGGAGAGAATCACGCCATGGCAACTGCCTATATTGTCGATGCAGTGCGCACCGCCGGCGGGCGGCGCGGCGGGCGTCTGGCCGGGGTTCACCCGGTTGATCTGGCTGCGGCCAGTCTGGATGCGATTGTCGGTCGGACCGGGCTTGATCCGGCGGCCGTCGAGGATGTCATCATGGGCTGCGTTAGCCAGGGCGGGCAGCAGGCCGGGCAGGTTGGCCGCAATGCGGTGCTGGCCAGCAAGCTGCTGCCGCAATCGACCCCGGCAGTGACGATTGATCGCCAGTGCGGATCATCGCAGCAAGCGATACAGTTTGCGGCGCAGGCGGTGATGAGCGGCACGCAGGATGTGGTGATCGCAGCGGGGATCGAAAGCATGACCCGCGTTCCGATGGGCTCCACCGCGATGTTCCACATGAAGGAAGGGCTGGGCAACTATAAGTCGCCGGGGCTGGAGGCCAAATATCCCGGCATCATGTGGTCGCAGTTCATGGGCGCGGAAATGATCGTCAAGAAGCACGGCTTCACCAAGGACGATCTGGACCGGTTTGCATTTTCCAGCCACCAAAAGGCGATTGCTGCCACCAATGCCAAGGCATTTGCCGATGAGATCGTCGCAATCGAGATCGAAACGGCAGACGGCATGGCGTGGCACAATATTGATGAAGGCATCCGGTTTGATGCGACGCTGGGAAGCATCGCTGGGGTCAAATTGTTGCAGGAAGGGGGCACGCTAACTGCTGCCTCGTCCAGCCAGATCTGTGACGGATCGAGCGCGGCGCTGGTCGTGTCCGAGGCAGCGCTAAAGCGTTACAACCTCTCGCCGCTGGCGCGGATCCACAATCTGACCGTTACCGCAGGCGATCCGGTGATCATGCTGGAAGAGCCGCTGTTCGCCACCGACCGCGCGCTGGAACGCGCCGGAATGACAATCGGCGACATCGATCTTTACGAGGTGAACGAGGCTTTCGCCTCGGTGCCGATGGCCTGGCTGAAGCATACTGGCGCTGATCCTGCGAAGCTCAACGTCAATGGCGGGGCGATTGCGCTGGGCCATCCGCTGGGTGCCTCGGGGACCAAGCTGATGGCGACGCTGCTCCACGGCCTGAAGGCGCGGGGGCTGAAATACGGGTTGCAGACGATGTGCGAAGGCGGCGGCGTTGCCAATGTAACCATCGTTGAAATGTGCTGAAATAACTCCCCTCCTCTTCAGGGGTGGGGCCGGGGGTGGGGGTTGTCCTCCGGCACAAAGGTTCGATCAGGTGGACAGCCCCCGCCCCAACCCCTCCCCTGAAGGGGATGGGCTAAGAGGAGAATACCAATGAAACTCGATAATTCCGTTGCCGCTGTTGTTACCGGCGGCGCTTCCGGCCTTGGTGCTGCCACCGCCCGCGCGCTGGCCGCCAAGGGCGTCAAGGTCGCGATTTTTGACCTTCAGGAAGAGAAAGGCCTGGCGCTGGCTGCCGAGATCGGCGGGATCTTCTGCGAGGTGAATGTGACGTCTGATGAAAGCGTCGATGCCGGATTTGCCAAGGCCCGCGCCGCCAACGGTCAGGAACGAATTCTGGTCAATTGTGCAGGCACGGGCAATGCGGTGAAGACCGCCAGCCGTTCCAAGGAAGATGGCTCGATCAAACATTTCCCGCTCGCTGCATTTGACTGGCTGATCCAGATTAATCTGGTTGGCACCTTCCGCTGCATCGCCAAATCGGCTGCGGGCATGATGACGCTCGACCCGCAGGAAGACGGTGATCGCGGTGCTATCGTCAACACTGCCTCGGTCGCTGCCGAAGATGGCCAGATCGGTCAGGCAGCGTATTCTGCTTCAAAGGGCGGTGTTGTGGGCATGACCTTGCCGATTGCCCGCGATCTGGCCAGCGAAGCGATCCGCGTCAACACGATCCTGCCGGGCATTTTCGATACACCACTGTTGGCCGGAGCGCCCCAGCCAGTGCGCGATGCGCTGGGTGCGTCGGTGCCGTTCCCCAAGCGGCTGGGTCAGCCCGCCGAATATGCCCAGCTGGCGATGACCATGATCGAATGCGGCTATTTCAACGGCGAGGATGTGCGGCTTGATGGCGCAATCCGCATGGCCCCGCGATAATCAGGAGTAAGGGCATTGGGCTATTCGCAGATCAGCTATGAGGTGAGCGAGAAGATCGCGACGATCACGCTCAACCGTCCTGAAAAGCTCAATGCCTATACCCGCACCATGGCCGGCGAAATCGCCGATGCGATGGACCGGGCTGACGGCGATGATGGGGTCCGCGCGGTGATCTTCACTGGCGCTGGGACACGGGCATTTTGTGCCGGGGCCGATCTGACGCCTGACGATGGCCGGACTCCATTCTCGAGCAACGAGGTGGTGGATGACTTGTCTGACGAGCGCGTGCTCGATGGCGGGGGGCTGCTGACGCTGCGGCTGTTCAAGTCCACCAAGCCGTTGCTGTCCGCGTGCAATGGCGTGGCAGTGGGCGTTGGCGCAACCATGCAGCTGGCGATGGATATGCGCCTCGCCTCGGACACTGCCCGCTATGGCTTTGTGTTTGCCCGGCGCGGGATCGTGCCTGAGGCGTGCTCCAGCTGGTTCCTGCCGCGGCTGGTGGGCGTCAGCCAAGCGATGGAATGGTGCATGACCGGGCGGATTTTCGATGCCGCTGAGGCCCAGGCTGGCGGGCTGGTCTGCTCGGTTCACCCGCAAGGCGAGCTGATCGAAGCGGCACGCACCTTGGCTCGCGAAATCGCTGAGAATACTTCCGCCGTGTCGGTCGCAATGACCCGGGCGATGTTGTGGCGGCTCTCGGCCACAGAGCACCCGATGATGGCCCACCGGATCGATAGCCGGGCGATCTATCGCCTGTCCAAGGGAGCCGACGCGAAGGAAGGTGTGCAAAGTTTCCTTGAGAAACGCCCGCCTGTCTTCCCGGCGAAGGTCTCAACCGATATGCCCGACTTCTATCCGTGGTGGGAGGAGCCGCTGTTCGAATGAGTGATACGCTGCCCGCCTCGCAACCCGACGCCCCGCCCGGCGCGCGGGAGCTGCTGCTGGAAACGGCATCAACGATTATGCGCGAGGGCGACATTGTTGATATTTCGCTCTCGGAACTAAGCTTGCGTTCGGGATTAAATTCAGCGCTGGTGAAGTATTATTTCGGCAACAAGGCCGGCCTGATGAAGGCGCTGCTCGATCGCGACATGCAGGATATTGTCCATTCGGTCGATGCCCTGTTGGCTAAGGATCTAGACCCCGAATCGCGGCTTAGACGCCATATTCCGGCGGTGGTCGATACCTATTATAAGACACCTTACCTCAACCGCTTGCTGATGCGGCTGGTCCGCGAAAGCGATGATGCAGAGTCGCAGCGGATCGCTGATTCCTACCTCACCCCGCTGCACCGCGCCTATGACCGGCTGATCCGCGATGGGGTTAAACAAGGCGTATTCCGCGATGTCGATCCGCAGCTGTTCTACTTCACCGTAACCGGCGCGGCAGACCGGTTCTTTTCAGCGCGACTGGTGCTGCGGCACTGCTTTGACCGGGATACGCTGACCGAAGAACTGCGCGACCGCTACCGCGCCCATTGCACCGATTTTGTGATGGCGGGAATCCTCGCTCCGAAATGAGCGGAGCTTGGCACATCGGCGTTATCGGTGGCTCAGGGCTTGCCGCAGGCCTTGAGCTTGAAGACGCCCAGGGAATCGCGGTCAACAGCCCGTTTGGCGAAGCCTCTGGCCCGGTCACCATCGGCACTCTGGGCGGGGTGAAATTCACCTTTCTTGCCCGCCACGGTGCAGGGCACAGCCTGCCGCCGTCGGCCGTCAATTACCGCGCAAACATCGATGTACTGAAGCGCTGCGGAGTGACCGATCTACTGGCGCTCTCGGCGATCGGCTCGCTGCGCGAAGCCATGGCGCCGGGGCATTTTGTGGCGGTGAATCAGTTCATTGATCGGACTTCAGGCCGCGAGACGAGCTTTTTCGGATCCGGGCTGGTTGCGCATGTCAGTCTGGCTGACCCCACCTGCGGGAGGCTTTCCGCTTTGGCCGTTGGTGCGGCTCAGGAATGCAGGGCGACGGTCCATGACAGCGGCACCTATGTGGCAATTAATGGCCCGCAATTCTCAACCCGCGCGGAAAGCCGGTTGGTTCGCAGCTGGGGTGGTGATGTGATCGGCATGACCGCAATGCCTGAGGCGCGCCTCGCCCGGGAAGCAGAGCTGCCCTATGCTTTGATCGGTATGGTGACAGACTATGACAGCTGGCGCGAGGCTGAGGCCGGAGTGGACGCAGCGCAGGTTCTGGCAGTCATGGAGGGCAACGCAAAGATCGCCCGCGATATGGTCTGCAAGCTTGCCGCGCAGCTTCCGGCAAAGCGCAGCGCCAGCCCGATCGACCGCGCGCTGGATGGAGCGATCATGACCGCCCCTGATGCGCGCGATCCGGCTCTGGCCTTGCGGCTTGATGCAGTGGCGGGCAGGGTGCTGCGATGAGCGAGGTGGTGCTGCACGATTACTGGCGCTCGTCCGCCGCCTATCGGGTGCGGATTGTGCTAAACCTGAAGGACATCGCCTATCGTTCGGTGCCGGTCGATCTGACCATGGGTGAGCAGCGCAGCGCCGAATATCTTGCGGACTATCCGCAGGGCCTCGTGCCAGCGCTCGATATTGACGGTCACCGGCTCACCCAGTCGTTGGCGATCATTGATTACCTTGACGCCAAGGTGAAGAGGCCGCCGATGGTATCGTCCGATCCGGCATTGCGGGCACGCACACTGGCCCAGGCGCTAATCATCGCGGCAGAGATTCACCCGCTGCACAACCTTCGCGTAGCCAAATACCTGCGCAATGAGGGAGGCTTCGATGAGGCGGCATTGCAGGCCTGGATGCACCGCTGGATGAGCGAAGGGCTGATCGCACTGGAGGTGCAGGCACCGGCGCACGGCTTGTTTGGCGGTGATCTGCCTAATCTAGCCGATGTCTGCTTGGTCCCGCAGTTCTACAGTGCGCGGCGGTTTGGTCTCTCGCTTGATGCCTTTCCCCGGCTGGTTCGTATGGACGAGCAGCTGCGGGCGATACCCGCCATCGCCGCCGCCGCGCCCGAAGCGGTCAAACCCGCATAAGACCCGCGTATAAGCCATTGCACTAGGCCCGTCACCGCCCTAGCAATCTGGTTGCAACAGGAACCAGATACCAAATGGCTTTGACGTCGACCCGACTTGCCGATTTTCTTCCTTATCTGCTGTCTGTCACCTCAAACGCGGTGAGTGACAGCATCGCCGAGGAATATCGTGCACGCTTTGACCTGAAAATCCCTGAATGGCGGGTCATGGCGGTATTGGGCGATGCCGGAGAGAAGACCCAGCGTGAGCTTGCTGGCGCAACGCGAATGGATAAGGTGGCGGTCAATCGTGCTTGCAAAATTTTGGAAGAACGCGGTCTGGCGGCGCGCAGCCCCAATGCCAGCGATGGCCGATCACATCACCTGGAATTGACTGTTGAGGGCAAGGCGATGCATGCTGAGATCATGCCGCTTGCGCTGGAAATGGAGCGCCGATTGTTGGACAGGCTAACTCCCGCAGAGCGTGGCCAATTCAAGTCACTGCTCGGCCGTATATCTGATCAGGTTCGCGTGCTGGAAGAAACACGGATCGATCATTCAGCAAAACTGGCAGGCAAAGGAACAAGCGCATGAAACTGGCTTCCCTTCCGCAAGGCCGCGATGGCCGGCTGATCGTGGTTTCAACCGATCTGGCCTGGTATGCCAATGCCGATCACATCGCGGCAACATTGCAGGGCGCGCTCGATGATTGGGATCGCCTTGCGCCGGCTCTGCAAGCTCTGTCGACCGAGCTTGAGCATGGCGCTATCCCGCAAAAGCGCTTCCATGAACGCGAGGCTGCCGCGCCGTTGCCACGCGCTTTTCAGTGGGCCGATGGCTCAGCTTACGTCAACCACGTCGAACTTGTCCGCAAGGCGCGGGGCGCAGAGCTGCCCGGCAGTTTTTGGCATGATCCGCTGATGTATCAGGGTGGCAGCGATGATCTGCGCAGCGGGCGCGAGCCGATAACGCTGGCTGACGAGGCTTGGGGCTGTGACATGGAAGCAGAGATCTGCGTCGTGACCGGCGATGTGCCGCAGGGCGTTTCGTCCGAGGCGGCGCTCGGCTACATCCGGCTGGTTGGTTTGGTCAATGATGTCTCGCTGCGCAATCTGATCCCGGGTGAACTGGCCAAGGGCTTTGGCTTCATTCAATCCAAGCCGGCCACGCATTTCTCGCCGGTATTCGTCACACCGGATACGCTGGGCGCAGCTTGGAGTGGCGGGAGACTGACCAAGCAAGTGCAGATTGATCTTAACGGCCAACCGTTCGGCCGGATCGAGGCAGGCGAGGAATGTACCTTCGATTTCGGCACACTCATCGCCCATCTGGCCAAGACGCGGCGGATCGGCGCTGGTTCGATCATCGGATCAGGCACCGTTTCCAACCGCGATCCCGATGGGTCGCCGGGCCGACCAGTTGCTGATGGCGGGCGTGGCTATGCCTGTATCGCCGAGCAACGCATGGTTGAGACGATTGCGACAGGCGCCCCGCAAACGGAATTTCTGCGCTTTGGCGATCTTGTTCGGATCGAAGTCCGCGATGCCAAGGGCCGAAGTGTCTTTGGCGCGATCGAACAGGAAGTGGTGAAAGCCTGAAATACAAAGGCCGGATCGGGGCTCCCGATCCGGCCGTCTGTTACTTGATGCCGCCGGGCTTGTCAGAGAAGGCATCGGCGATCGAGCAGGCTGCCGGGCCAAGGATCACGACGAACAGCACCGGCAGAATGAACATGATCAACGGGATGGTCATGATCGCAGGCAGTCGTGCGGCCTTTTCTTCGGCGCGCATCATGCGCTCATTGCGGAATTCTGCCGAAAGCACGCGCAGAGCCGAGGCGAGCGGAGTGCCGTAACGCTCTGTCTGGACCATGGTAGTGGTCACACCCTTCACCGCATCCAGATTGACCCGATAGGCGAGGTTTTCGAACGCTTGACGGCGTTCTGAAAGGAACGCGAGTTCGATTGCGGTAAGCGCGAACTCGTCTCCCAGCTCCGGATAAGCGCGGCCCAATTCCTTGGCGACGCGGTTGAAGGCGGCATCGACGGTAAGGCCCGCTTCAGCACAGATCACCAGCAGATCGAGAGCATCTGGCAGACCTTTTCGGATCGCGTTGGTGCGCTTACCGATGATGTTCTGGATATAGATATCCGGTCCCTTGTAGCCCAGGCCAACAAAGGCGGCGAATCCGAAGAGGCGCTTCATTCCGCCCCATTCGGGGAAGTAATTTATGCCATAGATCACTAGCGCTGCGATGCCACCCAGCACGATTGGCATGACCATCCGCGCGAAAATGACCGCAACGGCATATTCCTTTTTCCGGATACCGGCTTGCGCAAGCTTCTGGGTAACGGCTTTGACCTGGCTTTCCTGAAGCACCTTGAGCGACGACAATGTGTCGCGCATCTTGTCAGTGGTCTCGTTCTTTCGAACAAGGCTGGCGCGCTTCTTCGCCGTTTGGGTGACGATACCAGCCTTGAGTTGATCGCGCCGATCGTTGAGCGCTTTGACGCGCTTTTGCATCGGGTCACGAATGGTGACGGCGGTATAGATCGCGAACATCACGGCAAGTGTGGCAAGTGCAGCCAGCAAGGTGCCGACCCAAATGACGTCGATACCTAGGAGTGTTGGTCCGGGCGGGGTGTTAAGCATGGCTCTGACTATTCCTCGCTCAGATCTCGAAGCTGACCATTTTGGCCATGATGAAGGCACCGATGCCCATCCACGTCAGCCCGCC
>JANOKC010000124.1:0-1844 GCA_031419035.1 Novosphingobium sp. | reverse complement strand
CCGCCTCATAGTCAGCCTCCGTAACGACCTGAGGCATGCCGGGCAGCATGAATCTTTCAAATGCGAGCATCACATCGGGGCTTAGGACTTGTGCAGATACTTCCTGAAGGCTGGTCTGGACCTGATGGTCACGCAGATACTGGATCAGTGCCGGTCCGGCATCGTGACGCGAGATCGGGCTGGTGGTGGCCGTGATTGCTGCTTCGAGACCGGGCAAATTGACGTCCACCAGCACCACCCCGGCGGCCTGCAAGTGTGACATCACGGCTTCGATTGATTGAGCGACTTCCGGGTCAAGGTTCGCAAAAAAATAGTCGCGGTCCACACCGATTCGCAAACCAGCAAGCGCAGCAGGTTCGATCACGCGGTGATCGCCCGTCATTACTGCGTCAAACAACGCCAGATCGGCCATGCACCGGGCAATTGGCCCGATCTGATCGAAAAGTGGGGCAATCGGGATGACCCCTTGGGTTGGATAGCGCCCCGTTGTTGGCCGAAATCCGAATGCTCCGCACAGGGCTGCAGGGATCCGGATCGATCCTGAAGTGTCGGCGGCCACCCCCAGCGGTGCCATGCCCGCGGCAACTGCCGCCGCTGTGCCGCCTGAACTGCCACCCGCGATACGGGCCGCGTCATAGGGGTTACGAACGGCTCCAAAGGCAAAATTGTTACTTGTCCAGCCGAGCGACAATTCATGCAGATTGGTCTTGCCAAGCAGGATCGCGCCTTGGGCGCGGAGCAGCGTGATTGCGGCGGCATCTGTTTTGGGTTGAAAATGCCGTAGCGCGCTGGTTCCGCCGGTTGTTGGGTAATCGGCTGTATTGATGCAGTCCTTAACCGGGATCGGCAGGCCGTGAAGCAACCCCAGCATCCCCCCCGAGGTGCGATACCTATCCGCGGTGCGGGCCGCTTCGAGCACTGTTTCAGGTTCAAAAATGATAAACGCATTGAGATATTGCCCTGCGGCGCAGCGTTCGAGCAACGCCAGCGCATAGCTTTCCGCTGTGAATTCCCCGGCACGCATGGCAGTGACGGCGTCGCATGCAGAAAGCGCAAACATCACGCTCTAGCCTCTGCCGATGCTCGAATAGGTGAAGCCTTTGGCGCGCACTTCGGCTGGGTTATAGACGTTGCGCAAATCCACCAGCACCGCTGCCTTGGCCAGTTGTTTGACCTTGGCCAGATCAAGCGCGCGGAAGGCATCCCATTCGGTGACCAGCGCAATGGCATCTGCCCCTTCAACCGCAGCATAGGCCGACGGCATCATCTGAACGGCGGGCATCAGCGGCGCGGCAAGGTCCATGCCCTCCGGGTCATAAGCGACGACTTCCACTCCCGCATCGGCCAAAGCCAGCGCGATCGCCAGGCTGGGGGCGTCGCGCATATCATCGGTATTGGGTTTGAAGGTCAGGCCGAGCAAGGCAACTTTTTTGCCGCGCGCCTCATCCATCCCGCCCAGCGCCTCGATCACCTTGCGGCCCATCGCGCGCTTGCGGGTTTCATTGGCCTTGACCACCGCCTCGACGATCCGGACTGGACTGTCATAGTCTTCGGCGGTCTTGAGCAGCGCCAGCGTATCCTTGGGGAAACAGCTGCCACCATAGCCGGGCCCAGCATGCAGGAACTTCGCGCCGATCCGGCCATCAAGCCCGATCCCGCGACTGACATCCTGAACATCCGCGCCAACCTTTTCGCACAGATCGGCCATCTCGTTGATGAAGGTGATCTTGGTCGCAAGGAAGGCATTGGCGGCATATTTGATCAGCTCTGCGCTGCGCCGACTGGTGAACAGGATGGGTGCCCGGTTGAGGAACAGCGGACGATAAACCTCGCGCATCACCCCG
>JANOKC010000123.1:0-4179 GCA_031419035.1 Novosphingobium sp. | reverse complement strand
AAGGGCGTTGAGCGCTCGGTATTGAATGTGTCTGGTCGCGGCGAAGCGGAACCGAAAGTTCCGACCGTCGATGGCGAGCGCAATCCAAGCAATCGCCGCGTCGAAGTAAGCGTGAACAGGTAGGTTGGGGACCAAAGTCATGATTTATCGCAAGTTCTTGATAACCAGCTGCGCTATGTTGCTCGCTGGTTCCGCTCACTCGGCAATGGCGCAATCGGCGTCGCCGGTCTCTCTGCAAGAAGCCGTCAAGGTGGCTGTAGATTCCAATCCGCAGGTTGCGCAGGCGCAATACAACAAGGAGGCAATTCAGTTCGAGCGCAAGCAAGCGCAAGGCCTCTATGCGCCACGCGTTGATGTTGAGGCCTCGGCGGGCGTTCGCCACCTCGACAATACGACGCGGCGTTCGCTGGGAATCGAGGACCAGGAACTCTATCCGCTTGAGGCCTTTGCCAAGGGTGAGTTTATAATCGCCGATTTTGGCCGTCGCCGTGGTGAGTTGCTGCGGCAAGCGGCACGGGTTGATGGTGCATCGCTGCGGGTGGTTGAACGATCAGAGTTCATCGCGCTGCAGGTTTCGCGCCAGTATCTCGATCTGCTGCTTCAGCAGCGCGTCGTCGCTGCCAGTCAGGACAACGTAAGCTTTCACCAGGCGCTGGTGAATGATCTTGGCACCGGCGTGCAGCAAGGTTCGATTTCGATCGCCGACCAGCAGCAAGCGCAAGAGCGGCTGCAAGCAGCTCTGGTTCGCCAGGTTGAATCCGAAGAGGCCATGGAGACGGCAAAGATCACCCTTCGCCGCTTGACGGGGCTTGATATGGATCAGGTCATGTTGCCGCCAACACTGGCAGAAAACATGCCGATCTCGGTGGACGAAGCGGTTGGACTGGCGCGAGTCAGCAATCCTCGCGTCAAGGAAGCCGAAGCGGATGTCGATGCCGCCCACGCTCTGGCCGATAGTGCCAAGGGCGATATGTTCCCGCGGATCGGGGTGGATGTGACTGGCCGAATTGGCGAGGATGTTGATGGTTTCAAGGGCACGACCCGGGATGTTCAGGCCCGCGCGTTCGTGCGGTGGAACATCTTCGACGGCGGGATCAACAAGGCCAAGTATCAAGAGATGGTCCGCCGGGCGAGTGAAGCGCGCTACCAGCTCTATCAAGTTGTCCGCGAAGCCGAAGAAGATGTCCGTTCCGCTTACAATTCTTTGCGGACCCAAACCCGGGTCTCCAACGAGTTGGCAACCCAGAGCCGGGTGACGGACGACTTGCTGCTGTCCTATCGCAGCCAGTTCAATGTCGGACGCCGGTCATTGCTGGATGTGCTTGATGCCCAGAACACGCGTTATAATGTGCAAGTGCGGCTGGAAACGGCGCGATTCTCGCAGATATTCTCGCGGTACCAGGCATTGGCAGCAACCAATCGGTTGTTGACTGGTCTGAGTGTCGAGCCAGGTGCAGGAGCCGGTGAGGCTGAGCGTGCACGGTTCAATTATGGACCGCCCAAGCCCGCTGAACTGGAATATCGCACTCCGCCAAAATAGTTCTGGGGTCATAGCAGTCCCGGGAAACGGCAAGCCGACAAGACAGGGCAAATTCTAATGGCCGACGTGCCCAATCCTGCGCTGCAGCTGCCTGATCCGCTTGTTTTGTGTATCGGGCAGCTGGCTGAGCGCTTCGGCGTGGCGTTCTCATCCGGCATGTTGACGTCCTTCGCGCTGTCGGGAGATGGGCGGCTGCCCTTGCATCAAGCCGAGCCAGTGCTTGAGCTGCTCGGGCTGAATAGTGATGTGCAACGCCAGCCCAAGCTGCCGCGTGAACGGCAGGCCTATCCTGCGATTGTTGCGCTTGCTGAGGGCGGGGTAGTGGTGATCCACGAACTGCGTGACAGCGATATGTTGGTTTGGCGTCCGCTCAGCGGTAAGGCCGAGTGGGAACCGCTAGCGGAAGTTCAGCAGGACTTTGCGGGCTGGCTGGCTACGGTTTTCGGCGATCCCACAGCATTGCGCGATGGCGCCCAGCCATGGGAAACCCAGGCGCGAAACCATTGGTTCTGGAGTGAAATCCACAAGCAGCGCCGCGAATTCAAGCCAGTGCTGCTGGCGACATTGTTGATTAATCTGCTGGCTCTCGCGCTGCCGCTGTTCTCGATGAATGTCTATGATCGGGTCATCCCGAACCGGGCGCAATCGACTTTGTGGGTGCTTGCGCTTGGGGTCATGATTGCTTTCGGACTTGAATATGCGCTGCGGCAGGCCCGCACCAATGTGCTCGATCAAATCGGGCGCGATCTTGATCTGCGGCTCTCGCAAAAGATCTATTCGAAGATTCTTTCCGCTCCTTTGGCTGAGCGCAAAGGTCACACCGGCAATCTGGTCGCCAAGATATCTGAGTATGCTATCGTCCGCGAATTCTTCGCATCGACCACGATCATGCTGATCGTCGATATGGCGTTCCTGTTCCTGTTTATCCTGATAATTGCCTATCTGGCGAGCTGGCTGGCGCTAGTGCCGCTGCTTGCGGCAGTGGTCATGGGCCTGCTTGGGCTCAGATTGCAGCGCAAGGTGGTTCAGGCTGCCCGCGAAGCGCAGGCCGACTATGGGTTGCAGCAGACTTTGCTGGTCGAATCGATTGCAGGCATAGAAACGCTGAAGAGCATATCGGGCGAAGGCGTGATGCTGGGCCGTTGGCGCCGCCTGGCTGAGCTTGGCGCCCAATCCCAACAACGCCTGCGGGATATCAGCACGGCAGCAATCTCGCTCGCCTCGACCTGCCAGCAGGTCTCCAATATCGGGCTGATTGTCGGCGGGTACTATATGTTCGCCGCCGGGCAAATCACGATGGGAGCGATTATTGCGATCGTAATGCTGTCATCGCGCTCACTTGCGCCGGTTGCGCAATTCGCCTTTATTCTGACGCGCGGTCAGCAAGCCCGCCAGACGCTCGAATCGATCCAGAAGTTGTGGGAAGAAAGCGACGAGCGCAAACTTGGCAGCGCATCATTTACGCCGACCATCCGCACAGCCCATATCCGGATGGAAGCGTTGGATTTTCAGTATCCCGGCGCATCGATGAAGTCGCTTTCGGACATCAATCTGGAAATCAAGCCGGGCGACCGGATCGCGCTGATCGGCAAGGTGGCTTCGGGAAAATCGACGCTGGGCCGGGTGCTGTGCGGGCTCTACGCGCCTGAAGGTGGCTCGATGCTGGTTGAAGGCATCGATAGCCGCCAGTATCGCCCGCAGGATTTGCGCGACGCTTTCCGATTTGTCGGGCAGGATTCCAGCCTGTTCAGCGGCACGATCAAGGACAACCTCTCGCTGGGGGCTGGGGTCGTGGATGACGATCAGTTGCTTGATGCGCTGCGCGCAGTGGGTGCTGAGCAGTTTCTGGCCAAGGATGCTGGCGGGTTCGACCGGGCTGTCGGTGAAGCGGGTAGCCAATTGTCGGGCGGGCAGCGTTCGTTCCTGACACTGGCCCGGGCGCTCGTCAGTCCGTCGAAACTGTTGTTTCTCGATGAGCCAAGCGGCGCGATGGACAGCCAGACCGAGAAACTATTGGTTGAACGACTGTCCCAATCGCTGACACCTGAGCAGACATTGGTTATTTCGACCCATAGACCAGCCCTTTTTTCGATCTGCAACAGGGTTATCGTCCTCGACAATGGGCGCATTGTCGCCGACGGCCCAAGAGATGAAATCATCGCCTCTGCTGGCGGTGGGGTTAAGGTCTGACAATGCAAACTGCCGCCATCCTTGATCTGGGCCAGATGCCCGAGTTCTCCCACCTTGGTGAGGCGGGCAAGCGCACGGCGAATCCATTTGGGCGGAATGCGATCCGGCTTGTGACGGTACTGGCACTTGCGGCCATCATTGGCGCCGCTTTGCTGGCTTCGCGGGCGAGTGGGATTTCCTGGGGCATCAACGTAAGCCAACCAGCTTTGCGGATTGCGCTGGACGACATTGGCATTGTCGCGGACATGTCAGTGGATGACAAATCGCAAATTGTGATTGATGGCCTTGCTGCGCAGGAACGCAATGCTGCGATTCCCCTGTCGGGCCTGCCGCTGGATCATCCGGCGCGATTTGAACTGATAAGTTCAGTGCCGGGCGGGGGATATGGCACCGCTTTGCGCTGCCTGACCCAAGCGGTCTATTATGAAGCAGCGGTTGAGCCGATGCAG
>JANOKC010000122.1:0-1518 GCA_031419035.1 Novosphingobium sp. | reverse complement strand
GTCTGGTATTATCGCGGCGACCGCCAAGTTGTCCGCGCGATGGCGGGTGGATTGATCGGCGGCGGGCTGCTCTTGGCCGGCCTGATCTATGCCCTGTGGGCGCGCGGCGCTCCTCTCCACGGGGCCGCACGTTTTGCCAGCGAGCGCGAGCTCAAGCGGCATGGCTTCCGCTCGCCCTCGGGTATCATCGTCGGGCGCAAAGGAAGGCGCTTCCTGATCTTTGGCGGCAGCGAGCATGTCCTTGTCGAAGCGCCGACGCGTTCGGGCAAAGGCACCGGCATCGTCATTCCCAACCTGCTGACATGGCAAGGCTCGGTCGTCGTTCTCGACGTCAAACGCGAGAATTACGATGCGAGCTCTGGATTCAGGGCGCACTACGGGCAGGACGTTTTCCTGTTCAACCCGACCGATCGCGCGGGACGAACCGCGCGCTATAATCCGCTCGCCTATATCGACCGCAGCGACCCCGAAGATGTAATCATCGAACTGCAAAAGATCGCAACGATGCTGTTCATTGCGCCCGAACGCGGCGAAGCCTTTTGGGCGAATGGCGCGCGCACCGGGTTCGCCGGGGTCGGTGCCTGGCTTGCTGAGACCAGCGATGAGCCGCTGACAATGGGTGCGATCTACCGCCATCTGACCGAGGGCGACGCCCGTGGCTTCTTCAAGAAGGAACTGGCCAACCAGGCACTGAATCTGTCGGTATCCTGCCGGACGGCACTGGCGGACTTTGCCGGCGGCTCGGACAACAGCTTTGCCGACATCAAGAAGACCATCACCAACGTCCTCGGCCTTTGGCTTAATCCGCTGGTTGATGCGGCAACAGCCACCAGCGATTTTGATCTGCGCGAGCTGCGCAGACGTCCTATCTCGATCTACCTCGGCGTATCGCCCGATGAACTCGACCGCATAGCCCCGCTCTACAATCTGCTGTTTCAGCAACTGATTGATCTGAATGTGCGGGAATTGGCGGGCGACACTACTCCGGTGCCGGTGCTGGTCATCCTTGATGAATTTGCACGGCTTGGCCGCGCATCTGTGATCGCCAGCGCCTTTTCCTATGTCGCGGGCTACGGCATCCGCTTGCTCCCGGTGATCCAGTCCCGCTCGCAATTACGCGGGGTTTACGGCGAGCATGTCGCCGATGAAATCGTCGCCAACTGCGGGGTTGAGGTCGCGTTCACGCCCAAGGAACTCCGCGTCGCCAACGAGCTTTCCGAACGCATCGGCTATGTCGGACAGGAGAGTGTCACCCGATCGCTCACGATCAACGGCTGGCTCGCCAACCGTTCAAAATCAACCTCCGAACAGCGCCGCGCACTGATGCTGCCCCAGGAACTGATGCAATTTCCAGCGAACAGACTGATCCTTTTGCGCGGCGGTATCCCGCCAATCATCGGCGACAAGATTTTCTATTTCAAAAGCCGCTTCTTCAAGAAACGGGCATTTCCGCCTCCGGTGGTGCCGCCCGTCGTTAAGCAAACGCGCGTGGCTGTCGCTCCCCCGGCGTTCCGGGAC
>JANOKC010000121.1:0-20336 GCA_031419035.1 Novosphingobium sp. | reverse complement strand
CAGCGCCTTCTGGCACGCCTACGCCCGCGCCACAGGCGCTACCCTCACCCAGATCGGGCGCCTGCCCTACACCCCGGAATAACCGGCAAATTTGTAGAACCCGAACACGCACGTCCAGCAATGTAGCAAACCCACCGAACCGAAGCCAATGGGGCGACGGAACAGCCAAAGGAGGCGCGCATGAGCGGAGGGGACGGTTGGTAAACCACGTCCGCGCCGGACCATTCCCGGAAGGTTCGGCGCGGGCGGGTTGCCGCACAGACACCCCAGGACGAAACCAACACAACAGGCACACTGCCCGCTAAACAACATGGCTCAAGCGCGAGAAACAGGCATGAAACGGTTTAAGCTCACTATTACCCGGCGGCAATTACCTTCGCGCGATCCGGTCGCCCGCAGCCTCGCCTTGTCGCGCTTCGCCGCCAAGCGTTTTGCCGGCAATCGGATCACAGTTCGGGGCACAAAGCACAAAGGCGCCGCCGCCGACTGGGAGCAGGCCTGATGCCTGTCGAGGGCGCGGCTGGGGCTAAACGTCGCATTTTTGAGGCTGCCAGTCCGAAATGGATGGAAGCGCGCACGGAGGAATGACCATGAATGCCGGCTAACTCGACGGTGCCATCGATAAGCTTTGCCGCCAGATTCCTGGCAAGATCGGCGGGCCGATGCTCGCATACCCACTTGCCCAGCGTTGAAAGGCCAACCCCAAATCTGACGCCACCCGACGCCGCGAGAGCCCGCTGCTCAACGCAATGCGAACCGCCTCGCGCTTGAGATCTTCTTTATGCTTCTTCATCTCGTCGGTCTCCTTGATCGAGTGCTAAACTCTCAAGTGACCGGCGCAAGATCGTTACAAGTCCAGCACGATCATGGATTGACTGCAGCAAGTGCAAAGCCCGGCGGCCTCAGTCAAACCAAAAGTCAACGGCAAATTTGCAGAACTGCTCGCGTCCTGTGGTGAAGGCTAACCAATTCATGAACCGGCCACGCGGTGGCCCGGCAACAGCAAAAGGAGGCACGTATGGGCGGAGAAGGCGGCGGCTACTGAACCATACCCCGCGTCCCGGCACTGCCCGGGGCGCGGCGGTCGCGCCGCATTGCACAAAGCAAGGATCCAATGCCAACTGGCCCAAGGTGGGCCCGGCCCATTTCCCAAAACACAGCAAATGCAGGAGCGCATTATGACCCGCATCGCCAACCCCCTGCTGATGTTCATTCCCGAAGAGCTGATGGGGGCGCTCATCATGCTGATGCTGGTGGCTGGCGGCTTGGCGATCACGGTTGGCGCGCGCCGCACTGGCGGCGCGCTTGTAACGGCTGCCACCGCCATACCGGTGGTTACCGTGATCGTCGGTGCATTGATGGACGGGATGTTCGGGATGCTCCCCGACGCGCTGGTAATGCCGGTCGCTTTCGCGATCACGCTGGCCCTCTGGCTGGCGGTTGGCTGGATGCTGGTAAAGGTGGTTTTTGGCCAGCAGGCAGTCGACGAAGCCAAGGGGCATCTGCTGGCTGACGGCATCAAGGGCGTGTTTGGCCTTTTGTTCCGCAGACCGGTCGCGTTAATCGCCGGCGTATTTCTTCTTTACTTCGCATGGGGGGCATAATGACAGCACAGACCAAAGCTGGTTTTGCCAACCTGGTCCTGCTGCGTCACATGCGGCTGACTTGGCTGGTAGCGGCGATGCTGCTCGTATGTGAAGCGCTTGCCCCGGCGCCGGCGTCAGCGCAGATCCTTGGCGCCGTCGGACGCTCGGCGGCGCGCGCCGCCACCCAATCGGCCCAGCGGCAGGGCATTCGGCAGGCAGCGGTGCGGCAGGCCAACACGAATGCCTCTCGGGCCGCAACTCGCCGTGTGGCGCGGTCGGTAGAGCAGCCTTGCGCGGCGATTCCGCAGAAGTGTGCCGGTTTGCGCCGCGAGGCGGCGGCCCAGCGCATCCTGGCCAGTAAATATCCCAGTGAGAGAGTCCAGTCCGAGACCTACCTGCTCAACCGCAACGGCCGCCGCGCGCACGATCCGCAGACCGGAAAGGCGCGGCGGGTCGATTTCGTCCTGTTCAGCCGCGAGGGCTACACAAGGCGCTACGAAGTGACCAGCCAGCACGCCGACAAGCGCGCCCAGCTCGCAAGGGAACAGCGCATCCTGACCCAGCGCAGGAACGGTGCCCGGCGCACTGGCCCGGTCTATGTACGCGACCGGGCAACGGGCAGGCTCGTGCCGGTAAAGCCGGAGCCCAGCAAGCTTATGCGCTTTCACTAGAGGCAGCCCGATGGTCCCTTATACATCAAGCCGTCTCTCCAATGACGCCGTGATCGTCTGCCGCAAGTCGTGGACGCGATACGCGCTTAACCTGGTCGTGCTGTGCGGCCTCTTGCTCGTCGCGCTCTTCCTCAACCCGGCCAGTCCGATGGTCAGTGTGATCGTATCGTCTGCAGCTGTCGTATGCTGCGTCTACCGCCATTGCGAACTGAGCAGTGCGAGCCTCTGCGTCGATATTGACGGGGTGTGGGAATCCGGCGGCTTGTTTCCCTGGGCAAGGGGGGTGCGCGGCGTCAAATGGGACGACCTCGATGAAGCGGCCTATTCGATGGGCTTCTGGGGCTGGCTGTTCGACAGCCACCGGGTGGTGGTCCGCCATCGCTACAAGAAGGGCTACGAGATCGCGCTCGACGGCATGCATGCGGGCGCCGAGGCCGCCGCGCGGATCAACGAGATGCACAAGTCGTCCCTACGGACTACAGGCGGGTAGCGGCGGATTCGCGACAGATCATGGGGAGGGGTAAGGGAGATGAGCGATGAGGCGGCAACATGGGCGGCCCTGAAATCGATCCTGCCGGCATTGCCGGCGGCGCAACGGGCCCTGGCTGACGAGCTTCACCGGTCGGCGCTTGAATATTCCGCGGCGCGGGGGAGATGGCGGCTTGCCGGAACCGAAGACCGCGCGGCCATGGAGAAAGGCCGCAGCGTCGCCCATGACTGCTTCATTGACGCCATGAATGCCCTCTCGCGCGCCTGCGGCAGGGCGGGCCTCTCGCAGGAGTGGCGGGCCATGTGGGGTGACGGGCGCACGGGGGAGGCACGCAAAAGGTTGGGAGACTTTGCCTGCTTCATAGCCTGGCAGCTCACACTGGAAGCGCGATAGCTGTCGGCACCCGCCTCCCCGACCGAACTCATTTTCATTTGGCATGAAACAGTGTCAACGTAAGAACAACCAAATGCGCTGCATGAGGGTGGGATGACAGACTTGGACAATGCGTTCGTCGAGAAGCTCCGGCGAGTACTATCGATCGCGAATGGCGAAGGGCCTGCCAACGGGCCTGTGGATGTTTCGGAAGAGGCATTCGGGATTCGAGAGTTAGTAAGGCAATTGGAACGGAACGTTCCCGGATTTTGGAAACTGGATGCGAAAATCCTCGCCAAAATTCTCGAAAACGAAAAAGGCAGAATTGTCAGCCGCGTCATGCATAAGGACGCGCGCGCCCTGGGCCTGGAAATCTGCCGAGTTCGAGCAGAATATGAAGCCTGGTACGAAGAGCCTGACCATGTCGAATCTATCAGGAGAAAAAATACTCCTTTCGAAACGCTGATGGAGCAGGAATATCCCGGATGTCTGTGGCATGCCTTGGAATTAGTTGAGCAATTGCGTAGTCTTGGCTTCAATGTCGAATATTATCAGAAGAGAAAACCGCATGCCGTGGAAAGGATCAATGGCGGGATATTCGTGAGCCTTTGTGGCGACGGTCGGGACGAAATCCGCTTGGTAGAAGTGTCCGGCAGCGGGCATCTGATCTGCCGCTCAGTGGAGACGCGGGAGTTTAAGCCGGCATTCGTCAAGCATGTGATCAGTCTATCAGGCGAGTTCGAAGTTCCGCTGCAATTTGACCACGATGAGTGGCTTCTTACAGCTGCCGAAATGGACAGTATCGTCTATAATGGCGGCTATACGGATATCGCGGAAGCACTGGCCAGGCATCCGGACTTTGCGCCCTTCGTTTCCGTTGAGATCAGCAAAGTCCTGTCCGGAAGGACGGACCGGTGGCTTGGCCTGGTCAAGCTGCTGCTGATGGACATTGAACAGATCGGCCAGTCGGGAGACCTGTCCTAGGCGGGGCATCGGCCCAAGGCGATAAACCGGGCCCGCCCGCTGTGACTCATCCGAGTGAGCGATATCCGCGGCCGAGCGATCGGGATTAAAAGGTTAGGCGCTGACGACGGACAGGGATGCTTGTTGAAGGTCAATCCAGCATTGCGAATTCTACCCCACATACTCCTCCCTGAGCTCGCGGCTCTTTCGCAGCTCCTCGAGGGCCTTGCCCTCGCGCGAGGATCCATCTTGGTATGAGCGGTTCTCGAGCTTGGCCTTGTAGCGCTCTGGCATGATTTCGTTGATGATGTCGAACATGCGCTGCTCCCAGTGCCATTCGTCAAGCCATTGTGCTTTGGTTCTCTCGTCGCGAGCGCGACGGTATTTGGTGGCGAAGTAGTTGACGTCATCCTGCGCTTGACCTCTGCGCTCGATGGCATGGTCGAGCAGCGCCTTCTGCTCCTTGGTTTGGGGTCCGAGGATTTTCACACCACCGGTATTTGGATCGAGCACGACATCGTCCGGATGCGGGATTGGTGTGGGTTCAGGTAAACCAAGTTTCCGGCAACGCTCAAACTCCTGATCCCATGCCTGCTTGAAATCGATCGCCTTGCCGAACAGTTCCATGCGCGACTGATGATCCTGCCCCTCCATGCGTGTGACCATCTCGGTCAGTTGCTTCTGGACCAGCCGGTTGCCCTTCATTGCAGCCACACCCATCGCGCGGAACACGGCTTGGATGGCCGGGAGCTCAATGACGTTCTCGCCTTCGCGGATTGTGATGGGCCGATAGGCCTCAATCCGCAGGAACTCTTCAGCGGCGCGCATGCCAAGGCCGGTACTGACCGGCTTGTTTTTTGCGCCCTTGGGGCGGCCGCCGGGATTGCCCGACCGGCCCTTGCTGAACCGGTGATCGGCAGGCGGCTTGCCATATCCGATAAGATACTTGCCGGGCTCGTCCCCCATCAGGCGGCTTCCTCGGCCAGATCAACACCAAGCCTTGCCTCGCTGACATCCTCGAAGGTCCGATTGCAACCGCTCAGGCTTGCCTTCTTTCCGGTAAAGGTCTCCCAGCGCCGCACGATGGTATCGCAGTACAGCGGATCATATTCGATGAGCCGCGCGCTGCGGCCGGTCTTTTCCGCCGCAATCAGGGTGGAACCGGAACCACCAAAACCATCAAGCACGATCTCGCCGCGACGCGAGCAATCGCGAATGGCATCGGCGATCAGGGCAACAGGCTTTACCGTCGGATGCATCGCCAGTTCTTCCGCCCGGCCAGCACCAATCGAGCTAATCCCGGCATAGTCCCAGACATTGGTGCGGTACCGACCCGTATCGCCAAGCCCGAAGCTGTTAGTGTGCTGGGCGTTGCCCTGCTTGAACACGAAGACCAGCTCATGCTTTGAACGGTAGAAAGCACCCATCCCGCCATTGGTCTTGTTCCAGACCACCATGTTCTTGAGCTCGGTGAACGCTACCTCGCCCGCCAGGAGAAGTTCGCCCATGTGGCGCCAGTCCATGCAGACGAAGGCAATCGCACCGTCGCGCATGACGCTACCGATGTTGGTCAGTGTCTCGGTCAGGAAGGTGACGAACTGCCCTTTGCTCATCTCGCCGCTGGCGAAAGCAAACTCGCGGTGCTTGACCGATCCTAGCCCGCAGACATTACCGTCGATTGCGACATTATAGGGCGGATCAGTGAACACAAGATCCGCCCGCTCGTCCCCCATCAGGCGCTGCATGTCAGCGGTATTGCGCGTATCACCGCACAGGAGGCGGTGCCGACCAAGCTGCCAGATATCGCCCATCCGTGTCACTGCTGAGCCAGCCAAGGCAGGAACCAGATCGTCGCTGGCATCACTCCCGTCGGGGTCAGCCTCTCCCGCTTCGTCGAGCACCAGATCGATCTCGGTAAGACTGAACCCGGTCAGCTCGACATCGAACTCGAGGTCTACCAGCGCTTGAAGTTCGATGGCGAGGATCTCGCTGTCCCAACCAGCATTGAGCGCCAGCTTATTGTCAGCGATGACATAGGCCCGGCGTTCAGCCTCGGAGAGATAGGACAGCGCAATGGCTGGTACCGTTTTCCAGCCCAGCAACTTCGCCGCCTCGACGCGACCGTGCCCGGCAATGATCTCTCCCTCGTCCGATATCAGAGCCGGGTTGGTGAACCCGAACCGGCCAATCGAACTGGCGATCTGCTTGATCTGCTTCTTCGAGTGCGTGCGCGCATTGCCCGCATAAGCCCGCAAGGAGGAAATCGGCCGTTCGGTAACCTGGGGGAATCGCATGATGCTTCTCCTGAAACGAAGTCATACTAATAGATTGAACGCTCGACAATGTCAATCCAGTGCGTATGATACTGACCCATTACATTGAACGACGGGTGCCCCCATGAGCTTCGGCCAACGCCTTCACGACTTGCGCATACGCTCAGCCATGTCGCTTCAGGACGTCGCGACCGCAGTCGGCATGTCGAAGGCGCACGTCTGGAATCTTGAAAAGGAACTGTCAGAGAACCCTTCGATCGAAATGGTGGTCAAGCTGGCTGATCTATTCAGGGTCAGGGTCGCAGATCTGGTTGGCGAGAACCCTGCAGCAACTGATGAAGAGCCCGAGATGGTAGCCATGTTCCGTGACTTGAAGAGCCTGAGTGAACGCGACCGTCAGACGATCCAGGCACTCATGGACCAGTTCAAACGCAACAAGGACACTGCTGATTGAAGATCACCCGCCTCGATCTCGACGGGGCGGGATCACCTGCAGCGCTGGTCACACGCATTCTTGAGATCGAGCGCGACATACCAATTCCGGTCCCGCTCGAGGTATTGTGCGAACGACTGGATATTGAGAGCATTGGTGAGCTCGAAACCGAGGGGTTCGAGGCAGCGCTGATAACCGACGCGGTCAAATCAGTCGGCGCAATCCTTGTGGCCAAAGGCCGGGAACGGCGGCGCCGACGGTTCTCGATTGGGCACGAGCTGGGGCATTTTCTGATACCGACGCACAGGACCCCTGTCGGCGTTCCCCTGCTCTGCTCCGCTGATCAGCTCCGGTTATTGGACGTCAAGGATCAGGATCGCCGGCGACGCATGGAGGCCGAGGCCAATCGCTTTGCCGCGTTATTGCTGATGCCGCCGCCCATCCTGCGCGCAGAGCTGCAACGGATCCGTCGTCCGCAAGTCAGCGACATCGTGCGTCTTGCTGATCTCTTCGACGTCAGCAAGGATGCCATGGCGCGCGCCTATGCAGACTATAGCCGTGAAGCCGTGGCGATCATCGTCATCCGCGATGGCACGGTCCTGAGGCATTACCGCAACGATCGCAATTTCCCCTGGATCAATGTGGCACCGCGAATGCCGGTTCCGGCCCAGTCCGCCTACCACGATGGCCGGCGCGCTCCCGGCGATCTATCGCCAACGGACGAATGCGAGCCCGAACTCTGGCTAAGCCCATCTGCTTCGCGCCAGGTTGAGGTGTTGACCGAGCAGGTACTCGAGCAGAATAATGGCTTTGCCCTGTTGATGCTCCATGCTGAAATGAACGACGACGACGATCGCTGATCGCAAGGTATTCATTCCCTGATCCGCTGAGAATATTTCCCTGTTATATAAAACCAATTCCCTGTTCCATGCGCAGGGAACTCCCAGCGGGAAACGGCAGGATTCTGCGAGTTTCAGCGCCTAAATTGGGCCTGCGGTAGCTTAAAAGACGATCATTTCCCTGTAAATTCCCTGTAAAACAGGGAAGTCGCCGCTGAGACCCGTTAGGTCAGGACTGCCTCATTCACCAATCAGTCCGCTTGTGACTGCCGATCTTTGCCTATGCGAAGACGAAGGCCACAAGGCCGCGGAATTCCGCCACACTGAGCGACTCGCCGTCGGGGGTCGTAGGACGAGAGACGATTTGGCCACGCGACAGGCGCGCAAATTACGCTCGCGTCTCAGTGCGCCAATTAGTGTCCTAAAGTTGGGATGGCTTGGTTCAGGCGGGTGCGAAGCCGAGCGCAGACCGCTGCTCGGCCCATGCAAGCGGCAGCGACGCCATCCGAGATAGGAATCGCGTGGTGAGGGTACGCGGCTGGGCGCCATCGAGGATGGCGGTGACAATCGCCGGATCGAGATAGCTCAGTCGTGCTACCCGTTCGAGATGGCGCAATGTGGTTGGGGGCGTCGCTACAACCTCATCATGCGTCATCGCCAGTAGCTGGTCGCGAATCATGAACGCGCGGGTGCGTGATATCATCCGGCAGGTCTGCGGCGAGATGGGAGTGACCTTCGTCAACGGCGCGCTGTCTCGCGATCACGTCCATCTGTTCGTCGAGATACTACCGCTCGACTCGGTCAGCGACTTCGTGCGCCGGGCAAAAGGACGCTCATCCCGCAAAATCCAGCAGGAGTTCGAGCACATCCGCAAACACTACTGGGGCTAACGTTTCTGGCAACGCGGCAACTTCTCGACCACATCCGGCAACATCACCGACGACGTGATCAACAATTACCTGAACGAACATGCCGCCAAGGACGGCTTCAGCCCCTCGACATGATCCTACCGGCGTCAGCCGGTATGTCATTCAGTGTTCAGTAACTCGACCAAAAGTTAGGCCTTAATGGTATCAATCCATTGGATTTATTATGATTTTTGCGACTGGCTATTCAGCCCAAACCCTTCCAGAGTTTTCCCAAGAATTACCAACAAAACGCGTCCGCGTTGTTTGCCACAAAGCACATTGCTGCCGCATCGCGGAACAATTCGCTTGAATCATCGTCTCCGATGAACGTGTTCAAATAAGGCGCAAGTCATGGTACCTGCTTGCTTCAGCCGCAGGCACCATGCACCAAGCAATGCCACGCTTTAGGATCCCTGTCGGTTTAGCGATGCAAAAATCCGTATCAATGGCGATCAGTAAGTATAGTTCAGCGTGAGGCCCGTGCGGCGCCGGTTGCCCAGCGTCGGCACATAATCGGACTGGAAGGGGTTGGCGATGAAGAAGGCATTCGACACATATTGCTTATCGAACAGATTCTTCGCCCACACCGATGCCGACCAGCGTTTGCCACCAATCCCCAAGCGCACGTTCACCAGCGTGCGCGGCTCGACCCAGGCGGTATTGATTTCATCGGTGAACTGCCTGGACTGGCCAGCTACGTCCACGCGCCCGAACCATTCGAGTGTTTCGGACAGAGCCCCCTCGCCTGAAACGCCGATGTTCCACTGCCATTTGGACGTGCGCTGCAATTCATTGCCGCCAATGGCGCCATTGGCGCGGCAGATGGTGGGATTGCAAAGATTGGCCCGGGTGATGCGGTTGGAAAATGTGCCGTCGGCATATTTGGCGTCGATATAGGCTAGCCCGGCATTGAGCGAGAGCCCCTTCGCCACTTCGACCAGGCCTTCGATTTCAACGCCTTTGGACCTGGCGCGGCCCAAGTTTGTGACGAGCGTCGGCGTGTTAGCCGGCGCGCCGGTCGGCGTCGTCGCCAGTTGCAGATTGCCCCAGTCGATCTGAAACAGCGCCAGGTTGAGCAGGCCCTTGCCATCCATAAAGGCGTTCTTCACGCCGATTTCATAGGTCCAGTTGGTGTCCGGGCCATAGAAGCGCTCTTCGGGGATCAGAGCAGCAAAGCTCGATGTGTTGACCCCACCAGATTTCAAGCCCTTCGCCACCGACGCATAGACGAGATTGTTGTCGGTGATCTTGTACGACAGGTTGAAGCGCGGGGTGAAATAGGAATCCCGGTAGGTGAAGCTGCGGTTGGTGGCTACTTCGGTGATGGTCTTGTCTTCATCCGTATAGCGGCCTTCCGCTTCGAAGGTCAGCCGGTTGTTCAGCATCGGAATGGCAAAGCGCCCGAACACCGCCTTCAGCTTGGTGTTGGTCAGGGTCGGCGACGTCGCCACGCCGATCGCCTTCAGTTCCGCAAAGCTGCGGAAGGTGGTGTTGTCCTTGGGAAATGCCCGAAAGGCCACCTCGTCACGATCGTCGCCATCAAGCAGGAAGCCTCCCAGCATCACAAGCAGGCCGCGGTCATTGGCATATTGCAGCCGCGCTTCGTGGGTGTCGTAATTGAAATTGCCCCCCGGCGAGACGATCAATGTGTTGGTAGCCGCCGCAATCGGATCGCGATCGGCATTGCCGAACGAGAACACGTCGCCCTGGATATGGCTAAATAGATAATTGGCGGTGATCTGGTCGCTGATCTCCAGTGCCAGGTTCACCCGCACCGCGTCGGTTTTCGATATCAGGCCGTAAGTGCGCGGATCGACAACGATTCCCTGAGTGCCGCTGGGGCCGGGGATCGGCACGGCCGGAAGCTGACCGCAAAACAGCGCGTTGCTGGGCTGGCCGAAGAAGGTGCCTAGGCTGCAATTGGTATCTCTGTTGCCGCGTGTGATCCGGAACTGCGCCCGCGATTCACTCTCGGTTTTGAAATGATAATAATCCGCCTCGATGGTCAGCGCCTCGATCGGCTTGGCGCTGAAACCAGCCTGCAGCGAATACTTGCTATAACCGCTGGTCCGCTCGTCGGTCCCACCGACGGGCGCATTAGCGGCATTGGGATGATTGTTCCGCCAGTCCCCGCCAAAGCGCGAATACCCGGCCGCCGCACGCACCGCTAGCTTACCATCGATCAGCGGCACATTCAGCTTGCCATTGGCATCAAAACCGCCCCAGTCACTCCCCTCCACCGTGGCTTGGCCGGACAGCCGGGTCAGGCTGCGCGATGAAGTCACATAATTGATCGCGCCGGCAAAGGCGTTGGCCCCGTAAAGCGCCGACTGCGGTCCCTTCACCACTTCGATCCGTTCCAGGGTCACCGAACCCAGATCGATGGCATATTGGCGCGGGATATAGATGCCATCCAGAAACACGGAGACATTCTGTTCGAGCGCCGTGATCACAAATTGCGTAGCGCCGCGAATGGTTGGTGTGCCGAAACCGCCGTTCGAATAATCTTCGAACACCAGTCCCGGCGTCAGCATTGCCACATCTTCCAGCTCATTAATCGAGCGGCGCTGGATGTCTTTCGCCGAGAAAGCGGTGACAGCCACCGGAATTTCCTGGCTCTTTTCTACCACCCGCCGGGCAGTGACGATGATGGTGTCGTCGGCATCTTCCGTGTCCGCAGTCTGCGCCAAAGCCGGCGTCATGCCGCCAAACACCAAGGCCGCGATCCCGCTGGTCCGCAACAAGAGACCTATCGTCGAATGCATCCGTGAGATCATGATTATAACTCCTGTTAAGTGACTTGATGTCGTGCGTTGTGGCTTCAGAGAAAGCTTACCGGTCGATCGAACTCCTGCCATCGAGGGCTGAGCAACTCGGGATGTTCGCGCTCGGTACGCTCTAGAAACGCGCGCGGCAGATCGTGCGGGCCATGTATCTTCCGACCATCGAAAACGCCCAGCAAATGGCCCTTAACCCCCTCCATCCCCAACCAGGCGGGGAAGGGAAACACATAGGTTCCAACAAAATGCGTCGGCAGCGAGGTGTTCGCGGGATTCTCGAAATCTACCAGGTTCACCCATTGGCACGAGTTCTCCAGATGGATGGTCGGCCAGTCCGGTGGCGCCGTACGGACACTGTCTAACTTGAGGAGATCGTCCTCGACCCGGAAGTTGCGCATGGGCTGCACATAAACCGTGCCATCGCTGCGCAGGTTGCGGAAACCTTTTGGGGACGCCAGTGTGCCCGGATCATTCAGCAGCAAGGTCGGCATCGTTTTGACGCGCTTGCCGGTCAGCGGATTTTCGATCGTATCGGCAAACGAACCGCTGTGCAGATCCCGCACATAGGAAAGATTATGGGCGTGGATGCGATACTCCAGGTCCTTCAACCGGCGGAAATAGCTGTATTCCATCCCCTCGTAACGCATCAGTGGGAAAGGCGACCGCCCTTCGGGGATCACATAGACGATCCAGTTGTACCAGGTCATCGTGGTGCCCTGGCTATCGACCAGATCGCGCTCGATTCGCAGATGCTGGCGGAACTCCTCCTCGGGATCCTCGAAGAACATGAATTCCGACACGACTTTTGACAGCGCCATCTTGCCGGCCGGCCGGCCACGTGGAATGGTGATAGCCTCCAGAGCGCCGGGCGCCGCCAGCCCGGTCATTCCAAGGGCGGCCCCAAGGGCGGCGCCGTTAAACGATCGTCGGCTGACATTGGGAAGCGGCGGCATCATCTCTTAAGACTTCTTAGTGCGTTGTTCACGAGAAAGGCTGCGTCCCAGGCAGGATCGATCCGGCCATGCCGCATGATGACCAGTTCAGCAGAGGGCACCATGTGAACAATGCGAAAGCCACCACCTTCCATCATCAGCACATCATCAGCCAGAAACGGCTCGGACTGGGGAATGACGCCGGGCTTCCCCTCAAAATAGGTGCGCATCGGCACGAACGGCGAACCAAGCCACAGGCCCAGCCCGAAACTGGCATTTGTCGGTGATGGCTTGGCCATGGTTCCAACCCAGCCGGCAGGCAGCACTTGCTTTCCATTCCAGCGGCCATCCTGTGCCACAAGCAGGCCCAGCCGCGCCCAGTCCATTGCGCGAGCGCGCATGCAGCACATCATTCGAGCCACGCCACCCGGCCGGTCGAGTTGGACAGCGGCATCTGCCGCACCGATCTTCTTCCAAACCCGCTTCGACATCAGGGTCTGGATCGGTGTGCCCGTGGCACGCTCGATGACATGCGCGAGCAACTGCATGTTCTCCTGAGCGACTTCAAAGCGAGTGCCAGGCGGATGTGTCTGCTCATAGGCAAGCGCGGCGCGCACCGCATCACCGCAGTAGGCGAGGCACAGGTCCTTGTTGCCCTGGATTTGGCTTACCGGCAGCGTCGGCGCGACCTCAAGGCCGGAAGCATTCTGCCCGAGCTGCCGGACGCTGATTGCGCCGCGGGGATCGTTCGCCCATTCCGGGATGAATTTGCCAATCGGATCGTCAAGCACAAGCGCACCATCAGCGACCGCAAAACCCAACAGCAGTGGCGTCACGCTGCGCGTGATCGCCCGGCCGTTGAGCAGCGTATCGGACGTGGTGCCGTTCCAATAACGTTCGAGCTGAACGACGCCCTTGTGGATGACGATCAAAGCATTGCTGCCGTGCGCCTCCGCCCAAGCCGCCATCTCGGCCAGTGCCGGCGCGGGAATGCTGGTGGGCGCCGTTCGTTTAGGCAGCTCTTGTGGCACGCCACCCGCAATCGCTTGCGACGGCCAATAGAAGTACGGATCGGGTTCAAACACATCGGCGGGCGCCGAGGTTATCCGCCAGAAAAACACCGGGTCGCTGTAGGTCGGATCGAGAATAGCCTTGTCTGGATCAGCAATGCCAGGCGGCATAGGCTCAGCCCTGACTGGACCGGACAAGGCCAGCAATACTGCCAGTAGAAGCGCTGACACCGTGCGGATCATGGCAAGGTTCCAGCCGGTGAAGACGGCCCCATCGCCCGCAGCACCACATTTGGCAGGATGGCGTCGTCCCAATCTGCTGCCACCGCACCGGTACGAACGATCACCAGATTTTTGGACGGCACGATGTAGACGCGCTGACCTCCAAAACCATCAAGGAACACCAGGTCATCGGCCAGGTAAGGCGCGCTATGCTTGACGCCATAGACACTGCCGGGACGATAGACGCGGACCGGCGACCAAGGGTTACCCCGCCAGACAAGTTGTCCATAGGCGGGGTTAGTCGCGCTGGGTGCCAATAGTGCGTCGCGTCTTGCAGCAGACAGCAGGCCGCCATCCTTCAGCAGAAGCCGGCCAATGCGAACCCAGTCCCGGGCTGAAGCTATGAGGCAGCAATAGCCGTGCGCCGCGCCGCCAGGTCGGTCCAACCATAGATCGCCGGGGTCGCCTGCAACCCCCGACCAGATCCGGCGTGACAGGTATGCGGCGTAAGGCTCGCCCGTGGCCTTCTCAAGCACCGCCAGCAACAACTGGGGGTTGACGTTATTGTATTCGAACACGGTCCCCGGCGGCTTCTCCTGCGGCGCGCTCAATGCCACGGCGGCAATATCTGAAGCATTGAACAGTCGGTTGGCAAAGCTTTCCTGCCCCGTTTCGCCCATTGGCGCCAGCGCGAGTCCAGAACTCATCTCAAGCAGATGGCGCAGGCGGATCGTGCCCAGGGGCTGCGGTGTCCATGCTCCCAGATAATCTGCCACCGGTGCGTCGAGGCTGGAGATCAGCCCATCGTCCATGGCCAAGGCAACCATCAGCGCCAATACCGACTTATGCATCGACTGGGACTGGGTTCGCGTTGCCGGCCCGGCACCAGGGCCATAGCGTTCCAGCAAGAGCCGATCATCCTTCCAGACCAGAAGCGCCGTTGAAGCAGTCGCGTCGCCATACGTCACAGCCTCGGCCAGCAATTGATTGTCTGCCGGACCATGTCCGATGACCATTGGCAAGGCCGCAGGCGAAAGGGGCGCTTTTGGCTCGAACCAGGCCACTGCCAGCGGCAACAAGTTGGGACTAGGCACAGATCGGGTTCGCTCGATCAGACGCTGATCATCGCCGCCGGCCTGGGCGCTTGCGATCGTACTGCTCAACATAAGCATCAACATCAGGTAAGGCGCGAGGCGCATCATCCCGTGACCGGCCGGTCGAACAGCGCCGGATCAACAGCTAGCAGCTGCGGGTAATCCTTTTTGGCGCGGGCCAGAAATTCGGCCGGCAGCTGATCGACCTTGCGGAGTTTGTGGCCGGACCAATAGGCGAACATATGGCCGCCGGCGTCACCCATTTCCATCCAGTCTGGATAGGGAAAGACATAGGCGCCCGAAACTTCAGCGGGCAGCCAATCGAGGCTGTCGTCGGCAAACAGCGCCGCAGGTGTCGTTTCCGTTCCCATTTCCAGAAAAGTGCCGGGCCAATTGGCCGGCGGCACCCTGATGCCATCGATTTTGACCACATCGCCTTCACGGCGGATCATGCCGTACTTCGGCCGCGGCGCTGCCCGCGGGGAATCTAGCGGGACTATGCCTTCCGGGCTGGCCCACATGCCTGGGTCCTGGGTCAACGCCATAGTGCCCGGTCGAACCATCCTGCCGGTAATCGGGTTCAAAACCTGATCGACGAATCGTCCTGTCGACATATCGCGAGCAAAGGAGAGGTTGTGGCCATGCAACCGGTAGCGGTGCTCACCTATCCGACGATGACGCGATAGCTCAATCCCTTCCCAGCGCACGACCGCCTGGGGCGCGCGGCCGACGGGAACTGCCACCATGATAAAATGATACCAGTGGAGGATTTCGGCTTCATCGGCGAGACTACGCTGGATCCGCCAGGATTGACGGAACTGCTCGACCGGATTGAACTGCAGGAACGACGAAGTCCATTTCGGCTCTGCGCGCATCGCAGTGGCGGCCGCGACCGTAGTGGCAGCCAAGGCAGGAGCGAAGGCTAACCCGCCAAGCGCTGCTCGCCGGCTGAGCGGCAAATCACTCAACAAGTTTTGCAGCCGTTCTCGTTCATTCTGGTTCACGTCGCCGTCCCACAACCTCAGTTCGGAAAGAGTAACACCCAGATCGTCGTTTCGATCTAGCCGATAGTCACGAACGCACGTTCGTTACCCCCGGTCTGGCATGAACACCGATTGATGACACAGGCGAATCCTCAGGTTCCGAGGAGTTCGGCCTCCTTAAGCAGCGCCGCCCGGCGATAGCTGCTGCTGACTGGAATGTGTGTGCCATCTGCAAGACGCAGTTGCATCGAACTGCCAGACTCGATTGCGGCAACACGCCCAAAGGCGACCCAGTGCGAACGATGCACCTGCAGACCTTGCCCAACGGGCATCTGCTCCAATGCCGCGCCAAAGGAATGACGGATCATCCGGTTGCCGAAGGGACCGTGAAGGCGCAGGTAATGCTCTTCGGCGCTGATCGCCCAGAGATCGCTCAACGCGACCAGCCCCGAAGTCCGACAGAAATCCGGTAGCACCACAACGGGCGCTATCCCCATACGATCATCCTCGATTTCTGCATTCTTGCTTGCGCCGTAAACGGGGAAGCCAGTCTTCGCGATGAACAAAAGGTTGAGAGCGGTCCAGATCAATGCGCCCGGCACGTTGATCAGCAAAAAGTGTTCCGCAGTATCCCGAAGGGACTCGTCGCCTGCCATGCGGGCGATTTGAGGCGAAGTTACTTGGATCAATTCGTAGATAAAACGGTTGTAGGGCCGGAATACCAGTAAGCTGACGGCAAACCCCATCAGCAGCAGTAGCGGCAGTGGTAGCCGATCTGCGGCGGGCAACCGCGCAATCAGCCAGGTCATCAACCAGGCGGAAAAGGTGCCCGGCACGGTAAACAACAGGGCAAAGCCCAGCGAGACGAGAAGACTGCCGTCGGCCATCATGGAATGCTGGAGAAAGGTTTCAACGCAAGAGACAGCTACTGGGGCGACTAAGAAAAACAGTAGTATACGCCCAGCCCTAGACTGGATGTTGAACAATGGCTTTGTCGATACCCCCCATTTCATAGCGAGAGTATAAGCCGGATCAAAGGCATTCTCCAAGCCCGAAAGAGCGCCGGCATGGCCCGCCAAAATCGAGGTTTCGAAGACTTTCGATCGGCAGCAGCTCACGTCTTGCTGTGCCCGTCGAGCGTGCGCACAGTCAGGAACTTGCCATTTGCATTCCGCACGCGCTTTTTCGTCACAGCCGCGGTCTTGCGCTTGCTCGTGCTAGCAAACTCTTTTTTCGATTATCCTTGCCATACGGACTCCACGTGTGGAGCGAATGTAGCGACCCCCTTCGCCAAAGGTAGGGTGTCAATCAAAATTTCGGGCGGATTGTTCGCACAGAAGCTTGGCGCAATTTGAGCTCGACAGCACCGTCGGGCTTTAGGAACCGGAAGCACGAGCTCTCCGGCAACTTGCGGACTGTTGCAGTCGACGTTCATTGCCTAAATGTATGGCAGCTTTTGACGAGCTGACGTGCTCACCTGAAATGTAGCCAGAAATGAGTAGAGTCCGTTTTCAAGGAGACGGACGAATGAAGCGCAGCAGGTTCAGCGATGAGCAGATTATCGCGATATTGAAGGAGCAGGAGGCAGGGATGCCGACGGCGGAAGTTTGCCGCCGCCATGGGATCAGCCCTGCGACATTTTACAAATGCAAAGCCAAGTATGGCGGTCTGGAAGTGTCTGAGGCCAAGCGGCTTCGGTCGCTGGAGGATGAGAACGCCAAGCTGAAGAAGCTGCTCGCCGAGGCGATGCTGGATATAGCGGTGTTGAAAGACATCACGGCAATAAAGTGGTGACGCCCGCCGCAAAGCGAGAAGTGGTTGCACATGCTCAGGTTGTGTTTGGCCTGAGCGAGCGTCGGGCTTGCAGCATCATCGGCGTGTCACGGCGTGTGAACAGCTATGCGTCACGGCGACCAGATGACGGTGTTCTACGGGTGCGCTTGCGCGATCTTGCCAGCGAGCGCCGTCGGTTCGGCTATCGCCGTCTGGGCTATCTTCTGGCGCGCGAAGGCATCACACCGAACCATAAGAAGCTGCGGCGCATCCACCGCGAGGAAGGCCTGAAGGTGCGTCGCCGGAGTGGCCGTAAAAGGCATTGGGGACACGGGCACCGATGACCGTACCGCAGAGACCGAACCAGCGTTGGTCGCTCGACTTTGTGTCCGATGCCTTCGTGTGTGGTCGCCGGTTCCGGATCCTTTGCGTGATCGACGACTTCAGCCGGGAATGCGTGGCGTTGGTTGTGGATACGTTACTGTCAGGCGCTCGTGTTGGGCGTGAACTGGATATTGCGATCATGGCGTGCATGGCCAAGCCGGTGACGGTGGTCAGTGACAACGGAACCGAACTGACGTCATCAGCAATCCTCAAATGGTCGCAGGAACGGCGGGTTGAATGGCATTACACGGCACCTGGCAAACCAACCCAGAATGCGTTCGTCGAGAGCTTCAACGGCAGGCTCCGCGATGAGTGCCTCAACGAAACGCTGTTCACGTCACTGGCTCAGGCTCGCTCGGTGCTGGCTGCGTGGCGGGACGATTATAACGCGGTTAGGCCGCACTCCAAACTCGGCGGACGCACCCCCGCCGAAGCCGCCAAACAAGCTCTATCGGGGCATGCCCCGATAGAGCTTGTTATCCTTTCAACCATCAAGCATTTAACAGCAGGACTCTATCTCTGACTGGTAACAAGTTGGGGAGCACGTCATGCTTGATGAACTTTCGAATCAGGCTCTAAGACTGACATCTCCGTTTCGCGGCATTTCTGGCCGTTGTGGTTTTCTCGGTCGATGTTTGGATAGAACGAGCGCCTAAAGCTTGCCCAGCAACTCTTTCATGCGCAAACGATAACTGCGGCTGATGGGTAACTTAAGCCCGTTGCTCAGGCAAAGTACCATCGTCTCGCCATTGCCTTCGGTCCCGCAGATGGCATTGTGGGCTACCCAGTGCGAGCGATGCACCCGCGAGCCGCTCGTCACTACCTCAGCCGTGGTAATCGCATCGGCAAAGCGCATCAAAACCAGGCTTGATCCACCGCGCGTGAACACCTGGGTATAATGCCCCTGTCCGGTAAGCGCGATGATGTCGTGACCGATAGTGGCCGGCAGTCGCATTAGCAGCGGGTCGGCGAGGAGCTGGGGCAGGGGGGTAACGTCAGGTTTCGCTTTGAAATCCGGTGCTGCTGGCGCAGACTCTTCATCGGACGCTTTCTGGCCAAACAATGTGCGGCTACCAAACCGCGAAAATCCCAGAAAATGTATAAATATCAGGTTCATTAGCAACCAGAATAGGATGACCTGCGAAATGGTCAGGGCCGCTTCCATGCGATAGGTGGGATCATCATAGTTCCATGGCCAAATTGGAAAGTAATGCGAACCTGGGGCAACATAACGCGCAAGCGCCCAGTTCCGGAACATTGAGAAGAACACATTGAGCTGAGTGGACAGCAGCGCTCCTGCAATGAGCGGAATTACCGGCGCCGGCCGCCAGGGGCGCAGCACTGTTGCAGCAACGCGAGAGAAGAATTCCACGCAAATCCAGAGCGGAATGGCGATCATCACGGTATGAGCGATATGCGGCCATTTGGCTACATATTGCACGCTTCCAGCGTTACTGGCGCCACTGGCTATGGCGAGAAGCATCATGGGCAACATAACAAAGCCGGGGAAGTGAGCCCAGCCGAACTCGCCTCGTGCCGTTAGTGAGGAGTGATTGAGAGGATTCTGCGCTTCCACCATGAGCGCAATATACAGTGCACCGTCCAAACCACAACAACGCCCAATCCGCCGCACCGTTCGTGCAGCATGAATGCCATTCATGCGCATTTTGTATCTCTCATTAGCCATTCTGTGCGACGTCAGCGGTATTTGTGAAAAACGATTTTGCGATGAGCCGAGACCACGCGAAGTGGTTGCAATCCGGTTTTCGGACAGGGCAGCGGGACTCCAGATCCTTCAGCGCTTATGTGAGGGCAAGACCATGAAAAATTTCGCATCGAGAGCCAAGTCGAGTTCGTCACTTCGTCAGATCATGCCTGCACGCGGGTTGCTTACCATCATGGCCGGCGCACTTGTCACCGCCCTGCCCGGCGGAGCGCAGGCACAGACTGCGGCCGAAACCGCAGACGAAACCGGCAACGATTTCGACATTCTTGTGACAGCGCGCAAACGGACTGAATCGATCCAGGACGTTCCGCTGTCGATCCAGGCGTTTTCCGCGGAACAGCTCGCTGCCTCCAACATCGGGGATCTTGCCGATCTGGCCAAATTCTCTCCGGGCTTGACCCTGTTCAAGCAAATCGACCGCGGTTATGGTCAGGTCTTCATTCGCGGCATGCAGAATGTGCCGCCGGTCGGCGACACCAGCCGCGAACTGGCCTCGGTCTTTATCGATGGCATCTTTTTCACCGGCGGCGTCAGTGCGATCAACACCGACAATGTTGAGCGCGTTGAAGTCATTAAAGGTCCGCAAAGTGCCCTGTTCGGCCGATCGACTTTCTCAGGCGCGATCAACTTCATCAGCAAGACACCCGGCAATACGTTCAGCGGATCAATGCATGCAACCGCCAAGACCGACAACGAGTATGAAGTGGCCGCGAACCTCGAAGGCCCCCTCGTCAAGGATGTGCTGGCGGCGCGTGTTTCCGCGCGGTTCCGCGATTCTGGCGGTCAATACACGAACAGCCTGAACGGTGCGCCACTGGGCAAGGAACGCGATTTTTCGGTATCCGGTCAACTCTACTTCACGCCCGGTGATCGCGTTACCGCCAAATTGACAGGATC
>JANOKC010000120.1:0-9530 GCA_031419035.1 Novosphingobium sp. | reverse complement strand
GTCACGCAGATGTGCGTGGTCTTGTCAGATACGTCCAATCCTGCATACATCGTCATCGGTCATCCTCCTCGTTTGGAGCGCCCTCGCGGCAACTCCGTACCAACCAGGAGGATGGCTACATCAATTACGCAACGTCACCGTCAGCCCTGGAAATCAGAAGAAGTCGTCAAGCTGCGCACGCTAGCGGGCAAGGGCAAAGACCTCAAGGCAATCGCCAAAGCGCTGAACCGAAGCGAGGAATCTACCAAGGAGCTCGCGAAAGAGGACGGGATCGGGATTGCGAAGTTGCGGTGAGTTGGCGTGTGTCAGACAGGAGGTCGGGATGAAGCAGATGATGGGATCAATGTTGCTGCTTGTGGCGGCGCTGTTCGCGTCCATCAGCTTGCCGCAGGCCGCCATGAGCCAGGCAAACGACGGTGTGATGAAGGGGAATCCTGAGCTCGAGGCCGCGATTTCTGAAAGCCACGAGGCGCTACGGCGAATCCTGAACGGCGATCCCGCAGGGTATGCGGCGCTGTTCGCGGACCGCGCGGACATCACCCTCGGCAATCCGTTTGGGCCATTTGGTAAGGGCCGCGCCGCGGTGCTGGCCGCGCTCAACAACGCTTCGACCAAATACCGGGACGGCACTGTCGTCGCCATCGACCGGATCGCGATTTACGGAAGCGGCCGGATCATGGTCCTCGTCGAAATCGAGCATGGTCGCGTCAAACTCGGCGCCAGCTCCAGCTTTGCCGAGATCGCGGCCCGGGTCACCAGCGTCTACGAAAAGATTGGCAGCCGTTGGAAACTGGTGCACCGCCACGCCGACCCGATCACCTCGGCGCGTCCAGCGGAATCGATGTTGGGGAAATAGGGTCGCAGATGAGCGCATGTCTGCCATCAGCAATAGGGTTGCGGCCTCACTTCACCCACTCCAGCCCGATCTCCTCATAAATCTCCTTGTCATCCGCCCAATCCTCGGTGACTTTCACGTGGAGGAACAGATGGACTGGCACGCCCAGCAGCTGCGCCAATTCCTTCCGCGCGGCCTCACCAATCGCCTTTAGCTTGCTCCCGCCTTTGCCCAGCACGATGCCCTTCTGGCTGTTGCGAGCGATGACGATTTGCTGGTGGATTTCGACCGAGCCATCCTTGCGGGTGGCATAGCTTTCGGGCCGCACCGCGCTGTCATAGGGCAGCTCGTCATGAAGCTGGCGATACAGTTGCTCGCGGGTGATTTCGCACGCCAAGAGCCGCTCGCTGGCGTCCGAGACTTGGTCCTCCGGATAATGCCACGCGCCTTCGGGCATCAGTGCCGCGAGCCGCGCTTTCAGTTCTGCCACCCCGTCACCGGTCAGCGCCGAGATGAAGAACACCTCGTCAAACCCGGCCGCCTCCGTCAATTCCTGCGCGGCGACCAGCAGCGGTTCCTTGGCCGTCTCATCGACCTTGTTGAGCACCAGGATCTTGCGTTCGGGGCGGGGTTTGAGCGATTCCAGAATTTCGGCGAGGTATTCGCGCTTTTTCTTGCGGCCATCGACCACCAGCAGGATCACATCCGCCTCTTGCGCGCCTTCCCACGCCGCGCTGACCATCGCCCGGTCAAGCCGCCGCTTGGGCGAGAACAGCCCGGGGGTGTCGGCCAGGATCATCTGGGTAGTGCCTTGCAGAGCGATCCCCATCAGCCGCGCCCGCGTGGTCTGCGCCTTGGCCGAAACGATCGCGACTTTCTGCCCGACCAGCGCATTGACCAGCGTCGATTTGCCCGCATTGGGCGCGCCGAGGACCGCAACCAGGCCGCAATGTTGGGAGGAAGCTTCAACCATTACTCAAAATCCTGTTTGTTCCGAACTGCGATTATAGCACATGAACTCCCCTCCGCTTCAGGGGAGGGGCTGGGGGTGGGGTCTATCCGCTGGGCCGGGCGATGCATGGAAGGAGAAACCCCACCCCAACCCCTCCCCTGAAGCGGAGGGGCTAGAGAGTGCGAAAGGCTCACCCAAATCGCCTCATGAATTCTTCAGCCGCAGCGGTTTCGGCCTCCTGCTTGCTGGTGCCGCTGGCGCTTGCCTCACCGACGCCGGAGACCGAGACCAGCACGATAAAGCTTGCCGAGTGGTCGGGGCCTGAACGCTCGACCAATTTGTATTCGGGCGACTTTCGGCGGTTGCCTGCGGCCCATTCCTGCAACGCCGATTTGGGATGCTTGGCCTCGCCGGTCTTGCCGCCAACGCTGTCTGCCCACAGGCGGCGGACCATGTCGCGGGTCTCCTCAAATCCATGGGTCACAAAGCTGGCGCCGATCAACGCCTCCATCACATCGCCGAGGATATTGTCGCTGTCCTCGCCGCCATCGTCACGCGCCTGCTTGCCCAGCCGCATATGCGCGCCAAGCCCGATCGAGCGGGCGACAGCGGCGCAGGTGGCGCGGCTGACCAGCGCGTTGAGCCGCTGCGACAGGCGGCCCTCGTCGGCGTTTTCCAGCGCGTGGAGCCATTCGGCGATGACCATGCCCAGCACCCGGTCACCCAGAAACTCAAGCCGCTGATAGTCGGGTGTCTCGCCAGTGGAACCATGTGTCAGCGCCTCGCGCCACAAGGCCTCGTCCACCGGCGGACGGCCCGCCAGCGCGGCTAGGAACTTGTGGGTTTCGCGTTCCAGCACGCCCTAGAACGTCCCACCGATCCGGTCCCACCGTGCGGCTGTGAACCAGGTCCACGGCTTGATCCATTCGGATGAGCCATCGGTGGAGAACATCATCACCGTTGCCCGGCCGACAAGATTATCCTGCGGGACCAGTCCGATGCCGCCGCCGGGGACTGCTTCAAACCGGCTGTCCTCGGAATTGTCGCGGTTGTCGCCCATCAGGAACAATTTGCCTTCGGGCACCACGACCGGCGGGGTATCGTCCTGCGGGCGCGGGCCGAGGTCGAGCACGTAATAGCTCCGCCCACCGGGTAGCACTTCTTTGTAGCGGGGGTAGCGGCATACGTCGCTACCATCGGCCAGCTTGGCCTCAAACTGGGGCGAATAACATTTGGTATTGGTGCTGACCGCAATCTCCAGATCGGTGCCGCGCAGCTTGGGAATGGCCTGATCATTGAGATGGAGCACGCCGCCGATCATCTGCACCGTATCGCCGGGCAGGCCGATCACGCGCTTGACATAGTCGACATCGTTGAGCGGTGGTTGCTTGAAAATCACCACATCACCGCGCTCCGGCTGGCTTGCCAATATGCGAGAAGGCAGCAGGGGCGCGCTGAACGGCAGCGAGTAGCTTGAATAGCCATAGGGCCATTTGGCGGCGAGCAGATAATCGCCGTTCTGCAGCCGGGGCAGCATCGATTCGCTGGGAATGTTGAAGGGCGAGAAGATAAAGCTGCGGAAAATCGCCACAATCAGCACCAGCTTGATCACGAAAACAAGGAAGCTATCCTCCTTTTTCGTAGGCTTACTGGCGGCTGGTGCAGCAGCGGGAACCGTTTCCGGCATGGAGGTGGTATCGTTCATGGCGCTGTCCATGTTGGGCCGGGCTCCGCTCGTCAAGAGGAATGGTGTGTTATCTCAATATAACACCCATCAAACTTCGATGCCATAGGTGCTGGAATGCATACGATTTCGGCCCTTGGCCAAAGGCGCAAGCGGGGCCATAGGGCAAGCGGGAAAGCCTGGGAGTTTTTGACGATGAGTGATGCGGTGCAGGCAGCGTGGGCGGCGCTGAAGGACTTGCCCAAGCCGCCGCTTGCCGCGCTGTTTGGCGAAAGCAGGCGGGTTGAGGCTATGGCGGCCACGCTGGAACTACCGGGCGGGACAATCCGGTTTGATTGGTCCAAGACGCATCTTGATGCCGCATATATTGCGGGTTTTGAGGCGCTGGCGGAAGACCGCGGCTTTGCCGCGCGGCGGGCCGCGTTGTTCGATGGCGATGTGGTCAATAATACCGAGGGACGCTCGGCGGAACATACCGCGCAGCGCGGGATCGGGCGCGATAGTTCTGTGGAAGAGGCCGAGGCACTTCACGCCCGCACCCGCAGTCTGGTCGAGGCGATTCACGCCGGACTGCTGGGCGAGGTCAAGCACCTGATCCATATCGGGATCGGCGGATCGGCGCTGGGCCCGGCGCTGGCGATTGACGCGCTGACCCGCGACGGAGCCCTTGTAGATGTCCATGTTGTCTCGAACATAGATGGCTGCGCGCTGGAGGCGGCGTTCCGGGCCTGCGATCCCGCCACCACGATGATCGCTATGGCATCCAAGACCTTCACCACCATCGAGACGTTGACTAACGCCGCAAGCGCACTGACCTGGCTGGAGCAGAACGGGGTGAGCGATCCCTATGGGCGGGTTTTGGCGTTGACTGCTTCTCCCGAAAAAGCGGTGGAATGGGGCGTCGATGAAACCCGGGTGCTGCCGTTCCCCGAAAGCGTCGGCGGGCGATACTCGTTGTGGTCCTCGATCGGGTTCCCGATTGCGCTGGCGCTGGGCTGGGCCGAGTTCGCCGAGTTCCTCGATGGTGCGGCCGCGATGGACCGGCATTTCCTCGATAATGATGGAGCGGAGAACCTGCCCTTGCGCGCGGCTTTTGCCGATCAATATTACTCAGGTCTGCGCGGCTGCCAGACGCGGGCCTGCTTTGCCTATGACGAGCGGCTGCGGCTGCTGCCGTCTTATCTCCAGCAGCTCGAGATGGAATCGAACGGCAAGTCGGTGACGGTAGACGGCGCGCCCGTCAGCATGCCCACCGCGCCGATTACCTGGGGCGGGGTGGGAACAGATGCGCAGCACGCGGTGTTCCAGCTGCTCCATCAGGGCACCAATATCGTGCCGGTGGATTTCATCGCCGCGATTGCGCCGGGTGATGATCTTGATCCGGCGCATCACCGGATCCTGCTGTCCAACTGTTTTGCCCAAGGTGCGGCGCTGATGGCGGGCAAGGCGAGCAAAGACGGCGCAAGAGCCTATCCGGGAGACCGCCCCTCGGCAACAATACTGGTCGAGGAACTGAACGCGGCAACGCTGGGCGCGCTGATTGCCTTTCACGAGCATCGCACTTTCGCCAATGCGGTGCTGCTGGGGATCAACCCGTTCGATCAGTTCGGGGTGGAGCTGGGCAAGGCCATCGCCAACCAGATCGAAGCTGGCGGCACGAATTTCGACGCCAGCACCGAGGCGCTGCTGACGGCGGCAGGGATCAAGTAACGTCGTCCCCGGCCAAGCTGGGGATGACGAATTGCAAACTGCAGATCACGCCTCCATATCGGCCCCTGCAACAGGAGCTAGGCATGCCAGAAACTGACAACTCCTACGACTACGACCTCTTCACCATCGGCGCAGGCTCAGGCGGGGTTCGGGCCAGCCGGATTGCTGCATCGCATGGCGCGCGGGTGGCGGTGGCCGAGGAGCACCGGATCGGCGGAACCTGCGTGATCCGTGGCTGCGTGCCCAAGAAGCTGCTGGTTTACGGCTCGCATTTCGCTGAGGAATTGCAGGACGCCGCGCATTACGGCTGGACCGTGGGCGAGATGAAGTTCGATTGGAACGTGCTGCGCGATACCGTGCTGCGTGATGTCACCCGGCTGGAGGCGGCCTACACCGCCGCGCTCGACAGCCACAAGGTCGCGCATTTTCATGAGCGGGCGAGGGTTGTCGGCCCCAATCAGGTGAAGCTTGCCTCTGGGCGTCAGATCAGCGCGAAATATATCCTGATCGCGGTTGGCGCCTGGCCGGTGAAGCCGGAATTTGCAGGCGTCGAACACACCATCACCTCGAACGAAGTGTTTCACCTGCCAACGCTGCCAAAGCGCGTGGTGATCCAGGGCGCGGGCTATATTGCGCTCGAATTTGCGGGTATTTTCAATGCGCTGGGCTGTCATGTCACTGTCACCAACCGGAGCGGCCAGATACTGCGCGGGTATGATGAAAGCCTGCGCGACCGGCTGCTCCAGATCACCATGGCGCGCGGGATCGAGTATAAGTTCAACTCGCCGATCTCGCGGGTCGAGAAATTGGCGGATGGGTCGCTTATGGTCCATGCCGGCAGCCACGATCCGATTGCGGCCGATGCCGTGCTGGTCGCCACCGGCCGCCGCCCGAAGACCGATGAACTGGGGCTGGAAAGCGCCGGGATCATACTGGGCAAGGGCGGCGAGGTGCCGGTCGATGAATTCAGCAAGACCGCGTGTGACAGTATCTATGCTGTTGGCGACGTGACCGACCGGGTTCAGTTGACTCCCATCGCCATCAGGGAAGGCCATGCCTTTGCCGATACAGTGTTCGGCGGAACCCCGCGCAGCACCGCCTATGACCAGATCCCCAGCGCGGTATTTTCGCAGCCGCCGCTCGCCTCGGTGGGGCTGACCGAAGGGCAGGCACGCGACAAATATGGCGATATCAAGATCTACTCGTCAGACTTCCGGCCGATGAAGAACATCTTTGCCGAGCGCCACGAGCGCGGACTCTACAAGATGGTGGTCGCCGCCGACACCGGCAAGATTCTTGGTCTGCACATGATCGGGCCGGACGCGCCCGAAATCCTCCAGGCCGCCGCCATCGCGGTGCGCGCGGGGCTGACCAAGGCCGATTTCGACGCAACCGTGGCGCTGCATCCCTCGATGGCCGAGGAACTGGTGCTGATGCGCTAGGGCAAGTTGCGGTTCGAAACGTAAATCGCTAACTCCGGGGCAGATTTACGCAGGAGACGGAATAATGCGATTGGTGGGCAAGACTGTGCTGGTAACCGGCGGGACTGATGGGATCGGCGCGTAGCTTATCCGCCAGCTCAAGGCTAAGGGTGCAACTGTTATCACCTCGGGCCGCACTCCAGAGCGCGTCGCGGCAACTCGCGGCGATGGCTTTGAAGTGATCGAGGCCGATCTTTCGTTGCCTGCCGGGGTTGCAGCCTTGCTCGCCGGAGTCGGTACCCGCGAGGTCGATATTCTGGTCAACAATGCAGGAGCCGGGGTCGATCATGATTTCCGTGAGGACGCGCCCGATCCCGAAGGCGCAGCGCGGGCGATCTTCCTTAACCTCACCGCGCCGATCCAGCTGATCACGGCGCTGATGCCGATGCTTCGTTCGCGGCCCAAGGCGATGATCGTCAACGTCACCTCGGGCCTCGCGATCGCGCCGCGCGCAGGTGGGCCGGTCTATTGCGCCACCAAGGCTGGATTGCGCAGCTACAGTCAGGCCATCCGCGCACAATTGAAGGGCAGCAATGTCCATGTGCTCGAAGCCTTGCCGCCAGTAGTCGAAACCAAAATGACCGCCGGACGCGGCAGCCGCAAAATGCCTGCCGCCGAATGCGCACGGCAATTCGTGGTGGCGATGGAAAGTGATGCAGACGAGGCCAATGTCGGGCTCGTCAAGGTGCTGCAGTTGGTCCACTCGATCTCGCCTTCGCTGGCGCGGGCAATTATGCTGAAATTCTGAAAGCGCGCCTCAAGCGATCGAGTAAGGCACCACTCCCCGGCTGTCGGGATTGACTGTGATACCGCGGTCGCTGGGTGGGAAAGCGCGCTGATCGCAATCGTTGCGGGGGCAGATGCGGCAGGAAATGCCGATCCTTGTGGCGGCACGCGGTGCGGTCAGATCGAGGCCATCGGCATAGACGAACTCCGCCGCATGCGCCGCCTCGCAGCCCAGCGCCACGGCATAGCGGCGGGGGCTGCGATCATAACTGCCCGATGGCTTGACCAGCCCCTTGGCCATCGAGACATAACGCACCCCGTCTGGCGTTTCGGCCAGCTGGACCAATATCCGGTCGGGGATCGCCACCGCCTCATGCACGATCCACAGCGGGCAGGCTCCGCCAAACCGGGCAAATTGCAGCCGGGTCGCCGAATGCCGCTTGGTGATATTGCCCGCCATATCGACCCGGCAAAAGAAGAACGGCACCCCTTTGGCGTCCTCTCGTTGCAGCGTCGAAAGGCGGTGGCAGGCCTGTTCGAAGCTGGTGCCAAAGGCCTGCGCGATCCGATCAATATCATGGCGCAGGCTGCGTGCTTCGCTGCGGAAGCGACGATACGGCATCAGCAACGCCCCCGCTGCATAATTGCACAGACCAACGAACAGCAGCTGCCGTGAGGCCGGACTTTTGAGGCTCGCCGTCTCAATCACCGCAGCGATCTCGTCTTTCAGGGCGAGGGCTGCAAGCTGATGGGCCAGCTGGAAGCGGCGGCTTTCGGCAGGCTGTGCGGGATCAATGGTCAGATGGCCCATCTCGGCATCGTAGCTGCGCAAGCCAGCATTGCCCGAATAGAGCAGCGAAACTGACAGCGCATCGCGCAGATAGGCCTCGATGGAAGCTGTATCGGGTGACTTTCCGCCAAGTCTTGCGGCAAGCGCCTCTGCCGCCCGGTCCAGACTATCGACGTAATTGTTGGCGAGGTGGAACCAGTCGCGCACTTCCTCCCACGGCAGGCGGGCGATTCCGCCAGTCTCGTTTGAAAGTGCCTCGTCAACCATGTGCAGCCGCTGACCAGTGCGGCGATAGGCCTCGTGGAGCGCTATGAAGCGTTCGGCCAGCACCGGTTGCTGCTCGGCAAACCGGGCAAGCTGCGTGGCATCAAGGCTTTCGGCAAACAGCGGGTCGGCATTCGCATCGCGGAGCGCAGCCAGCCGGGTTTCGGCCTCCCCCGCACCAATCTCGCGCCAATCGAGCGGGAAGGCCCGGCGCAGGCGCTCGACCAAAGTGGGGGTCAACGGGCGATCATCATGTTCCAACTGGGATAGATAGGACGTGCTGATCGCCAGCCGCGCGGCAAGGTCAGCCTGTTTGAGCCCGCGGTCCTCGCGGATGGTGCGAAGGCGGGCTCCGGCAAAGATGCGTCGTTGGGTCATCAAATTCTCCCCGGCACGGGGAGGGGGACCATGCTAAGCATGGTGGTGGGGGCCATCGTCTGGGCGCGCCCATTCGCTGGTGCGCAATGAGGATGGCCCCCTCCACCACCCTGCGGGTGGTCCCCCTCCCTATTTTGGGGAGGATATACTTTGCAAACTATCACTTTGCAACTTTGCAATTTCACATTGGACATTGCCGCCTTGCGCTTCCATCAGGCAGGCTTCCGGGATTGCAGGGGTTTTCACGCATGTCCGCAAATATCGCCGAAATGGACCAGCGCCGCGCTGCCGCTCGCCTTGGCGGCGGGCAGAAGCGGATTGACGCGCAGCATTCCAAGGGCAAGCTGACCGCGCGCGAACGGCTCAGCATCCTGCTCGATGAAGGCAGTTTTGAAGAGCTCGATATGTATGTTGAGCATAATTGCACCGATTTTGGCATGCAGGATCAGATCGTCCCCGGCGATGGCGTCGTTACCGGCAGCGGCACGATCAACGGGCGGTTGGTCTACGTTTACAGCCAGGATTTCACCGTCTTTGGCGGCTCGCTATCGGAACGCCACGCGCAGAAAATCTGCAAGGTGCTCGACAATGCGATGAAAGTCGGCGCGCCGGTGATCGGGCTGAATGACAGCGGCGGCGCGCGAATTCAGGAAGGCGTGGCATCGCTCGGCGGTTATGCCGAAGTGTTCCAGCGCAATGTGCTGGCGTCG
>JANOKC010000119.1:0-3332 GCA_031419035.1 Novosphingobium sp. | reverse complement strand
CACTTTCAAGGCTGCGATTGGTCGCCATGCCGCCACATCCGGCAAGCATGAGGCCCAGCGAGAGGGCGATTGCGGCAGGAGCCGCGCGGAACATAGATTTGCGCATGATCGTCACCTCTCTCAATTCAGGCTAAAGCCGGGGGCCGCTGCCGGTGTGGCATCAGCAGTACGGCGATCGCGACGGGATTTTTCTGATTTTGCTGGAGCAGCCGGCTCGGTCAGTGCGCCCACTTTGGGGCCGAGCGCATTTTGCGTTCCGGTGGTTGGCATTGGCCGGCTTGCGCCTGACTTTCCGTCGCTTTCCATGCCGCCAAGCAGCTGCTGCCCGATGTGCGGGGTCTGGAAGCCATCGGTTGGCAGTTTGATGTCCTTGGCGTCAACCGGATTGACCAGATATGGTGTCACGACGATAACCAGCTCGCTCTCACCCTTGCGGAATTCGGTTGAACGGAACAGATTTCCCAGGATTGGAATGTCTCCAACACCCGGCGCCTTGTCGATCGTGTTCTGGGCATTGTTGCTCATCAGGCCAGCGATCATGAAGCTTTGGCCCGAGCCAAGCTCAACCGTTGTTTCAGCCCGGCGAATTGTCAGTGACGGAACCTGGAAGCCGTTGAGCGTCACTGCGCCCTGGCTTGAAAGTTCTGACACTTCCGGACGAACCCGGATCGAGATCCGGCCGTTGGAAAGAACAGTTGGCGTATAGGCCAGACTGACCCCGAACTTCTTGTATTCAATCGAAGTGGCACCCAGGCCCTGGCTGATCGGAATTGGATATTCACCGCCCGCCAGAAATTCTGCCGTCTCACCCGAAAGGGCGGTCAGGTTAGGCTGCGAGAGGGTGGTGACCAAGCCATCACGTTCTGCAAGGTCCAGCGCGCCAGCCAGGTCGAGACCCAGAAACTTGCCGAAGCCGCCGATTGTGGTCTTCCCGGCGATGCCCTTAAGGACATTGCTTGGTGCGTCCACTGTTCCGAATGCAACTGCACCTGCCCGGCCCTGGGTAACCCCAAACTGGAAGCCGCTGGTCGTGTCCTGGGTCAGCAGGTTCATGCCCAAGGCGCGCACCAGTGAACGGCTGACTTCAGCGAATTTGACCTGCAAATTGACTTGCAGCGGGGTCGCCATCTTCAGGCGGGTGATGACATTGGCGTCCTTGCCGACGAATGCTTCCACCAGGCGCTTGGCCTCGGCTGCATCCTCAGGTGCGCCGACCGTGCCAGTCAGCAGGAATGTGCCGGTGCCCATGGTCGAAACCGCAATTTTGGCATCAGGCATCGCCAGATGCAGCATCTGATCGACGCTTTCGAGATTTGATCCGACCCGGATATTGGCAGACCAGATCACATCGCCTTGGGCATTGCTGGCATAGACTGTGGTTTCACCACCGGCCTTGCCGAAGACATAAAGCTGGCGCTGCGACTTGACCTGGACATCAGCGACCATTTCGTTGGCCACAAAGACATCAGCCATGCTGCCGCCAACCGTAACCAGCTGGCCTCGGCCGATCGACAGGACTATGTCGTTGGCCGGGCGACTGACCGATTGGGCATGGGCAGAGCCAGCGGGCACCAGGGCCAGCGGCACGCTCATGGCGGCGGCAGTCAAAAGTGTGGTGACAAGGCGTTTCATTGGTGAGCCTTTCTTCGCGCCGGTTCCGGCGAACTTGATTTCGATGCGCATCTCAGCGTCCTCCGACCGATTCTTCGACCGTAACCTTGCCGCGAGTCACTCGGACCACGGACCCGGCAGGGCGAGAAACTCCGCCGCGGCCAGCAGCAGGCATGCCAGCGCGATCTGCGATGGTATTGGCAATAACCGCTGCTGCCGCACGCGCTGTGTCGGCTGGCTTGGGCGTGCTGCTGCGCTGGAAGCGCGATACATCGCCGCCGGTGACATAGCTGGTTGCGCCTTCGATCGGGCGGTTCATTGCCGATTTCAGGAAACGCTCTTCCTCAGCCTTGTTGGCTCCGTTAGGAACCTTCACGGTGCCGCTGGCGATGGCCTGCTCAAGCTCGGTCTGGTTATCAGCGAGTGAGCGCAGCGACAGGCTAAGCGTTCCGATGGTCTGAGCGACCGCAACCTTTTCAGCAATCCGCGGCGTCACTTCGACGGTAACGGTGCGGAAGGCACGAACCACCGTCTTGCCGTCGACGGTCTCAGACTCGGTTGACTGATCAGTGGCGAGCACACGGATGTTGCGCAGAATTGTTTCCGAAGCCTTCAGCGAATCGCCCGAATCAGTCGACTTGACCGTCTGGGTCAGCACCAGGTCAACATGATCGCCCGGGAAGACAAAGCCGCCAACACCGGTTTTCTGTGAGACCGGGATGGTGACTGCGCGCATTCCAGCACCCAGCGCTGCGGCCAGGAAGCCGCGATCGCCAGGGCTGACCAGCGCACCTTGAGTAACCGGCTGTCCGGCAGTAACATTAAAGCGAACCACGGTGCCGAGCAGCTTGTTCATATCTGCTTCGCCATCCAGGAAGTATGCATCCTGGATCATCTCCTTTGGCCAGGCCTGAAACGAGATCGAATCAGCGGTGATGATCGTACCAACGGGCAGAGCCCGCTGAGCGACCAGAACCTTGGGCCCCTTGGGAGCTTGTTGTGCGGCCTCTGCCTGCGGCGCTGACGCACCGGCGAACAGACTTCGTGCAGCCAAGGCCGTGCCGATCGCAATGACCAGTGCCCCAAGCAGCAACATCAGCTTCTTCTTATCCATGGCTAGGTAAGCCCCCTCGCAAGTTCCCGAAGTTCAAGTGACCAACATCGGGCAAACTGGTTAAAATCCGGTTCACCCAACACCGCCCGAAAGGACGGTTGGGTGAAACGATGGTAAATATTGTGCTGCCAGCACCCACAGGCCCGCGCCTGCAATGGCCACGCCATAGGGTACGGCCAGCTTTTCGCGCTGACGCCGGGCGACATGCCAGGCCCCCAGCACGATGGTGAGTACGCCGCCCGCCAGCGCCATGACGATCAGCAGCCGCAGAAACCACTCAGGCTCGATCCACAGCGCCAAAGCAGTCAACAGCTTGACGTCGCCGCCGCCCATCACGCGCAGGGCGAAAAGTCCTGCAAGAATGACGAAAGTGACAAGGGCAACGCCCAGCTGCCAGGCAATTCCCGGCCATATCGACAATCCGCTTGCCCACCAGAATAAGGGTGCGCTCAGCGCAATTGCGGCGGTAAGCCAATTGTCGATCTGCCGGCGGCGGATATCAGTGAAGGCTGCAACAAGCAGTGCAATTGCCAATGCCCCCAGCAATCCGTAAGAAAAATATCCGTCTGGCATGTCCGCCCCCTGGTCTTGAGAGCGTGTGTAGTTG
>JANOKC010000118.1:0-3369 GCA_031419035.1 Novosphingobium sp. | reverse complement strand
CTGCCAGAAAACCGTGCGGCTGGAAGATGCCTTCATCGATCTGGCGTTCGAGCAAGGCCCAGTCCCCGGCATGAGCCCCAAGGAAATCAAGCGCTACATCCGCTACATCGCCGATTGGCGGCTGAGCCAGCTGGGCCTGCCGGCGATCTACATGGTCGAAGACCACCCCCTCCCCTGGCTCGCCCCGCTGCTCAACGGCGTAGAACACGCCAACTTCTTCGAAACCCGCGCGACCGAATATTCCAAGGGCGCAACCAAGGGCAACTGGAACGACGTCTGGTCGAACTTCGATCAACGGCGCAAGGCCAAGGCGAATGACGGCGCGGATGATGTGGTGGCAGCGCCGGAGCCGGATATGTTTGGGGATAGTGTGGCGGCGGAGTAGGCGCGCGCATATGTCACGGCCGTGGACCCTTCCTGCGCTGATAATAGGGTTCTGGCTTCTTTGGGCCGCTGGTGTCTTGGCGCACGGAGACGGGGTCGATTGGCTTGGCTTAATGGGGCTTGATGATCTCGAATTTTCGAGAGCAGCGCAATTTGGCGATGCTTTTGGGTCGTTGAGTTCACTTATGGCGACTCTTGCAGCAGCAGGTGCGCTATACACAGTCAGCCAATCGCGCATCCAATCTTTTGAAATAACTTTTTATAGTTTTCTGGCGCACCTCAACCAAATCATCGCAATGACTGATATTCAAGGAAAAAAGAAATCTGTAGACGCGGATGGGATAATAACGATTGTGAACACAGATAAATTTGTTGGACGGGATTCTTACAAAAGGCTCCTAAGCACTTGCAGGGAAACAATTTCTGCAATGAAAAATGAATCAGAAATCGAAAATGTTATATTAGGATATAAGAGATTTCATGAAAAATATAGCAACGATTTAGCACACTATTTCAGAACCATATATCATATCGTAAGATATATTGACGAATCTCCGATTCGAGACAAATATCTCTATGCAAGAATACTTAGAGCCCAGCTCTCTGATTCTGAGCAAACTCTTCTAATGTATAATTGTTCTGTGGGGAGGGGGGAAGAAAAATTCAAAAATCTGGTCGAAAAATACAGCCTTCTTCACAACTGTTCGAGAAACAGAAATAAAAATCATTGGGAAAATAAAATTCTAAGAAGAAGTTTCAAAAAAATGGCATTCAGGGATGATAATGTCGAACAATTGCCAACAGCTGATAAATTGCTGAAGCATATTGATGAGGCACATGGAAGCAGTGAGGGGAAATACGGAAGTTAGGGTGAAGGTTGCGGGGGTTTCGCTGGAAAATTATTTAACTTTCCAGCCAATTCGGCCTTGCTTACCCTCGCCGTGTTGTTCGGAGTTACGGTGACACCTCAGAGTTACAGTGATTGACGGTGAGTTACGGTGACACGTTACTCGACCCCCAAACTCCCGCCACCCCACCAACCGCCCCTTTACCCGATGGCGACATTTCCCCGCTAACCTCCCCGCCATGCACCCCTTGCTCACCCCCGCCAACCTCGCCACCGCGCTGATCGCGGTGAACTTTGCCGCCTTTGCGGCGTTCGGGATCGACAAGGCCAAGGCTGAGGCAGGCGCTTGGAGACTATCGGAATCGACTTTGCTGTGGCTCGCACTGCTGGGCGGAACCCCCGGCGCCTATGCCGGCCGTGCCGCGTTCCGCCACAAGACCCGCAAGCAGCCGTTCAACGCGCATTTGTTCAACATCGCGGTGCTGCAGGTGTTGGGGCTGGGCGGATTGCTGGGCTGGTGTTTCTAGTAACCCATGTTCACGTGCCGGGGAATGGAACCCCGCCTGTGCGCGGTTGACGGGCTTGGCGGGCTATCTTCGTGGCTTCGTGTAAGACTGATCTGTGGTTGCAGTTATCTGCGCTCGCCTTCATGATCCCCCCATCAAACTCCAGCCACAAGGAAATCCCATGGCCGCCTACATCGTCTTCACCAAGGAACGCGAGCATGATGCTGCAGCGATGAAAACCTACGCGGGTATGGCGGGCGGATCGATGGCGGGACACGCGGGCAAGCCGCTCGCTTATTATGGCGCGATTGAGACACTGGAAGGGCCGGAGACGCTGGGCAGCGTGATCATCGAGTTCCCCACGATGGAAGAGGCCCGCGCCTGGTACAATTCGCCCGCCTATCAGGAAGCCCGCGCCTTGCGTTTTCAGGGCGGGGATTACCGGGTGTTTATCACGCAGGGTATTTAACCGAAAATCAGCTCGCCAGCCGCAAGGCCTGAGCCGGGCGGACGGCGGGCTCCTTTGGCTGATCCAGCCAGATGCCGCGAGTGTCATAAACCAGCTTGCTAGCCCGTTCGGCCAGCGGCACCACGCGGAAGATGTCGTGATCGACCAGCACGATCAGGATATCGCAGGTCTCCAGCGCGGTATCGATGTCGATCAGGCGGGCCTCGGTGTCTTCAAACTCACGCGGCAGTTCGCTGGCATAGGGTTCAACCACATTGATCCGCGCGCCGAATTTGCGGGCTAGCGTTACTGCCACCAGCCGGGCGGGGCTTTCGCGGAAATCATCGATATTGGCCTTGAACGCCAGGCCCAGGCAAGCGACGGTCGCGCCCGGATGGGCCTCTACCAGCTGTTCGGCGCGGGCGATAACGTGGCGGATCTTGCCATCGTTGACCCCGCGCGCGGTGCGGATCAGCGGGGTATCCTCGGGCGCGCCGTGGACGATGAACCACGGATCAACCGCGATGCAATGCCCGCCAACGCCGGGGCCGGGGGTGAGGATGTTGACGCGCGGATGGCGGTTGGCGAGGCGAATGACCTCCCACACATCGAGCCCCATTTTGTCGGCGACAATCGAAAGCTCGTTGGCAAAGGCAATGTTGACGTCGCGGTAGGCGTTCTCGACCAGCTTGGTCATTTCGGCGCTGCGGGCATCGGTGGTGATGCAGGTGCCGCGCACGAAGCGCTTGTAGAAAGCCAGCGCCTTGCGGGCACAACGGGGGGTTATTCCGCCGATAGACCGATCGTTATTGGTCAGCTCCTCGAGGATCCGGCCGGGCAGAACCCGCTCGGGGCAATAGGAGATGGAGATGTCAGGGGTGTCCGAAGTTATTCCCGGGCACTTCAGATCGGAGCGCATCTCGGCGATCATATCGCGCATCGCCTCAGTGGTACCGACCGGCGAAGTTGATTCTAGGATCACGCAATCGCCCGGCTTCAGCACTAGCGCAACCGCGCGAGCAGCCGCCAGAACATAGGAGATGTCGGGCGCGTGATCCTTGTCGAACGGGGTTGGCACCGCGATGATGAACACGTCGGCAGGGGCCATGGTGGTTGAGGCGGACAGCAGCCCGCGCGCGACTACGCCCTGAACCAGCCCGTCAAGGTCCACCTCCTCGATGTGA
>JANOKC010000117.1:0-2784 GCA_031419035.1 Novosphingobium sp. | reverse complement strand
CGAGCAGGAATTCTCCAAATACAACTTCGAAGTGGCGGATACGCCCGCGTTGTTTGACGGTTTCACCAAGGCCGAGGCCGAATGCATCCGCTGCATCGAGGCCGATATTCCGCTCGCGGCCTATGATCAGGCGATCGAGGCCAGCCATCTGTTCAATTTGCTGCAAGCGCGCGGCGTAATTTCCGTGCAGGAACGCGCCAGCTATATGGGCCGGGTACGGGATCTCGCCAAGGGCAGCTGCGCGGCCTGGATCGAGAAGAACTCCGCTCAATGGGAAGCAAAATACCCGGGGTGGAGCGCATGACTGACTTCCTCCTCGAACTGCGCTCCGAAGAAATTCCGGCCCGGATGCAAGCGGGTGCGCGGGCGTCGCTGGAAAAGCTGTTCCGTGAGCAGATGACGGCTGCGGGCGTCAGCTTTGGCGGGCTCACCATCTGGTCCACGCCGCGACGCTTGGTGCTGATTGCGCGCGATATGCCGCTGGCAACTGCTGCTGTCAGCGAGGAACTCAAGGGGCCGAAAATCGGTGCCCCGCCGCAAGCGCTCGAAGGTTTCCTGCGCAAGACCGGCCTCACCGAAGCCCAGCTGACCCAGCGGGATGGCGTATTCTTCGCCATTTCCGAAAAACCCGGCCGCGCGACTGCCGATGTGCTGACCGAAGCAATCCCCGCAATCATCCGCGCCTTTCCGTGGCCCAAGGCGATGCGTTGGGGCGCTGCCTCGCTCAGCACCGAAAGTCTGCGCTGGGTGCGGCCATTGTCGGGCATTATCGCGCTGCTCGGCGATGATCTGGTGGAATGCGAAGTGGGCGGCGTGACGTCGGGCTATGCCACGATCGGCCACCGGTTCCATCATTCGGGTGAGATCACTATTGGTAATGCCGCGGATTATGCCGAAAAGCTGCGCGCCTGCCACGTGATCGTCGATCATGCCGAGCGTGAGGCGATTATCCGCACGGGCGCTGCCAAGGCCGCCGCCGATGCCGGGCTGGTGCTGGTCGAGGATGAGGGGCTAGTGATCGAAAACGCTGGCCTCACCGAATGGCCGGTGCCGTTACTGGGCCGGTTTGATGCGGCATTTCTTGAGGTTCCACCTGAAGTTATCCAGCTAACCGCGCGGACTAATCAAAAATATTTTACCTGCCGCAATGCTGATGGAAAACTCGCCAACGCTTTCGTCTGCACCGCCAATATCGCCGCCAGTGACGGCGGCGCGGGCGTAGTCGACGGCAATCGGAAGGTGCTGGCAGCGCGGTTGAGTGATGCGCGGTTCTTCTGGGAACAGGACCGGAAGAAGACGCTTGAACAGCACGCCGAGAAGCTGGCGAACATCGTGTTCCATGAGAAATTGGGCACTGTGGCCGACAAGGTTGAGCGGGTTGCCAAACTGGCGCGGTGGCTGGTTGAAGAAGATATCGTCAAGCCAACCAGCGCCCCCGCGAAGGCGGGGGCCTCAGGCCTCAGCGCGCAACCTCCCGAGGCCCCCGCCTTCGCGGGGGACCAAGCTGAATTGGCAGACCTCGCCGAACAGGCCGCCCGCCTGTGCAAGGCCGATCTCACCACCGAAATGGTCGGCGAATTCCCCGAACTCCAAGGCCTGATGGGCGGCTACTACGCCCGCGCCGAAGGACTTGATCCGCAAGTCGCCGATGCGATCCGCGATCACTACAAGCCGGTCGGGCAGGGCGATGAAGTGCCGACTGCCCCGGTGACGGTAGCGGTAAGTTTGGCGGATAAGCTGGATACGCTTTTTGGCTTTTTTGCGATCGATGAGCGACCTACCGGTTCAAAAGACCCGTTTGCTTTGCGCAGGGCGGGCATCGGTATTCTGGCTCTCATCCAGTCGAACAACCTTCGGATTGATTTGCGTTTTGCATTCACCGAAATTGGATCGGTATTCATTCAGCGTCTTGACCGAGCGCACTTGGAGGACTTGAGTGATGTCCTCATTGCGGCTCAAGGCGCAATGCAATCCACAACTAATCTCGCCGATGTCAAAGTCGCTGCTGCACGTGAGATTTGGAAAGCACATGAGCCGTTCACAGAAGACCAAATTAGACGCTCACGAATTTTGGCTGCCGAAGTCGTCCTATTTCTTGTTGAGCGCCTCAAGCAGCAGCAAAGGGAAGTAGGTGTTCGGCCCGACCTGATTTCGGCTGGTTTCGCTTCGCTGGGACTCGAGAACGACTTGGTAAGTTTGCTCGCCCGGGTCCATGCGCTGCAGGCCTTTGTCGGGACTGAGGATGGCACCAATCTGCTCGCCGGATACAAGCGCGCGGCGAATATCCTCAAGAAGGAAGTCGTCGTCCCCGCGAATGCGGGGACCGCTGGCCTCATCGATGCGACCTCTGCGCCCGGAGGCCAGCGGACCCCGGTCGAGCCGGGGACGACGAAGGGGCTTTCCTACACCCCCGAACTCGCGGACAAGGCGCTTATGGATGCGCTTTCAACTGCTGGGCCAAAGGCCGCTGCTGCCGTGGCGGCGGAAGACTTCGCCGGCGCGATGGCCGCGCTGGCTTCGCTCCGCGCGCCGATCGATGCGTTTTTCGATAATGTCACCGTCAACGATGCCGATCCGGCCAAGCGCACCGCGCGGCTCGGGCTGCTCGCGGCTTTCCGCGATGCGGTGCATGGTGTCGCCGATTTCTCGAAGATCGAGGGCTGAGCCATAAATGTGTAACCTGTCACCTTTCGCGGCGAAGTGACAGAAACGGAACGATAAATCGCGGGTTACACTTGGGTGACACAGTGTCATCTTTGTCACCCTGACCAACGGGAAACTGCG
>JANOKC010000116.1:0-19346 GCA_031419035.1 Novosphingobium sp. | reverse complement strand
GAACTACACTTTTGGCAAAGTGGCGGAAGTGCGGATGTCTCCGGCGAAATGGGGTGACAGTTCCGGCGTGCGAGGAGCTGCGTTTCTTGGGGAGTCTTGAACTTTACTTTGCAGTCGGCGCCCCGCCCTTTTTTGCAAACTCCACGAGCGTCTGTTCTCCGTCGGCACCATTGGCCCAAATTTGAAGCGGTGGTTTAAGGAGGATTTGGGTTTCGTCGCAGCTGTCGAACGACGGTTAAGAAGGCACTGTCAGAGCAAATGCACCGTTCGGTAACAGGAGCAGGGTAGGGCGCTGGAATGCCCAAACCCCGCAAGCCAGCTAGTCCATTTCACTACTTCAATTCATCACCGGAGATCATCCGCCTGGTCGTGATGATGTACGTTCGGTATCCTTTGAGTCTCAGAAATGTCGAAGACCTTCTGTTCGAACGCGGGATCGACATTTGCCACGAGACCGTGCGGTTCTGGTGGAACCGCTTCGGGCCACAGTTTGCGGGCGACATCCGTCGGCAGCGGGTGAGCCGGATGCGCGGCTTCCGGCAGTGGCGCTGGCACCTTGATGAGGTCTACGTCAAGATCAACGGCGAGTTTCACTATCTGTGGCGTGCGGTCGATCACGAAGGTGAGATCCTGGAGTCCTTCGTCACGAAGAAACGCGACAAAGCCGCGGCCTTGAACTTCCTGAAGAAGGCACTGAAGCGGCATGGGCGGGCCGAGAAGATTGTCACCGACGGGCTGCGCTCATACCCGGCCGCCATGCGCATTCTTGGCAATCTGGGCCGACGCGAGATGGGCCGCTGGCTCAACAACCGGGCCGAGAATTCCCACCTGCCGTTCCGACGACGAGAGCGGGCAATGCTGCGGTTTCGAAGGATGAAGACACTGCAGAAGTTCGCCTCGGTCCATGCCAACGTCCACAACCACTTCAATTAGGAACGCCACCTAGTCGACCGCCAAACTTACAAGACCTGCCGCTCGGTCGCACTGGCTGAGTGGCAATCGCTCATGAGCTAAAGCCTCGATCCCAAAGCTAGAGCGCCGCCAATCGGAGACGAGTTGCGATTAGACTGACAGCACACCTAGAAGGCCACTTCCCTGATACTAGATTGCGTCACCCTGTTCCGAGTAATATTTTCCCTGTTATTCTGAAAAAATTCCCTGTTCTTTGGAGTAGGGAATATCCCGAAATAACTGTGAAATTTCAAAACCTTGGCTGGGCGTGCGGCGCAGCAAATTGCCCGAATTGCGAAAAATTCCCTGTAAATTCCCATATAACAGGGAATTTGGCAGTGAGACCGGCTCGCTCAGGACTGCGTCGCGCACCAGATTTCTTAGAAAGCCTGACTCAGGCTGGCTTGAAGATCAATGCGTCGCCATTCATGCAATAGCGCTTGCCGGTTGGCTTGGGGCCATCATCGAAGACATGGCCAAGATGGCCTCCGCAACGCGCGCAATGGATCTCTGTCCGGGGCAGGCCGGTGTCCCAGTCGGTTGAGGTTCCAGTCGCGCCCGGCATTGCCCGCCAGAAGCTGGGCCAGCCAGTGCCGCTGTCATATTTGGTCGCGGAGGCAAACAGTGGATTGCCGTCGGCGGCACATACAAAGGTTCCGGGCCGATGCTCGTCCACCAGTGGTGACGTGCCGGGAACTTCGGTGCCCTTCTTGCGCAGGATATAAAACTGCTTCGGGGTCAGCCGTTTGCGCCATTCAGCTTCGGTGAAGCGTACGGGATAACTCGCTGCCTCTGCCCCGCTGCCGCAAGCTGCGAGAACGGGCAGCGCGGCAGAGGCGCCAAGCCAGCCAAGCAGGCGGCGACGGGGTAATATCTGGTCCATGCTCATCATTCGCTGCGCCTTGCCAAAAGGTTACTCGCTCAGCCTAGAACTTTTCCAGCGTGACGCCAAGCTCGCGGAAGCCGTGCACAAAATTGGCGCGCACCCGCTCGACCGTGCCGGTTACCCGTACCCGCATCCGCCGCTGGTGCATTTCCTCAAGCAGGATCTTGAGCTGGAGTTCGGCCAACCGCGCACCGACGCAGCGGTGGATGCCATATCCAAACGCCAGATTTCGCCGTGCGTTCTCACGGGTCACAATCAGCTTGTCGGGGTTTTCAAACACATCTTCGTCACGGTTGGCTGAAAGATACCACATAATCAGCTTGTCGCCCTTTTTCACCTGATGCCCGAACAGATCGGAGTCGGCGGTGGCAGTGCGGCGCATATGGGCCAGAGGCGTGACGAAGCGGATACATTCCTGGACTGTATTGGGGATCACTGAGGGATCAGCCTCGAAGATCGCGCGCTGATCGGGAAACTGGTCGAGCGCATGGACAATGCCCGACATGGTGTTGCGGGTGGTATCACTGCCGCCGACGATCAGCAGCACCAGATTGCCCATGAACTCCTGCGGGCTCATGTGGTTCATCGCTTCGGAATGGATCATCATCGAGATCAGATCAGGGGTTGGCTCAGCATTCACCCGCTCGACCCACAGCCGCTGGAAATATTGACCCATTTCCAGCAGGATTTCGTGACGGGTATCATTCAGTTCCGGGGCAAGCCCGATTTCCACATCACCGGCCCAATCGGACCAGAAGGTTAGCAGGTGACGGTCCTCCCAAGGGAAGCCGAATAACAGCGCGAGCATGCCCGTAGTCAGTTCGATCGAGACCTTCTCGACCCAGTCAAACTCTTCGCCGAACGGCAGCGTATCGAGCACGGCTGCGGTGCGCTGGCGGATGCTGTCCGCCATCCGTTCCATCTCGGTGGGGGTGAAGGCCGGGGCCACGGTGCGGCGCTGGCCGGTGTGCTGGGGCCGGTCCATCGCGATAAACATCGGCAGGTGGCGATCTTCAGGCATACCATCGGGCGCATCGCCGATGGTGATCCCGCCATGTTCCCATGAGGAGGAGTAAAGATCGGGCAGCGCTTCGACATGCTGAATTGCCTTGATCGTGGTAATGTTCCAGAAATCGCCAAACGGTGTGCCAGTTACCTTGTTGATCGGCGACTTCTTGCGCATTTCGGCAAAGATTGGCTGCCAGCGATCCTCAAGATAGATGTCAGATCGGCTGACGTCCCACGGATTCGTATGGACCGGCAGATCGGGCCCATGCGACTTCATCCAATCATCGAACGCAGCGCTTGCGCTGGGCGAGGTGCGATAGGGAAAAGCGGCAGTTTCAACTTGGGGGCTGGTGGCCATCGGGGTTCCTCTCCGGTGCATTCTTTGTTGATGCGTTGCCAGACGAGACTTATCTGGCGCAACTTACCGTTGTGTCAATAGCCGCTCCGTTTCGGAGGCAATTGGTTAGCACCAGATTGCTTAACTCGCCTCTGATGATCGGGACCGATTTAGGAGCAAGCGGCGGAACCATTGACTTTTGGTGGCCTTGCCGCGCGCCGGGCCCGATTGCATTACCCGCTTGCGGAACATGGCGGCACCCGCGCGAACGAACAGCACTACACACAGAACTTGCCAGAGCAGCGCGGCAGCATGCGGCCACAGCGCAGGGTCTTGCGCTGCCCGGGCCAGCATCGCGAAGGGAGAGCTGAACGGCACGATGATCGCAGCCAACTCGATCGGTGTGCCGGGCTTTGACATCGCATAGCTGGCAAAGAAGAACACCAGCAGTTGCATCATGGTGACCGGCATTGACAGCGTCTGCACTTCGCGGACCGTCGTCGCCATCGAGCCGATCGCCAGGAACAGCGAGCCAAGCAGCAAATAGCCCATCGCGAAGTAAACCACCCCCAAGCCCAAAAACAGTGGCCAGCCGACCGCAGGCGCGGTTAGCGATGGCAGCGCCTGACCGGCGATGGTGCCGATCACCGCCCCGGAAACCCCCCAAACTGCGATCCCGACGAGCGAGACGGCCAGCATTGCGAACAGCTTGCCCAGAAACACCGCGTCCATCGGAATCGCCGCGGCGAGGATTTCGATGATCTTGTTGCCCTTTTCTTCAACCAGATTCGACAGGACCATGCCCGCAAGCAACATTGTGAGCAGGAACAGCATGGTCTGCGCTGCTTGGGCGGTCAGAAGTTTCCCGCGGGTCTGGTCGGCAGAGCTGGTCGCGAGGCTGCTCAGCGCCACCTTGGGGTAGATTTCGGGCGCCTTGCCCAAAGCCTGGGCTGCGACCAGCGAGACCGGACCCTGCCACCGCTCGATCCGTTCGGCTGGCCCGGTCAGGACCGGCTTTGCAGGCGTACCGCTGAGGATAGCGGCAAGGTTTCCGGGGCCGCGCTTCATCTCGGCGGCGGGATCAAACGCCTCGCCAGGAGCGAGTCTCTTAAGCACCCCAAACTCTGGCAGCGCTTGGCCAAGCCGGGGTTCAAGCAGGGCATGTGCAGATCGCATCGCTCCGACATCGGCCGCCGACATGGCAATGCCAAGTTCGGGCCGATCTGCGCTGTTCTTAACGGTTTGCCCGATCCCTCCGGCCATCATCCCAACGATCAATGGGAACAGCGGCCCAAGCAGGAAGAAGAAAAAGCTTCTGCTGAACAGGATCGCAGTGAAATCACGGCGCGCAATGACCAGCGCGGCCTGCACAGTGGAAAGGCGTCCGCCCTTCTTTCTGACTGAAGTCATCAGCGTTGCTCCTCCCCATTACCTTCTTCAAGCGCGCGCGCCGCAGCTTCGCCGGCAATCGCCACGAAAGCATCGTGCAAGCCCGCGCGTTCAATCGAGAGCGAGAGAATTCCTGCCTCGCCCTCGATCAGTGCTCGCAGCAGCGGCTCGATTCCGGTTTCGGGGAGAGAGAAATACCAGAAACTGCCCTCGTCTCGTGCGTCAGCCGGCAGCGCGGCACGCCAGGCGCCTTCGCGCATCCGGGTCTCAAGCCGCACCTGCGGACGGATCCGGTCCCGGGCGACGTCAACCGGCCCGGCAAAGGGCACACGCCCGCCCGCGATGATCGCCACCTCGTCGCACAATCGCTCAGCATGGGCGATGACATGGGTCGAGAAGATCACCGTCGTTCCCGCCGCAGCAAGCGCGCGGATCATCCTCTCCAGCTTGCCCTGGTTGATCGCGTCGAGGCCCGAGAACGGTTCGTCAAAGATCACTAGCCGAGGTTCATGGACCAAAGTGCCCAGCAACTGGACTTGCTGGGCCATGCCCTTGGACAGCTGACGAATCTGGCGGTCAATTGCATAGCCCAGGCCATGTTCCTCTAGCAGGGCTTTGCCGCGCTTGCGTCCCTCAGTCAGCGGCAACCCGCGCAGCGCGCCGACAAATGCAATCGCCTCATAGGCCTTCATCGAAGGATAAAGACCGCGCTCTTCGGGCAGATAGCCGATCGCATGGGCGATCTCATGCGGGCGATCATGCCCCAGAACGCGGCGGATACCCGAATCAGGATCGATGATCCCCAGCAGCATCCGCAAGGTGGTGGTTTTGCCCGCGCCATTGGGGCCAAGAATGCCATAGATCGAGCCCTCGGGAACCAAGAGATCCACGCCATCAACCGCGGTAAACCCTTCAAACCGTTTGACCATGCCGCGTGCTTCAATCGCGAGCGGCCGTGCCGTCGTTCCGACCGCGTTGATCGCCACGTTGTATTCCCCTAACTTCATGCTGGGACTGATAATGCCCGGCCTGTGAACAGGAGCAACAGCAAGTTTGGTTAATCCCATGCTTCTTGACGAATTAAAGGCAGATCTGGTGGATGAGGCCCGGCGACTTGGCTTTGCCCAGTGCGGATTTGCCGGAGCGGGCGAAGATCGCTTGCGGGCTGCGCGGCTGAATCAGTGGCTGGACGAGGGGCGTCACGGCTCGATGGGGTGGATGGAAGACCGCGCGCACCATCGCTGTTCGCCCCAAAGCCTGTGGCCTGAGGCGCAAAGCGTGATCGCGCTTGGGATGAGTTATGCTCCGGCCAGCGATCCGCTGGCGCTGGCCGATGCAGCGGATCGAGGCCGGATTTCGGTCTATGCGCAAGGCAAGGACTACCATGATACGGTCAAGAAAGCGCTGAAAGCGCTGGCCCGCTGGCTGGTGCATGAGGCTGGTAAACGCGGGGCAGGTGAGGTCGGGGTCAAGGTGTTTGTCGATACCGCGCCGGTGATGGAAAAGCCGCTGGGCGAGGCAGCGGGGCTTGGCTGGCAAGGCAAGCACACCAATCTGGTCAGCCGCAGTGAAGGGAGCTGGCTGTTCCTCGGTTCGATTTACACCACACTGGAATTTGCCCCAGATGAACCCGAAAAGGACCACTGCGGCACCTGCAATACCTGCCAGACGGCCTGCCCAACCGATGCTTTCCCGGCCCCCTACCAGCTCGATGCGCGGCGCTGCATCAGTTTTCTCACCATCGAACACAAGGGTCCGATCCCGATCGAGTTTCGCAAGGCGATCGGCAACCGTATCTATGGCTGCGATGATTGTCTGGCGGTTTGCCCATGGAACAAATTTGCCAGCGCAGCGCAGGCCAATCGCGCGTTCCTGCCGCGCGCCGAACTTGCTGCACCGCGATTGGCCGAATTGCTGGCGCTGGATGACGCCGGTTTCCGCAGCTTGTTCTCTGGCTCGCCAATCAAGCGGATCGGGCGGGACCGGTTTGTCAGGAATTGCCTGATTGCGGCGGGGAACAGCGGGGATGGGGCGCTGGTTGCTGTGGTGCGGGCGCTGATGAGCGATCCGGACGAGGCTGTGGCAGAGGCGGCGGAATGGGCGTTGGGAGAGTTAGGCTCGTCGTCCCGGACTTGATCCAGGATCGCTGGCCTCATCAATCCGACGCTGCGCCGATGAGGCCAGCGGCCCCCGGTCAAGCCGGGGATGACGTCATTCCTAACGCCCCAGCAAATTCCGGGCCTGGCTGGCGATCTGGGCCAGCATGGCCGGCGTCACCGGGGTGACGCTTTGCGCTCTGCCAACCATGGCGCGGAATTGCTGGATTGCCGTGGCTTGCCGATCGGCCCAGCTTTCCACTGCCGCCTCGGGGCCAAACTTCCTGCCCGCCGCGCGGCGCAGGAAATCGAGCCGCATGTGCTGGAAATCGCGCGCCAGGCCATTGACCAGCAGGCGCTCCCACGGGTCGGACGGGCTCATCCGTTCGGCAGTCTGTTGCGCCCAATCGAGGCCCAGCCGCGTACCGATATCGCCGAACGCACTGGTCAGTACCGGCGCGGAGGTGCCGCTCTGGCGTGAGAGCATGGCAAGACCAATCACGCCATCGATGTCGTAAAGATGGGCGACCTTCGCGCTGACCGCTTCGGGCGCGCCCAACCTGGCAAAATCAGCGCACATCCGGGCCGATTGTGATTTACCTTCTGCGGAAAGCAGCAGGCTGGCGGCATTGGAAAGCTCTGTTACGCCGGCCGAAAGTTCGCTGAGCATCCGGGCCGGTTCGGCCAGGCCGCCGCTGACCCGCAGCAGATCGACCATATGGGTCACCATCGCCGCGGCCGCCCGGTCAAACAGCAGGATCCGCGCGGCTTCCGGCATGGCGGCGGTTTCGATAGCCTGCCAGATCGGGCCCATTCCCAGCAACCGTTCAATCGTCACGAATGCGGCCGCCACCTGGGCCAGTGTTGCGCCTTCTTCCTCGACCAGCTCGAACGAATGGATCAGGCCGAGCCGGTTGACCATCCGGTTGGCCAGCTTGGTCGCGATGATTTCTCGGCGAAGGCGGTGGCCAAGTAAGTCATCCTTGAATTTGATCCGCATCGGCGCCGGGAACGCCGCCAGCAGTTCTTCGACCAGCGCCGGATCATCGGGCAAGGCGCTATTTTCCAGCGCATCCTGCAAGACCAGCTTGGTGCTGGAGAGCACCACCGCCAGCTCGGGCCGGGTCAAGCCGCCGCCATCGGCAGCACGGCGGGCGAGCACGTCGCTGCTCGCCAGGCCCTCGGTCTTGCGATCAAGATGGCCGCCTTCTTCAAGGGTTTCGATCAAGCGCACCCGCGAGGCCGTGGCCGAAGCCCCGCCTGCTTCGGCAATCGAAAGCGCTAGCGCCTGAAGCCGGTTATCCTCGAGCACCAGCGCGCCAACCTCGTCGGTCATTGCGGTGAGCAGCGCCACCCGGCCCGGTTCGGTCAGCCGCCTGGCGCGTTTGGCCGAGGCGAGGGCGATCTTGATATTGACCTCATTATCCGAACAATCGACCCCGGCCGAATTATCGATGAAGTCGGTATTGATCCGCCCCCCCCCAGAGTGCTTGGCTGCCAGCGAAAATTCGATCCTGCCCGCCTGAGTGCAGCCAAGGTTGGCCCCCTCGCCAATCGCCCGGGCGCGCAGATCGGCGCCGTCGATCCGCAGCGCATCATTGGCTGGATCGCCGACATCGACATTGTTTTCAGCCGCGCTTTTTACATAGGTGCCGATCCCGCCGAACCACAGCAGGTCAATCTTGCTTTTGAGGATAGCGCTTATCAGGCTGTCGGGATCAATCGTTTCGCTCTCAATCCCCAGCATCTCACGAACCTGCGGGCTGAGCGGAATTTCCTTGAGACTGCGGGCGAAAACCCCGCCGCCTTTGGAAATCAGCGCCTTGTTGTAATCTTCCCAGCTTGAGCGCGGCAGCGCAAACATCCGCGCGCGCTCTTTCCAGCTTTTGGCCAGATCTGGCGCGGGATCGAGGAAGATGTGGCGGTGATCAAAGGCGGCCACTAGTGCCAGCGCCTTGGACAGCAGCATGCCATTGCCGAACACATCGCCAGACATATCGCCGCAGCCTGCGACGCGGATGGTCTGGGTTTGAACGTCAACACCCAATTCAAGGAAATGACGCTGGACTGAAAGCCAAGCCCCCTTGGCGGTGATGCCCATCGCCTTGTGATCGTAACCTTTTGATCCGCCGCTGGCGAACGCATCGTCGAGCCAGAAATCATGCTCGTCTGCGATGGCATTGGCGGTGTCGGAAAAACTCGCGGTGCCCTTGTCGGCGGCGACCACGAAATAGGGATCCTCGCCATCACGGATGACGACCGTTTTGGGATGGACCACCTTGCCGCCGACAATGTTATCCGTAATCGACAGCAGGGTGCGGATAAACAGCTTGTAGCTTTCCTTGCCTTCGGTCAGCCATGCGTCGCGGGAAATTGAGGGATCGGGCAATTGCTTGGGATAGAAGCCGCCTTTGGCGCCGGTCGGCACGATCACCGCATTCTTGACCCGCTGGGCCTTCATCAGCCCGAGGACTTCGGTCCGGAAATCATCGCGCCGGTCTGACCAGCGCAGCCCGCCGCGGGCGACGGGGCCGGCACGCAAATGAATGCCCTCAACCCGGGGCGAATAGACGAAGATTTCGCGCCACGGCACTGGCCGGGGCAGACCCGGTACCAGCGAGGAATCGAGCTTGAAGGCCAAAGCGATTTCCGGTGCTTGATCGCCTGCCAAAGCAAAGGCATTGGTGCGCAGCATAGCTTCAACCAGCGCGCGATATTGACGCAACAATCGGTCATCATTGATCGCGCTGACCGCAGCCAGCCCATCGCGGATTTGCGCCTGCGCTTTCGTTTCGGCGGCAACCCGGCTTCCGGAAAATCCCGGATCATGACGCGCTGCAAACAGCGCGAGCAGCGCGCGGGTGACACCGCTGGCGTGTTGCAAGGCATCGACCACCGTGGGAATGCCAAAGCCCATGCCGGCCTGACGCAGATAGCGGAACCAGGCGCGCAGCCAATTGGCCTCCACTGCCGAAAGCGCGGCCGATGTAATCAGCCGGTTGAAGGGATCATCCTCGGCCAGACCATTGAGCACGGCGGCTATCGCACCCTCGATCGCTCCGCCGCGAGCCATTATGGCAGCGACATCCTGTCCGGCCGGAATCGTCAGCAGGAAATCGTGGATGGTGCCAAGCAGGCCATCGCTCGATTCCAGCGCGGTCGGAACATCTTCGATCACCCGGAAGCCGAAATTCTCTAACGCCGGCACCGCATCGGACAATGCCAGTGCGCCACTGCGCTGATAGAGTTTTAACCGCAGAACTCCGGCCTTGCCGTCTGCCAGAGTGTCATCTGCCAGAAGGTGCAGGCGCGCGCCGCGGCGCGCGCCAGCTTCGCCTTCGGCGCTCAAATGGCGCAGGCGAGAGATATCGACAGCCGCTTCGGCTGCGCCATAGGTGGTGCGGTAGGCTTGCGGGAAAGCTTCGGCATAGCGCGCAGCGATGGCAGCAGCGCGGCTGGGTTCTTCACTGGCGGCAATCTCGCTCTCGACCGCTTCGGGCCAGCCGCGAACCATGGACTGCAACTGCAAGTCGAGATCAGCTTCTTTGGCGCGATTGTTGCCGTCACGAATGTCCAGAACGAAGCGCAGCAGCGCCAGATTATTGCCTTCAACCTGAAGGCTCCAGTCCAGCAGGCGCGAATCGGTTGCCTTGACCAACATTTCTTCGATCTGCAGTCGCAAGGTGGTCGATAGCGCATCGCGCGGCAGCCAGGCGAAGGCCAGCAGGTGCCGCTCAAGCGGGGCTTTGACCAGTGCCAGCCGCGGACGGGGCCGATCGATCAGGCTCATCATCGCGGTGGCAATGCGGGTCAGGTCGGCATCGGAAAAGCCGATCAGCAAATCATGCGGCAATGCGGTGAGGGCATGGATCAGCGCCTTGCCAGCGTGCCCACTGGGGTTGAAACCGAACCTGGCCATCAGCTCGGCCAATTGCGCGCGCATCCGGGGTATCTTGTCAGGGGCTGCGGCCAGCGCCGCGCTGGTCCATACCCCGGCATGGACCGACAGCGCAGAAACCTTGCCGCCATCGATCACTGGCACGATGAACAGATCCAGCGGAACGCGGCGATGAACCTGGCTGATCAGGTTTGATTTGATGATCAGCGGCACCTGCGAACCTGATTTGGCGCCGGCCTTGGCAAGGCGATCGAACCACTCAAAGGCCCGCTCATAAGACGCGGGGGCAAGCACTGCCTTTGCACTTCTTGAGCAGATGCCAAGCACTTCGCCCTGGCTGCCATCGCGGCGGCGCAAGACATGGCCGAGCTGGGTCAGCATGCCATCCTTCAGCCAGTGCAGCAGTGCTGCACCTTCTCCATCGGCTAGCCTGTCGGCATCCGCTGCCATCGCGGCCTGCATTTTGGGCCAATCCCGCACCGCGGCGCGAACATCGCCAAGGGTGGTGCGCAAGGCGCTTTCCAATTGACGCCGGACCAGGGCATCGCCGCGCTCGGTCTCAAGATAGACCATTGATTCGCGCCGCCCGCCCGCTGCGTCATCATCAAGGATCGCGGTCAGCCTGCCATCGCCGTCGCGGCACACTGGGACCACGGGATGAACCAGCCGATTGATCGCCAGCCCATGCGCAGCGACGGCGGCGGCAATCGAATCAACCAGAAACGGCATGTCATCGTTGATTACCGCAAGCCGCATAAAGCGTTCGCTGGCCGATCCGGAGACTGATTCAAGCACGAATGCCGGTTCACTACCGCTTCGCTGGACGGCAGCGGCAATGACAAAGTCTGCGGCGCTGCTGAGGCTCTTTGCCGCGAAGGGCGTGTCACCCGGCAGCAGGGAATCGGCCAGCCGCGCGCTGAGCTGTTTGGCCAAGGAGCCAGCCGCAGAGCCAGTGCGGGGGGATTTTGAACTCATCGCCTTCGCTCTCCCTCCGGTCTTGTCAGAGCCGGTTCCTGCGAGTCATTATATTTCAGCAGCAAGCATTATTCATACAGAGTGTAGGAGAAACTGGTCTCGGCGGCAACCAGTTTGCCCCCGGCTCAATTGCTCTGGCCCAGCGCCTCCATCGTCAGGCTGAGCGAGCGAAGGCGCGCTGCCGGATCGAAGGTTGCGCCTGCTACAATCAGCTCATCCGCCCCGGTTCGCTCAACAAACTTTCCGATCGCCGCGCGAACCGTGGCCGGGCTCCCCACCGCGCTGGCCTGGCGCATATGTTCCAGCATCGCGCGGGCGGGTAGCGGCAGGCTCTCTCGATAGTTCTCAACCGGCGGCAGCAACTTGCCGGGATTCCCGGTGCGAAGCGCCACAAAGCTCTGGTCCATCGAAGAAGCAAGCAGCGCGGCTTCTTCATCGCTGCCTGCCGCAATCACTGTCATCGCCGCCATGACATGCGGCTGGGCCAATTCCTCGGAAGGGCGGAACTGGCGGCGGTACAGCACCAGCGCCTCGTCCAGATGATCGGGCGCGAAGTGTGATGCGAAGGCAAACGGCATCCCCAGCACCGCGGCCAGCTGCGCGCCAAACAGGCTTGACCCCAAAATCCACAGCTGTGGCCGCGCGCCAAAGCCGGGCGTGGCTCTCAACGGCAGCGCCGGATCGCCAGCGAATAATGCGCGCAGTTCGACCACATCTTGCGGGAAATACTCCGAAGCGCGCATCAGATCCTTGCGCAGCGCCTGCCCAATCCGTCCGTCAGCGCCCGGAGCACGGCCCAGCCCCAGATCGATCCGACCGGGAAACAGCGCATCCAGCGTGCCGAACTGCTCGGCAATCACGAAGGGATTGTGATTGGGCAGCATGATCCCGCCCGATCCGATCCGGATAGTCTTGGTGGCCTGTCCGATATGGCCAAGGACAACCGCTGTCGCGCCGCCAGCAATCCCATCCATCGCGTGATGCTCTGCCACCCAGAAGCGGTGATAACCCGCAGCTTCGGCCGCCTGCGCCAGCAGTGCCGCATCGGCCAGCGCTTCGCTGACGGTTCCGCCCATGCGGACGGGGATCAGATCAAGGACAGATAGCTGGGTCACCTGCCAGCCGGTGTAGGAGCCGGAGGGAGCTGGTCAAGATAAGCCTTGGCGGCTTTGGCCTCTGCCTCGCCTTCGGGGGATATTATGAGTACCGATTGCCAGCTTTTGCGCGCCGCTTCTTCGCGGCCTGAAAGCATCGCGATAACGCCGGCTTCCAGGCCGATCTGCGGATCGACCGGCATCAGCTCTGCTGCCCGCTCAATCTGGGTCTGCGCCTGCGCCAGCTTGCCCTGTCGCCGTGATAGTGTGGCGGAGAGCAGCCATCCGGCGGGATTGGCGGGGCTGGTCGTGCGGCCTTCGTCCAGCGCAGCTTCGGCCTCGCCAATGCGGCTTAGCGCAACCAGTGCGCGCGATCGGTCTATTGAAATATCCCCCGCCAGCTCGCTTCGATCCGCTGCCGCAGCATCGGCGTGGGCGGCCAGCAAGGCGGCATCGGCGCGCTCGAAGGCCTGCTGGTCAAGCGCTGCAAGGCCCGCCATAGCGCCAAGCGAGGCCTTGCGTCCCCGCTCATTGGCGGCAGTTGCATCGCGGGCGGCGACAAAGGCCAGCTCTGCTTCACTCCAGCGGCTGAGATAGTTGTAGGCGATCCCCATACAGTGTTGCGGATCTACCTGCTCGGAACCTTTGGCTTGTTCCAGCCAAGCTTCTGCGACATCGATTGCCCCCAGCGGATCGCTGCCGGCAAAGGCAAGGCATTCCTGCAGCCGGGTCAGCGTGATCGGCGATGCAGCTGGCTTGGGCCGCCGCATTTCAAGTGGAGCTGATGGTATCGGCGGTGCGCTGCCTGGCGAAACCATCGGACCCATTTGGGCGAGCAATAGGGCGTAAGCGAGGAACATCGGTAAACTCCGGTCAGGCAGGCATTGTCAGCGCAGCAATCACCCGCAACAGCAGCGCAATATCGCCGGGCCGCGACAGGCGGTGGTCACCGTCCTTGACCAGCACCAGCTGAACATCCGCCGAACGCAATTGCCGGGTCAGCTTGACCGAAATCTCCCACGGCACGTCGGCATCGTTCTGGCCGTGGAGCAATCTGACCGGACAGGTCAGCGAGATGTCGTCGTTCAACAGCCGGTTTGCCTGGCCATCGGCCCATAGTCCGGGGTGAGTAGGGGTAGGGCCAGGGCCATAAGGGTTATCCTCAAACACCGCCTCGCCCCGGCCCAGAGCCTCCTTTTGCGCCTCGTCATAACCCCAGTCGGTAAAATCGGGAGCAGCGGCGATCCCGATCAGCCCGGCATATTTTGCGGGAGGCATAGCCAGCGCCACCAGCAGCATCAGCCAACCGCCCATTGACGAGCCGATCAGGATCACTGCGCCCGGGCAATGCACCACGATCAGCGCCAGCACCTCATCGCGCCAGCGGCTGAGTGTTCCATCGGCAAAATCGCCCGAGCTGGCCCCGCAGCCCGAATAGTCGAGCAGCAGGCAGGCCCGGCCATGCTGCACCGCCCAGTCTAATACCGCTCCGGCCTTGCTGCCGCTCATGTCGGACATATAACCGGGGAGGAACACCAGCGTTGGCCCACTGCCGGGGCACAAGCGAAACGCGATCCGGCGGCCATCGGGCATGGTGTGATGCTGCACTGCGGTCATGCCTCGAAAGCTCCCTCTGCCTGTCCCTGCGCGAGTAAGAGGCACTGGGCGAGTAAGGGGCGGGGAGCAAGCGCTCAGTCTCTTTGGAATATCGCTTCGATTGTGAGGCCAAAGACTTCGCTGATCCGAAAGGCGAGCGGCAGTGAGGGATCATAGCGCCCGGTTTCGATCGCATTGACGCTTTGGCGGCTGACTGCGAGGCGGTCGGCCAGATCCTGCTGGCTCCAGTCACGCTCGGCGCGGAGCACCTTGAGGCGGTTTTTCATATGCAGGTCGCTGTACCAAGCGTCATGCGGTTGTAGATTGCCCCCACGGCCAGGCCCATGAACCAGAAGAACGCCGCTCCGAAACCGCCGTTACCAGGTGCCACCAGATCGAAATTCTGTAGGAATTCCCAGATCGTCAGCACAGTCAGGCAAAAGCCGGTTGCAACCAGGCATTGGCGGACATGGAGCATGCGGATGAATTCGTCTTGTTCCTCGACCAGCAGCCGCATCACCGCCCAGAACACTCCGATCACAGGCAAGGCCGGTGCGATCGCCAGCGCATAGGCAAAAACACCACTGACCGAATGACTGCGAAAGGCTCGCACAGAGATGAACAGGAGAACCATGTAAACGGTCATCAGCGCCGCCAGTCGCTTCAGATAACGGCGGATCGCGGGGGAGTGGGTTGCACGCATAACAAGCTCCTTTGTCATATAGTCAATGTTGCTTTACATTGTAATCGCAATCTAGTCAAGCATCATATACATAAAGACAGGCTAGCTTGTCATAACTGCGACAATTTGCAGCCATTGCTCCGTCACAAAACTTGCCTAGTGTAGCGGCATCCAGACAGGAGTAATCGATGACCCCGCGCCACTCGCCTGCCGTGCCCCCACCGCCTGCCGCGTCATCGCTGGTTGCCAACCGCCGCACTGCACTGAAACTTGGGGCGCTCGGCTTGGTCGGAATGGCGTCACCTCTGTCCGCGCAGAGCGGTACGCAGGGTTTTACGCATGGCGTGGCCAGCGGCGAACCTGGCCCGACCCAGGTGTTGCTGTGGACCCGATTTGTTGGAGCCGATGAAAGCAAGCTCAGCTGGGAGATTGCCGAAGATATCGATTTTGCAACCGCGGCTGCCTCGGGTGAGGCACTTGCTTCGCCAGCGCGCGATTGCTGTGCCAAGGCGATGGCAACTGGCCTAAAACCGGGGCGCTGGTATTACTACCGCTTCATAGCGCCATCTGGCGAGACATCGCAGATCGGGCGCACCCGGACGCTCCCGGTGGGCAAGGTAGCGAAGTTCCGATTGGCCGTGTTTTCCTGTTCGAACTTCGCGTTCGGCAGGTTCAACGCCTATGCCCATGCCGCCGAGGCGGGCGATTTCGACCTCGCGGTCCATTTGGGTGATTATTACTACGAATATCAGCGCGGCCAATATCCCAGCGCCAAGCAGGCCTTGGCCGGGCGTGATCTGTGGCCAGCAACTGAGGCGGTGGCGCTGGCCGATTACCGGCTGCGCCACGCCACATACCGGGCCGATCCCGATCTCCAGCGGCTCCACCAGATCTTGCCGATGCTGGTGATGTGGGACGATCACGAAATTGCCAATGATACCTGGAAGGATGGCGCTGAGAATCACCAGCCGGCAACGGAAGGCGAATGGGCGATCCGCAAAGCGGCGTCAGAGCGGGCCTGGCGGGAATGGCTGCCCGTTTCGGATAAAGATTGGGCCAGCTACGAGATTGGTGATCTGGCGACCTTGTTCCGGCTTGAAACCAGGCGTGTTGCAAGGACCAAGCCGCTCGATCTGCTGGGGACCGTCAAAGGCGCAGCGCCAGAACAGGTTGCGGCATCTTATGCCGCGTTTCGCGATGGCGTCTGGCGTGATCCTTCGCATCAATTGCTGGGCGAGGCGCAGGAAGTTTGGCTGGCCCGGCAGCTCAAGGCTTCGGCTCGCGCCCGCAAACCTTGGCAAGTGCTTGCTCAACAGATCGTTATGGGTGAACTGATCTTGCCCAAAATGGTTGTTGATGGGCTGCCGGCGGCGACACCGGATTGGCTGCGCAAGCGACTTCAGTCGACAGTTGCGGCGGGCCAGGCGGGGCTGCCGTTCAACATGGACGCCTGGGATGGCTATCCCGCCGCGCGCGACCGATTGTACCAGTCAGCGCTGGCTGCCGATGCCAATCTGTTGGTTTTGGCAGGTGACAGCCACAATGCCTGGGCTTTCGATCTTGATCGCAACGGAGAGCGTGTCGGGGTTGAACTGGGCTGTCAAAGCGTCACTTCACCGGGCGCCGAGGAAACCTTGGCCTGGACCCGGCCCGATGCGCTGTCCCGCGCCCTGGTTGAGCGCAATCCACAGCTCAAATGGTGCGACACCGCGCAGCGCGGCTATCTTGCGGTTGAACTGACACCAAGCCGCGCCACCGGGGAGTTCCGCTTCTTGCGCAGCATAAGACAGCGCAGCACAGAGCTGGCCGGGGTAAGGCGGATGAGCGTATTGGCAGGTCAGCGCAGATTCGCTCCGACTTGATCTGAAGCGCAACTGGCGCGATGAAGCCACAGTGAGACGGCCCGCAAGCATGATCGGATGGTTTGAACGCTCTCGTGGCGCATTGCTGCTGCTTTGCGCCTTGTATCTGGTCCCGCGTGCGCTGCTGATCCTGTTTGATGTGACCCCTACCTCGGACGCCGACTTTTATTACACCCGCGCGGTCAGCCTGGCCGATGGCCTGGGCTATCTAAGCAATAAGGGACAGGCCACAGCCTTTTGGCCGCCGGGCTGGTCAATGATGCTTAGCCTCGCGTTCCGGGCGTTCGGCAGTTCCTTGGCGGTTGTCGGCTTGTTTAATCTGGCCTGCGCTGCCCTGTTGGGCTGGTTGGTGCTTGACCTTGGGCGGCGATTGTTCGGAACAGAACTTGCCGCGCGGACCGGGCTGCTGCTGCTGGCGCTTTACCCCAATAACGCCGCCTATGTGCCACTGGCCCTGACCGAAGTATTTTATACCACGCTGCTGCTGGGGTCTTGCCGGCTGCTGATCGGGCGTTCTGGTTCGATCGGGCCAAGCTGGCTTGGTCTTGTGGCGGCAGGACTGGTCATGGGGGTGGCAACGCTGGTCAAGGCGCAAACGCTGTTGGTCGTGCCGCTGGTGCTGGGGATCGGCGTATTGCAGGCACCCCGGTTTTGGCGCGCAATTCCCGGCGCTGCCGCGCGAACAATGCTGGCCATTGCCACCGCTGCGCTGGTTATCGCGCCGTGGACGATGCGCAACCACCGCGAGCTGGGAAACTGGGTGGCAGTTTCCACCAATGGCGGGATCACTTTGCTGACGGGTAACAATGACAGCGCCAATGGCGGCTATACGCCAGAGGATCCCGCAGTCTTGGCGCTTAACGCCCGCATTGAGCTGACTGAACTGGAATATGATGCCGAGGCAAAGCGGCTTGGCATTGCATGGATCAAGGCCAATCCGGGGCGGTTTATGCAGTTGATGCCGTTGAAGTTTTTGCGCCTGTGGGGGCCTGATGGCGAGGCGATCTGGTCTTATGAGCGCGGCGCTGCAGCCTATCCGGCCAATGCCGGGCTATTTACCGCCGTGCGGTTGGCCAATCAGGCGTGGTATCTTTTGCTGCTGCTGGGATTTGCCGTCGCTGCGGTTGTGATGGTGCGACACAGGCTGAGAACGGGGTTAAAGCTGGCTGGCTGGTGGTTGCTGCCATATGGCATTGCGGCCTATCCCACGGCGATCTGTCTGGTTTTCTCGGGCCAATCGCGGTTCCATTTTCCGGCCATGCCTTTCATTGCCATGACCTGCGGCTGGCTTTTGGCTGAATGGCTTGCACGGCGAAACGCGCGGGTTGAAGCGGGCGCGCCGCTGCACTAGGCCCAATTGGGCCTAGGTCATTTGCGGTCGTGATTTCCGAGCCGTGAAATATTCCATTTCCCTCGAAATCCCTCTAGGGGCGTCCCCCATGTCCGAAATGATCACAATCAGCCTGCCCGATGGTTCCGCCCGCGAAATGCCGCTGGGTTCGACCCCTGCCGATGTCGCCGCTGCGATTGGCCCCGGCCTTGCCAAGGCGGCGCTGGCGGCGCGGGTCGATGGCGCGCTGGTCGATCTGGCCCGGCCGTTTACCGGCGATGCCGCGCTCGCGCTGGTTACATCGCGCGACGAGGCCGATGCGCTCGAGCTCGCCCGGCATGATTTTGCCCATGTGCTGGCAGAGGCCGTGCAGGCGCTGTTTCCCGGCACCCAGATTACCTTCGGCCCATCGACCGACGATGGCTTCTACTATGATTTCGCCCCAAAGGACCGCCAGTTCACCGAAGAAGACCTGCCCGCGATCGAGGCCGAAATGCGCCGGATCATCGCCGCCGACAAGGTGCTGGTCCGCGAGGTGTGGAGCCGCGAAAAGCTGGTCGCGCGGTGGCGCGAGCAAGGCGAGAGCTTCAAGGCCGAATGGGCCGCCGAATTGCCCGAGGACGAGGAGCTGACCGTCTATTGGTCAGGTTCCGACTGGCTCGACATGTGCAAGGGGCCGCATCTGCCCTCGACCGGCAAGCTCGATCCCGCGGCCTTCAAGCTGACCCGGGTATCGGGGGCCTATTGGCGCGGCGATCAGGCCAATGCGATGCTGAGCCGGATTTACGGCACCGGCTGGCTGAACAAGAAGCAGCTTGAGGCGCATCTGGTCCGGTTGGAAGAGGCGGCCAAACGCGATCACCGCAAGCTGGGCCAGGAGATGGATTTGTTCCACCTTCAGCCAGAGGCGCATGGCAGCATTTTCTGGCACCCCAAAGGCTATATGATCTGGCGCTGCCTGGAGGCCTATATGCGCCGCCGGCTGGATGCGGCGGGCTATGTCGAGGTCAAAACCCCGCAGATCATGGACGCCAAGCAGTGGGAGCAGAGCGGCCACTGGGGCAAATACCGCGAAAACATGTTCGTGGTGCCCGATGAAATCCCCAGCGGCGAGGACGAAGGTCCGGTGCTGAGCGGCGAGGCCGATCTGATGGCGATCAAGCCGATGAACTGCCCGGCGCATGTGCTGATTTTCCGCCAGGGCATCACCAGCTACCGCGAGCTGCCGATCCGGATGGCCGA
>JANOKC010000115.1:0-46980 GCA_031419035.1 Novosphingobium sp. | reverse complement strand
TGCTGACAGGCTGGGCCATATGATTTCCCGCGAACGTGAAATTGAATGCGCCCACGAAATTGTAGAATACCAAAAAGCGCTCAAAGTGAAGATTGATGAGCGGCGCGAAAACCCGACCGACGATCTATTATCCGATGTCGTTAATGCCCGCATTGATGGGGAACGACCCCTCAACGATACAGAAATCATGTCAATCGCTCAGCAGTTGATGGTTGCCGGAAATGAAACGACAACTCACGCCATCGCGGGCGGGATTGTGCATCTGGCACAGAACCCTGATCAGACTGCTAAGTTACGCGCGGATCCCAAGCTTATCCCCAATGCGATTGAGGAAATTTTGCGGCTCGATACACCGACTGCTGGTATGTGGCGTGTGGTAACCCGTGACTGCGAGCTTGGCGGTCACCACTTCAAAAGCGGCTCGATGGTGCTGTTGCGCTATGCGGCGGCCAATCGAGATCCAGCTCAGTTCCCCGATCCGGACAAATTTGACGTCGAGCGCAAAAACGCACGAACGCATATGGCCTTCGGTAAAGGCACCCATATGTGCGTCGGAAACATGCTGAGCCGCAAGGAAATGACGGTATCGTTTGAAGCGCTGCTCGATCGGCTGGATGACATCCGCTTAGCCGAAGGTGCCAAGCTGGAAGTCGCTCCCAACTTGCTGCTGCGCGGTTACAAGGTGGTGCCAATCACCTTCAGGAAGCGCGGATGAATTTCGACCTCGACGAGAACCAGAATCTGTTCAAGGCGGCGGTCGAGAAATTCTCCTTGAGCGCTGACGTACTCACTCGACATCGCACACGTGCGCTGGCGGGAGGGTTTGATCGAGCGCGCTGGAAGGAAATGGCAGAACTAGGCTTGATAGCGCTTGCTGCTGCGGAGAAAGACGGCGGGCTTGGTGGTTCCATGCTTGATTGCGCTATTGTGGCGCAGGCACTGGGCAAATCACAAGCGGTTGAACCCTGGCTTGAATGCGGGTTTCTGGCCGCGCGATTGCTAAGTGGCACGCCGATGGTCGAGCAGATCATCAGCGGCGAGACTGTTGCTGCCTTTGCCTTTGCTGAGGCCGGACGCCGCTATGCGCTTGATGCACTTACAATGCGGGCTCGCAAATCTGGCAGCGGATATGCTCTTGCCGGAGAGAAGCAGCTCGTTTTGAACGGGGCTGTGGCTGATTTGTTCGTTGTGACGGCCAATCTTGATGGAGCAACTGCCCTATTTGCCGTCCCACGCGATTCAGCCGGAGTTGATGTAAAGCCCTATCCCGTCGTGGATGGCAGCTTTGCCGCCATCCTTACGCTTCGCGATGTAGCTGTCGATGCGCCACTGCCCGCTAGCGAGGAACAACTCAGTGGGGCAATTTTTGACACCCGCCTAATAGCGGCAGCAGAAATGTTGGGCCATGCCCAACGTCTGTTTGACGATACGCTGGATTACGTGAAAACTCGCGAACAATTTGGTCAACCGCTGGGCCGTTTCCAGGTGATCCAGCACAATATGGTTGGTGGTTACGAGAAGGTCGAACTGATGCAATCTGCGCTTTATCGCGCATTGCTGGCGTCACCTGCAAACTGGCAACGCGAGATAAGCGGTCTGAAGGCATTTGTTGGCGAAGCGGCAATCGGAGTTGCGCACCTCGCAGTTCAAATGCACGGCGGCATGGGGACAACCGATGAACTTGGCATTGGACACGGCTTGAAGCGCATCATGTTGCTTTCAAAGCTGTTCGGCGATCCTGCCAGCGATCTGGCAACCTACGCGAAGGCCGCATGATGATGGAGCTATTGCCATGGATGTAAACTTCACCCCCGAAGATCTGGCCTTTCAGAATGAAGTGCACGAGTTCCTGGCCGACAAACTGAATCCGCGTTTGAGAGAGGGTTCCGCGAGCACGCCGAGCGTGTTTACCGAGCCGGACATAACGCGTGAGTGGCAGTCTATCCTTCATGAAAAGGGCTGGCTGGCCACCTCCTGGCCCGAGGAATATGGCGGCCCTGGATGGACCCCGACGCAGAAGTATCTGTTCGAAAAGGAATGCGCGATTGCGGGCGCACCATCCCTGCCGATCCTTGGCCTCAGGCTGGTCGGTCCGGTGATCTGCAAGTTTGGCACAGCAGAACAAAAAGCGCATTTTCTGCCGCGCATCCTGTCCGGGGAAGATTATTGGTGCCAGGGTTATTCCGAAGCCGGGTCAGGTTCGGACCTGGCGTCGCTCAAAACCCGGGCGGTCCGCCATGGTGACAAATACATCGTCAATGGCTCCAAAATGTGGACCACTCATGCACACCACGCCAACTGGATTTTTGCGTTGGTGCGGACCGATCAGGAGGCCAAGAAGCAGGAAGGGATCAGCTTCCTGCTTATCCCGATGGAGCAACCGGGCGTTACCGTAACCCCGATTGTGACCATGGCCAACGACCATGAAGTGAACGCAACCTTTTTCGATAATGCCGAAACTGGTATAGAAAACCGCGTCGGCGAAGAGGGAGAGGGCTGGACGATTGCCAAATATCTGCTTGAGAATGAACGTGGTGGTTCATGCGCCGCGCCATCCTTGCTGGCTGCGATTGACCGGCTGGAGTATTTAGCGGCAAGCCAGCCGTCTGGTGTCAATGGCGCCTTGATCCACGATCCGGTGATTGCTCAGCGGATCGCAAGACTGCGGCTTGAGACACAAGCGTTTGAAACTACCGAACTTCGGATTATCGCCGAGCTGATCAAGGGTCGTCCAGCGGGGCCGCAGACATCCTTGGTCAAACTCATCAGCTCGAACCTGCGGCAGGCGATTCAAGAGCTCAAGGTCGATCTGTTCGGCTATGACGGGTTGCAACTTCCGGTCACGCGCCCGCTCTATGGCAATGATGCGCCCGAACCGATTGGCAGCCGCGCTGCGCAGCTGGCAATGCCAGCCTACCTCAATGGCCGGGCCTATACAATTTTCGGCGGGTCAAACGAAGTGCAGCGGACGATTATCGCCAAGCAGGTGTTAGGACTGTAACCTAAACCCCCATCATCCCCGCCGTGCTTGCGCCATCAATACCGTATTCCGATCCTGAGATAAACGCAGCTGCGTCTGATGCCAGGAACGTGACAAGTCCGGCCACCTCATCAACCTGCGCCATCCGTCCAAGCGGAGCCATCGCCTCAAACTGCGCTCGGGCTGCTGCTGAATCCTGCGCGCGATCAATCACACCGCGGATCATTTCAGTCTCAACCACACCAGGGTGAATGGTGTTGCAACGGATTTTGGTCTTCTGGCTGGCGCAGTGCAACGCAATCGATTTGGACAGCGCGATATGCGCTCCCTTGGTTGTCGAGTAGGCAACATAATTGCCCATCGGACGGTATGCATTCATCGATGAATTGATGATGATCGATCCGGTCGCCCCGCCCGGATTGGCCCGCATCGCGCGAACTGCATATTGCGCCGTCAGCATCACTCCGGTCAGATTGATGCCGATCAGACGGATCCAGTTGTCGTATTCGATCTCTTCCACGCTGCTGTCGCCGATCTCTGTTCCGGCGTTGGCGAATGCTATGTCGAGGCGGCCGAAATCGGAGTGCATCATCTCCATTAGCGAGACCCAGCTGCCCGGCTCCTCGACCCGCTGCGCTATGAAGATTGCGCCTGTTTCAGCGCAAATGGCAGCTGCGGCTTCCTGATTGGATCCGGTAAAGATCACCTGGGCGCCTTCAGCAACAAATCGCCGGACTGTGCCCGCGCCGATCCCCGAAGTTCCGCCCGTGATCAGCGCGACCTTGCCTGCAAGTTGACCAGTCATCATTCTCACTCCCTTATACCGCCAATCCCGCCATCCTGACGCGAAGTGCCGGGTCCATAGGATCGTTCCAATCTTGCCGGGCAGCCCATGCCTCAAGCGACGTTGGGCGGTGCCGGAACTGCTGTGCCATTTCGGCGACATCCGCGATCAGCGGCGAAACTCCCTGCGAGTTGTACCAGCGATAAAAGCTGGCCATGCCATCATAAATGGAAAGCGGCGCAACATCGGCTGAGCCCGTCACCAATAAACTCATGGCCGAGGCAAATTCATCGGGCGACAGGCTTTTGAAAGTGATCGTCCGACCTGCTGCCTTGCTCAGTCGCGCCGCTACTTCATCACCAGTCAGAACTTCCGGCCCGCCAATCCGGTAGCGGCCGCTGGGCAGGTCATCGCGCGCCAATGCCTCAACCATAAAGGCGGCGATGTCATCGAGGCAGATCCACGAGATCTTGAGATCGGGCTTGGCGGGATAGGCAAAGATGCCCTGCTTGACGATCGACGGCTTGTTCCAACTGCGGATCATGTTGTCCATGAAGACCTTTGGCTCAAGGATGACATAGGCTGATCCGCTTCCGATGATCGCTCGCTCAATCTCGCGGCGCCCATCATGGGCTGGGTTACCAATGTCACCATCCTCAACATGACAACTGGTATTGAACACGATCTTCTTGATGTCATTGGCGCGCGCCGCAGCGGCGATATTGGCACCGAGCTGCCTGGCAAGTTCCAGATCGAACACGAACGGCAGATGTATGGCGATGCTATCCATGCCCTTGGCGGCGTTGATCATGGATTGGGGGTCATAAAGACTTGCCTCGACCGTTTCGACATTGGCGAACTCGGTCCCGGCGAGCGCATCGCGGTTGCGCAGCCCCGCGACCGGAACCATGCCCGCCTCAATCAGCCGCGCCAGCAGCGGATGCCCCTGATCGCCGGTTGCTCCCAAAACCAATACACGCTGCATATTGTTCTCCTGAGGTACTTGGCCTCTCAATAATTGACTAGCCGGGCGGCGGCGCGGCCCGCGATATAGCCAAACGTCAGCGCCGGGCCCAAAGTGCCGCCTGCGCCCGCATACACGCTCCCGGTTGGGCAAGCGATGACATTGCCCGCGCCAAACAGTCCGGGGATTGGATCTCCATCAACATCGAGAATTTGCGCCGAAGCATTGGTCCGCGCGCCGCCATTAGTTCCCAGTGCACCCATTTTCAGTTCGACTGCGTAATAGGGCGCAGTATCCAATGAACCCAGCGTGGCAGCGGCTCCCAGTCTGGAACGATCACCATAAAACCGGTCATACTCGCTTTGTCCGCGCCCAAAAACGGGGTCTTCTGCGTTGTGCGCGTGGTTGTTGAAGGCATCGACCGTGCGATTTAGCTGTTCTCCATCAACGCCAATTTTTATGGCAAGCACGGCCAGACTGTTGGCGCGGAAAATCCAGTCAGGCAAGGCGGCTCCCGGCATTACGGTGCCAAGCGGATAGCGACTGCGGTATTGATCATCGAAGATTAGAAAGGCTGGCAAGTTGGGATAATCGTAGGTCGCCGGATCAAAGGCGTGAAACGCGCCTGCCAGCGACGAGTAATTGTTGGCTTCGTTGCAAAAGCGATGGCCCGCCTGGTTGACCATGATGGTGTGCGGCAAGGTGCGTTCGATCAGAACCGGGGCTGATCTTTGCGAACCATCCCCCCAGCTTGCGCCGTCCGCGGACAAGGTCGGCACCCACCAGGCGCTGGTCATATTGCCCAGCCCTGCTCCGGCGCTCATTGCCATTTTTAGGCCGTCCCCAGTGTTGCCGGGCGGAGATGCTGGCGCAGAAAGTGGCCCGCGCAGAAACGCGGTTTTCAGCTGCTCGTTCCACTCAAACCCGCCAGTAGCGAGGATCACCCCCCGGCTTGCCTTGATCGACTTGCGCTGCCCTTCTTGGGTGAACGCGACCCCGCAAACGCGGCCAGCTTCGATCACCAGCCGACTACCCTTGCAGGCGAGCTTCGGCTCAATCCCGCGATCGAGACACGCCTTCAACAGCCTGCCGACCAGCGCTTGCCCAAACCCGCGCAAATCCAGGTCAATTCGCCGCTGCATTTCGGCCGGCTCAATGAACCCCGAAGCCCCGCCCAGCGGTGTTTCGCGCAGCATCATCCGCTGGATCATGCCATCGTTGAACACCTTGTCGGACCAATCCCCCAGCTTCCTGAAATCAAACAGCTCATTATCAAGAGCGCGACCTCCACCAGGTTTGGCTCCGGGGCGATCAAGGTAATAGTCGGGATAGCCATTGAGAATGCTGAGCTGCAACGCATCGGCTTGTTCAAGAAACGCCAACGCCACCGGTCCTTCGTGAACAAAGGCGCCAAGCACAGCTGCATCCAACTCGCCGTGGTTGAGTGAATCGAAATAGGCCAGCGCATCTTCGGGACTGTCAGCAAGGCCAGCCATTTTCATCTGCGGGTTATTCGCAATCCACACGATCCCTCCCGAAATCGCTGCCGTACCGCCCAGCCGATCACCCTTGTCGATGATCGCAACCCGCGCGCCGCCCTCATGCGCGGCCAGTGCAGCGGCCAATCCTGCAGCGCCTGCGCCGATTATCAGCACGTCTGTTTCGGCTGAGCGCATTTGCTTAAAGGCCGCCGGTCACAAACAGGCACTGGCCAGTCACCCAACCGGCTGCAGGCGACGCGAGATATAGCGCGGCGGCTGCGATATCCTGTTCGCTGCCATAGCGCTTCAGCGGGATCTGAATCATCTCGCGCAGCTGTTCGCGCTTTTCCTCGCTATCGGTGCCCATGCAATCGTCGAAGTTCTCGGTCGGGATTGGTCCAGGCGCCACAGCATTGACCCGAATTTTCGGGGCAAGTTCACGCGAAAGCGTCGCGGTCAGGCTGTTGACCCCGGCCTTGGCAGCACCATAGGGGCCGTTCTTCACTTGCGGTCCGTATGACGCTCGCGACGAGGTGTTGATAATAACCCCGCCATGCTCCTTCATGTGGGCAGCCGCAACCACCGCACCCATCCAGACAGACTTCAGATTGAGGTCGATCATGGCATCCCAGCTTTCCTCTGATGTTTTCGTCAGGTAGCGCGGAGTGCCATCGGGGATGCCGCCGGCATTGCTGATCCAGATGGCAATCGGGCCAAGCTCGCTGGTAGTTCGCTGGGCAAGCGCCTCTAGCGCCGCCATGCTGGTCGAATCGGTTGGAACAGCCAGTGCTCGACGGCCCAGGGCGCAGATCTCTTTGGCAACTGCTTCCAGATCCGCCGCCGTCCGCGCACCCAGCGCGACATCGGCGCCAGCTTCGGCCAAACCGATTGCAATTGCCCGGCCGATGCCTTTGCCGGCGCCAGTAACAACCGCAACCTGGCCATCGAGCCTGAATCTGTCTAAAATGCTCATGCTTTTTCCTGCCGCTCCATTTGTGCTGCGCGCCTGTTCAGTGGACTAATCACCGCTGACCAACCCTTCGACTACCGACTTGGCATTATCGACACGGATCGCAGCGCCGTTGATGAATTTCGATTCGTCAGAGGCCAGAAACAAAACCGTATGGGCAATGTCATCCGGCTCGCCCAGCTTGCTTGGCGGCGGTGCATCATCTGATCGAACCGGCCCCGAAGCATTAACCTTGTCAAGCAATCCCAAAACCATGGGAGTTAGAATTCCGGCAGGATGAACGCTGTTGCAGCGGATGTTATATTTGCTGTTCGCACAATGCACCGCCACGCTGCGGGTCAGGCTTTCGATCGCGCCTTTGGCGGCGGCATAGCCGGCAACGTTTGGCTCACCCTGAATCGAAGCGATCGAGGCCATGTTGATGATCGAGCCGCCGCCAGTCAGTTTCATCGCCAGAACTGCGTGCTTGCAGCCGAAGAATGTCCCATCAGCGCTGACCGCCATGATAAAGCGATAGTCCTCCTCGGTCTGGGTTTCGATGTTGCCAAGCTCTACCACGCCGGCATTGTTGACCAGAATATCGAGCCTACCGTGTCGCGCTACTACTTGTTCGATCAGTGCTTTCCATTCAGATTCCTTGCGGACATCATGGAACAGAAACTCGGCATTTCCGCCGATCTCGGCGGCCACCCTTGTGCCATTGTCGCGATCGACATCGGTAAGGATCACCGTTGCCCCTTCCCGGGCAAACATCCGGGCATCGGCTTCACCCAGTCCCTTGGACGCACCGGTGATGATTGCAATCTTGCCTGCCAATCTGCCCATCTGACTGATCCCATCCATTTTGTTATCTATCGTCCGAGTAGGCCCATATGCTAGCGCTGTGATCCTAGCAAAATGAGGGAGAACGCGGGTGAAAAGCTTAGAGGAACTATGGGCGCGAGAACAAATACGCGAGCGGCTGCACCTCTATTGCAAGGGGATTGATCGCCGTGACTGGGCGCTGGTGCGGTCGTGCTTTGCTGATGACCACTATCATGATCATGGTGGGTTCACTGGCACGCCCGACGAATTTGTCGCCGGTGCGGCAGCTATGCTCGAAAAGTTTCCGGCAACGCACCACAGTATTTCAAACGTGTTCATCACGCTAGCAAACGATGGCCAAAGCGCTGCAACGGAGGCGAATTTCATAGCCTATCACCGGATTGAGGCGGGCCACCTTGATGGGCTGCCGGTTCCAACCGGTGGCAGAGCCACCGATTGGACCGTAGCGGGGCGGTATTGTGATCAAATGGAGCTTCGCGATGGGCAATGGCTTATCGTAAAGCGCAAAGGCATCCATGATTGGGAACGCTATGAGGACGCGAACGGATAGGCTGGCCTAGCCGCCGGAGGGGCGGTGCGCTTCATCCGACCAATCCTGACGCATCGCCCAATCATACAGGTTCTCAAATTCGATCTCGGGCAGTCGTTCCTGCATATAGTCTGTGTTGACCTTGAACGGCTGGGTTGGTGATGAATTGTTGTAGCGATAGAATGCAGCGATCCCTTCCGAATATGGCTGGCGCATTTCCTCTGGCATGCTTTCCACTGCGGCAACCAGAAGATCGCCAAATTCCTCGGGCGTGCAAGGATCATACTTGATCTCGCGACCAAAGACTTTGGAGAGGATCCCAGCGACTTCTGGCGACTTCAGGCGCTCTGGACCGCCGATATTCATCCAAGCCCCTTCCAGATCGGGCCGATTGAGCGAAGCCACCATGATCTTGCCGACATCGTCGAGGCTGATCCAGTTCGATTGCAGATGGGCTTGATGCGGATAAACATAGCGGCTTTCATGCACGATGAACGGGCGCGCCCAGTTGGTCAGCAGATTGTCCATGAACAGAACCGAGCCGAACACAGTGGCAGGAACGCCAGAACGCCACAGTTCGTTGATCCCCGCAGTGTTGCCAACATAAGTATGAGCATCACCCGGCTTGTCTGGAATCCAGCTTGAGGTGTTCCACACGAACCGCTTGGCACCGACATGCACTGCCGCTCGCCCAACCGCTCCAGCCAAAGTTGAACGGTCTTCGCGCGCCTGCAACGGATGAGTATAAAACACCGCATCCGAACCTTCCAGCGCGGAGACATATGTTGACGGATCATACAAATCCATCTGCCGCGTTTCGATATCGGCATTGGTCATTCCCAGATTCGGGTTTGCACTGCGAGAGATCGCGCGCACCTTGTAACCTGCTGCAATCAGCTGCCGAATTTGCGCCAGGCCTTGCCTGCCAGTCGCGCCCACTACCGAGACCAGTGCCATTGAAATTTCTCCTCGCCAAAGTCTAATTGGAAACCATCCTAGCTTGACAACGAGGCAAGGCAGCTAGTGTTTATGTTAGGAAGAACGAGCAACAGAGGCATCTATAGGGTACCCCATGCAACAATCAGATATCATCTCGATCGGCGACCTCATTCGCTTTCAGGCGCAGGAACGCGGTGGCGAAGTGGCCTTCACGTTTGAAGGCGACGAGCTGACCTACGGTGAGCTACACTTGGGCAGTAATCGCGCTGCCAACGGCCTGATAGCACTTGGTGTGAAGCCCGGTGAGCGCGTGACCTATATGGGCAAAAACTCACACATTTACTTCGAGATATTGGCAGCCGTTGCCAAAGTCGGTGCGGTGATGACCCCGATCAACTGGCGGCTGGCCCCACCCGAAGTATCCTACATAATCAATGATTGTCAGGCGCGGATATTGTTCATCGGTCCTGAGTTCACAGAGCTTTTACGCCAGATCAAGCCGTCGCTGGCTCACATCGAGACCATCTTGGGATCCGAGGCGGCGGATGCCGACATCCCCGACTATCGCAAATGGCGCGATGGCTTTGACGACACAGATGCGAGCATTCCTTGTGCCGCCGATGATGATGCGATCCAGCTCTATACCTCGGGCACTACTGGTCACCCCAAGGGCGCGATCATGACGCATGGGTCAATCTTGACCAAGCGGTCTGCCGAAGAAGAAGCGGAGTTGCAGGACTGGCAGCGATCGGAGCCGGGGGAATCCAGTCTGCTTGCCATGCCGTGCTTTCATGTCAGCGGAACCGGCTTTGGCATCACCAATATGAACAGCGGCACGCGGGCAATTGTCGTGCGCGAATATGATCCAGCCCAGGCGCTCGACTTTATCGAGCAGTTTGGAATAGCGAAGATTTTCATGGTCCCTGCAGCAATCCAGATCATGCTCAACCATCCGCGCGTGGGTGAGATAGATTTTTCGCGGCTAAAATACATCATGTATGGTGCTTCACCGATTCCGCTTGATCTGATGAAGAAGAGTATCGAGGTGTTCGGCTGCGGCTTCATCCAGATGTACGGGATGACAGAAACATCGGGGACGATCGTTGCGCTAAATCCTGAAGATCATGATCCGAACGGCAATGAACGGATGCGTTCGGTTGGCAAACCCTTGCTGGGCGTTGAAATCAAGGTGATCGATGAGGGCGGCAATGAAGTCGGCCCTCGCATCGTGGGCGAAATCGCTACGCGGTCGGCCAAGAACATGAAGGGCTATTGGAACATGCCCGAAGCCACCGCCGCGGCGATTGACCAGGATGGCTGGTTGCGCACGGGCGATGCCGGCTATTTCGATCAGGATGGCTATCTCTATATTCACGACCGGGTCAAAGACATGATCATCTCAGGAGGGGAAAACGTCTATCCGGCGGAAGTGGAAAACGCTATTTACAGCCACCCGTTGGTTGCAGACGTTGCGGTGATTGGCGTGCCCGACGAGAAGTGGGGCGAGGCAGTCAAAGCCTGCGTAGTGCTGAAGGACGGCGCCGTGGTTTCAGAGGCCGAAATAATCGCTCACGCGCGGCAACATATCGCGGGCTATAAATGCCCCAAGTCGGTGGATTTTATCGCTGCCCTGCCTCGTAATCCGTCGGGCAAGATTCTGCGCCGCGAATTGCGAGCGCCCTATTGGTCGGGCAGGGATCGCGCCATCAACTAACTCACGTCAGAGCGCATCGCCCAGATTATTCCGCGCCGAAGCAGTTCGTAATAGACAGCGTAGTCCCATGAGCAGCGCTCTGGCGACGGATAGAAATCCTGAATGCCGGGCAAGTCATAGTGGCCCCGGCAATGGCCCAGCGCGTTATAGACAATGCGACCTTTGCCGATGTCGCGGGTGTATAGAATTGGAACCACGGTTTCAGGCCAAGTGTGGTCAACGAAGCCATCCGCCTCACCTTCGAACCGGGTCTGAAGCAGTGTGTCAATCTTGGCAGTGGTATGCGAAAGGTAGAGCTCGTCTTTTGTCACGAAATCGACAATTCCGCGGGTCAGTTCATGGTCGTGGTTGGCAACTTCGACGGTGAAGGTGCCAATTGGCGGGTGAGCCTTAAACTGGGTCCCGAGCATTTCCATCATATCAGGGTGCTCATTCGGACAATCGACACCGCCATCGGTAAACCGCAGAATCGAATTGGTGCCATGCAGCGCGAGCCATTTTCCGCCCTGCTCCAACCATGCCCGAATATTAGCGGCTTCATCCGTGGTTGGCATGAAATCACAGGTGTAGGTGATCAATATGCTGCACGCGTTCAACCGCTCAATATCGGCGTAGTCGCAGGCGACAGTGGTGCGGATTTCGGGATGCTCAGCCAACAGTTTCAGCAGCTCAAGCCGGGCAAAATCAACATCGTGATACTTGCCAACAGCAACGAAATGGGCGTCAATTCTGTTTGCCATGGCCTATTCCCTGATCGCGCTGGCGCCGTCGATATTCAGATCGGTACCGCTAGTGAAACTCGAATCATCACAAGACAGGAAAATGATCGCCTTGGCGACTTCCTCGGCTGTCCCGACCCGGCCCATCGGATGCGCCGATGCCATGACCGTTTCAATTTCTTCCGGACTTGCTCCGCCCGCATTGAGGTAGCGTTCATACATCGGGGTTCGGATAGCGCCGGGATGCACTGTATTGGCTCGAATGTTGAGGCCTCGCGCGGCACAATCGAGCGCCACTGACTTGGTCAAATGCGTGACGCCTGCCTTGGAGGCGCAATAGGCCGCCATGTTGCCGCTGGCCCGGTGCGCGAGCATCGACCCGACGTTAACGATGGTCGCCGGCTCTCCTGCTTCCGCCAGCGCGGGAATCGCTGCGCGGCAGCCATAGAAGGTACCGTTCAGATTGATGTCGATGTGGCGGTGCCAGCTATCGAGATCGACCTCAACCGTATTGCCCGGCTCCGAAATACCCGCGACATTGCACAATGTGGTGAGCTTGCCGAACCGCTTCACGCTTGCCAAAACGGCCGCCTCCCATGCCGTCAGATCGCGCACATCAAGCGCGATAGCGTCGGCATTGGGGCCAAGTTCGGCGGCTAGTGCCTTGGCCTTGTCCAGCTGAACGTCGCCGATCATCACGCTGCCGCCTTCGGCAACGATCATCCGGGCGAGCGTGCCGCCGATGCCTTCTGCGCCGCCGGAAATGAGGGCAACTTTGCCCAACATGCGACCCATCTTATCGCTCCAATATCGCAACGCCGGATAATCCCGGGGCACCGTAGACGTGGCTATAGGCTGTCTTGGGACCATTCGGAACCTGCCGATCGCCGCCGCGCCCGCGCAGTTGGACCGTATTCTCGTAGACCTGTCTCAGACCCGATGCACCAACTGGCTCCCCGCAGGCCAGGCATCCGCCATCGGTGTTGACCGGCAGTTTGCCATTGATCTCAGTGCGACCTTCGCGAAGCCACTGTTCCTGCTCGCCGTCGTTGCAAAAGCCGTTTTCGGACATATGCATAATTTCGGCACCAGATTCCGTGTCCTGAAGCTGCGCCACGTCAATATCTTCGGGGCCGATGCCGGCCAGTTCAAACGCTGCCTTTGAAGCCAAAATCGTCGGCTTGCCGCCATTGTCTATATCGACCGAAGCTGAAAACACTTCAAACGATCCCGGCGGCCGGGTCCGCACTGCGACGCTGGCGATCCTGACTGCATCGGCACCCAGTTCCTTGACCTTCTTCTCACTCGCCAGGATGAGCGCAACCGCACCCTCGGCCGGCGAGCAAAACATGTATTTAGTAAGCGGATCATTGATCATCTGCGAATTCAGGATTGTTTCCAGATCAACTTGCGAACGCCGCCATGCATGATCGGTCTTTGCGCCGTTGCGGAAGGCCTTTTCTGCCACCCGGCCCAGCGTTTCACGGCTGATTCCATACAATTGCATATAGCGCTGGATTTTAAGTGCGAAGAACTGCGTGGTCAACATCATCCCCGTCTCGCCGTACCACTCAGGCAAGCCATAGTCGGCGGGTTTGGCGTTGAATGCTCCGCGCGGGTGCTTGTCAAAGCCCACGGCCAGCGCGACATCGAATTCCCCAGCCGCGATTGCATTGCGCGCCGAGGACAGCGCGCTGCCGCCGGTAGCGCAGCCATTGCTGACGTTGATAAACGGCAGCCCGGTCAAGCCCAGTTCATTGACCATGATATCGGCATTGCCCGCTGCCGCCGAGCCGCCATAAGCGCAATCCACATCGCCCCATTCGAGGCCCGCATCCGCCATCGCCTGACGTACTGCAAAAACGCCCTGGTCACGCCCTGAACGGCCTTCTGTGCGACCGAACGGATGAATTCCGGCGCCAATAATAAAAACGTCTCTCATGACTTTCTCTCCGGCCGAAAGGCATAGGTGGAACGATGGTCGTCAAACGGGGCGATGACGAATTCCATCGCCATGCCCAATTTCAGGTCTTCCAATTTCGCATCGACGATCCGGGTTTCGACAATGGTCTCACCAGGCAGCTCAACATAGCCAAGCAGGAACGGCACGAACGCTTCCGGTCCGCTGTAGGGTTCCTTGGGCTTGAAATCCTGACGGGTCCAAGACCACAGCGTGCCAGTGCGCGACAAGGGGTAAACTTCCACATCCCGGGCAGCATCGCCCCGAGGGTATGGAAACACGACCTTGCCACTTGGCAACTGCCCGCCAATCAGGCGCGGCTGCGCTTCACTGGTCCACAGGTCGGCAGCTATGGGCTGGAAGGTTTGGGTCATGCCAGTCTTTCAAAACTAATGGGAAGCTTGGTTATGCCGCGCAGTAGCATATTAGGCGGAACGTTGATCGCCGCCTCATCGGTGACAGCAAAATTGGTCAGTCGGGCCAGCAGTTCGTCGAACGCCACAGCGATCTCTTTACGTGACAGCATGTTGCCGACGCACATATGAATGCCTCTCCCGAAGGCAAGATGTGTGCGAGCATTGGCGCGCTCTATATCAAACCTGTCGGGTTCGGGGAATTTGGCCGGATCCCGGTTGGCTGCGGCATAGCGCAAGTGCAGCATCGAGCCCTTTGGCAAGATATGACCGCCCAACTCGGCATCGCGCGTCACGACCCGCCACATGCCGGCAGTCGGAGTTTCGGTGCGCAGCGCCTCTTCAACCAAATTTCCGATGACCTTGATGTCCTTGCCGCCCGCTGCGGCTGCGGCTTTAGCAAGCTGGGCCGGATTGCGGATTAGCTGCAGCATTGCCCCTGCTAGAGTGGAGGTCGTCGTCTCGTTTCCGGCGACCATGAACTGGTTCATGATCGACATGATCTCGGGATCGGTGAGTGGCTGTTCTCCATCGATGCGGGCCTCGACAAGATCGGTTAGCAGATCATCGCCGCCATGCGCCCGGCGCTCATCAATCTTGGCCTTGATCACATGTTGAAATTCAACCCCGTCACGCGCGCATTCCAGCTCGCGCTCCTTGCTGATCATCTGGCTGAGCTGATCCACGCCTGCATCCGACCACCTTTTGACCCGATCAAGCTGATCCTCGAGTCCGATCTGTTTGGCGATCATCGATACCGGCAGCGGCACCGCGAACTCCTCAAGGAACTCGCATTCCCCCCGATCGGCGAAACCTTCAATCAGGCCGATTACCTTCGCGCGGATATCGGCCTCGATGGCATTTACGCGAGGCATCGAAAAGGCCAGATTGACCAGCTTGCGGAACCTGGTGTGAACCGGAGGATCGGCCGTTAGCAAGGTTGGCGGGGCAGGCCAGCCCTTGTCCAGAATTGCCCTGAGTTCAGGATCCTGAGCGCGAGTTCCGCCCAGCAACGCTCCAAAATCATTCGAAAATTCTTCAGTCCGCCCCGTTGCCTCGGCAATCAGATCATAGTTGAAAACAATGTGCAGGTTCTGTTCTGCGACGGGCAGGATCGGAGCGCTGGCATGCGCTGCCTGATAGTAGCCAAACGGATCTACAAGCGTTGCCGGCTCAAAGAAATTGGCCAATTTGGCACGCTTGTTCATGGCAACCAGACTCCACTCGTTGGCTGCGGCATAACCATGAAACGCCAACAAGCGCGATGCTCGATTTTGCTAGGGACCCGCAGCCGATACGCAATCACCTCGCCATTCTGCTAGTGTTGCTCGCGCTGCGCTGGCCTAAGCTATTCACCATGCCCTCGAGACAATCGCCCATCAGTGAAGGTCGCAACTATCGTTACTATGTTCTGGTGATTCTGATTCTCGGCGGGATACTGAACATTGCGGATCGGCTGATCCTTTCAATCCTGCTAGAAGATATCAAGGCAGAGTTCGCTCTTTCCGATACACAGATCGGGTTGATCACAGGTCTGGCTTTTACGGTTTTCTATGTCGCCTTCAGCATTCCCATAGCCTGGCTTGCTGACCGAAAGAGCCGTAAGACAATCATCGCATTGTCGATTGCAACTTGGAGTCTGATGACCGCGATCAGCGGCGCCGCCACAGGGTTTTGGACCTTGTTCATTGCGCGGATGGGCGTTGGGGTAGGCGAATCTGGAAGTGGTCCTGCAGGCCTGTCATTGCTTGCCGATTATTTTCGCAAAAATGAACTCGGGCGCGCCATGGGCTTCAACACCATAGGGGCGACAGTCGGCACGGCGACCGGCTTAATGGCGGGTGGCTATCTTGCCGATCTTTACGGCTGGCGCATGGCCTTTGTCGTGCTGGGGGTTCCGGGCATTGTGCTGGCTTCGATCATGTTCTTCACTGTGAAAGAGCCCCAGCGCGGTCGCTTTTATCCTGAGGCGATGGCGCCCATCAAGTCAGAGAGCTGGCGTGAAGCGCGAGCATCCTTGTTCGTGACACTGGCATCCTTGATCAACAATACGATCTATTTCCGGGTAACTCTGGCATTCGGCCTAATGAATGTAGTCGGCTATGGTTTTGCCACCTGGCTCGCTTCAATCATGCTGCGCAAATTTGATATATCGACAGCCGATGTTGGGTTTTATCTTGGCCTCTCCTTCATTCTCGGCGGCATTCCGGGGCCCATTCTGGGTGGCTATCTGACTGACTATCTGGTCAAGCGAAACCCCAAGTGGCGCGGTTGGATTCCTGCGATCGCTACACTGCTAAGCCTGCCACTTTTTTATCTAGGTGTTACAAGCACAACCATCTGGTGGTTCCTGGGTTTTTTCTCGCTCGCCTATCTAACCTTTCTGATAACCCAGGCCCCGACGCTTTCGTTGATTCAACTGGCAGTAAAACCGAACGAGCGGGCAATGGCTGTGGCGATCGCGTTGCTCGTCAACAATTTGATTGGGCAGGCTTTGGGCGGTTTCTTGATCGGGTGGGCAAGCACCAGCCTGACGCCGAGCCTTGGCCCGCTAGCGCTGGGCAATGCGGTGATGGGAATAAGCGTATTATTCGGCACTTTGGGCGCCTTGGCTTATGCTTGGTCAGCAAAGGCCATCAAACATGATTTCGAGGGCGGCAGACACTAGCGAGCCAAAGCCCCCTCAAAATTACCAATGGCCTTCACCACCTACCAAGTTACCCTGTAAGTCAGGATCTGGTGACATTCGATAGGAGAGTCGGCGCGTGGTTGAAACGATTACCGGTCACAACAGGTCCAACGGGATCACGTATGATGAGGTTGTGCTCGGCGACACTGTGAGGCCGCCAGCCGTCTATCTTGAAAACTCCCCGATGGAACCCGGGGTGACCAAGGTCGAGGTCAGTCGCTATTGGACCCGCGCCGAGCATGACCGCGAGGTTGAGCGGCTGTGGAAGCGGGTATGGCAGTTGGCCTGCCATGAGGACGATATCCCGAATGTGGGAGACACCCACGTCTATGACATCGCAGGCCTATCGTTCATCATCGTTCGCGTATCCATAGATCTGGTGAAGGCTTACCCCAATGCCTGCCTCCACCGCGGCAGGGCCTTGTGCGACAATCACCGCAAGGGATTGAAAGCTCTCCGCTGCCCATTCCATGGCTGGTCATGGGAGTTGGACGGCAAGCTGAAGGAAGTGCCCTGCCAGTGGGATTTCCCATCAGTCACTGCCCAAGACTATTCGCTGTCTGAGGTTAAGGTCGGTCACTGGGGCGGCTTTGTATTTATCAATCCCGATCCGGCCTGTGAATCGCTGGAGGATTACCTCGGCGACATCGACCGGCATTTCTCGCGTCCGTTTGCACGGCGCTACAAGGCGGCGCATTTGATCAAACGGCTGCCCTGCAACTGGAAGATTGCACAGGAAGCCTTCATGGAATCCTATCATGTGGTCGGAACCCATCCGGAATTACTCCCGGCATTTTCCGACACGAATTCGAAATATGATGTTTGGCCGAATATCTCGCGTGCCATGTCGGCCACGGGTCCGCCCAGCCCGCATACGGATCTGGTCAACCCGGATCCAACTGCGTTTCCCGACGGTCAGGCGTTCACCAGCTTCAAGCATCCGATCAGCAAGCATTTGTTCCGGCGTCTCGCAGAAGACAGGGTGGAAGTGACCTTGCCCAATGGCCAAACTGGGATTTTCGATATGCAAGCCAATCATATTGAAGGCGTGGTGCAGTCTGCCGATCCGCATCTGTGCAACTGGATCGGCGGCAAGATCGCGCCCGGCGACGAAGCAACGCCCAATGACCATGATTGGTCCTCGCCTCAGGCCTATCGGCAGCATATTGCCAACCGGCGCCGCGCGGATATGCGACCGCAATTTGGTGATTCTGTTGATACCATCAGCGACGCCGATTTGATCGACGCGATATTTTACAGCGTGTTCCCCAACATCAGTCCGTGGGCTGACTTTAACCCGATATTTTATCGGTTCAGGCCCGATGGCAACAATCCCGAGCAGTGCTTTCACGAGGTGATGTTCATGGTTGCTTTACCGGACGGGGAACCAAGACCAGCACCAGCCAAGTGCACCGTGCTCGAGCTCGATGATGACTACACCAAAGCAACGGAATTTGGCAGCTATCTCAACAAGATATTCAATCAGGACGCGCTCAACCATCGGGCAGTGCAGCAAGGTTTGCACAACCATCCAAAGGGTGAGACCATCTTTGCTAGCTATCAGGAAAGCAAGCTACGACATTTTCACGAGACGCTGAACAAATGGCTGGATAGTGACGTCGCGCCAAAAAGCAGGTGAAGGCTCAATAGTGGACAGCGCCGAAATTCCACTTGGCTTTGCGCCCTCCGGTTTCAGCCGTGGGTTTCTTGATCATTCCGGGCCCTATTTCTTGAAGAAGAATCGAGCCAGAACCATAGTGGGCTGCCGAATTGCAGAGCAACATTTGAACTACGTCAGTACGGCGCATGGCGGAGTGCTGGCGACGCTGGCAGACGTTGCGCTTAGTCTTGCGATTTACGCCAATGACGAACCTAAAAAACCAGTAGCCACGGTAAGTATGACCACGAATTTCCTCAGCGCGGCGCGGGTGGGAGAATGGATTGAGGCAAGCGCAGAGATCGATCGGATCGGTGGCAATCTTGCCTACGCCCATGGCACGATTTGGTGCAAAGACAGACTGCTAATGACCATGAACGGGGTATTCAGCGTCAACCGCCGGCATGATATATCTTGAATATGAGTAACTTAACCGTATTGAATCAAACCTTCCTCTTAGGTCAGGACTCATTGATCACAACTGACGTGCCGTCCCTTTAAGAAGCTCGCCGCCGTCCGGTGCGCCTTCAGATGCGTGGCATCGATTATGATCCGGTCAGGCTGTCCGGCCTTGCCAGCCAGTTCGACAAAGATGCGTTTGAACACACCAAGGCGGCTCCAGCGGATGAACCGGTTGCAGATCGTCTTAGTTCGCGGCGCATCTGCGCCTCGCTCAGCATAAACGGATCGTCCACAAACAGCACCTCCATCGTACCGCCATTGATTCAACCCTCAGCGTTTAATGCAGGCAATTAGACAGGTCCTGACCCTAGCTTCAACCAACAGTAATGCGAACGGGGATCGCGCTCTGCACGACCATACCGGTAATCGGATCCATGCCCGACACATCATCCAACAAACGATTGGTCGATCCGCCCTTGTCATGGACATCGGCTTTCCCGGCATCATCATCGCCCCAGGCGTGGGACATCGAGATAACCCCGCGCCGAACCTTGTCGCTGGCTTGGGTCACCGCAAAGATCGAAGCGACCCGCGAGGTGATTTCGATCACCGCGCCGTCCGCAATTGAAAGTGCTGCCAGATCATCCGGATGAATGAAGGCCGGATTGGTCGGCATCTTCTTGCGCAAATGCGGGAAGGTGTGGCCATTGCTGTTATAGCGATGCTTTGAGCGGCGCGAGATCAAGCGGAAGTCAAACCCATCGGCTTCAGGCTGGTTCGCCGCATAATGCGCGAAGGCATCCGGCATCGCTCCCGCTTCAAGGTGGAACTTATATTTGGCATCAGAGTCAGCAGGAGCGATGGTCAGATGCTGGTCGGTATAGAAAATCGCACTGCCTGGCCGCTCTGCCGCCAAAGCATCGGCCTTGGCATCGCTCGGCTTCACCAGTGAGCCCTGCGAAATCAGATCGAGCATGGTGGCCTTGTCCGGGCATGCCTCCATCGAACAATCGCCGCCCGGGAAAGACAGCTGCAGCCCCATATGCTTGGCCAGCCACCACAGCATTTCATACTCGTCCATCGTATCGCCGGGCGGCGGCACCATCGCCTCGGTATAATGCCCGTAAGGCTCTTCGCAGAACGGCTGCGAGACGTTGTTGATGTCTTCACGTTCCAGGCACATGCTGGGCGCAAGGATGATGTCAGCGCGTTTGGCGCTGGCTGACATCCACGGATCAACCTGGACGAATATCTCTACCTCATCGAGCGCCTTGCGGACCTTGCGCTGGTTGGGGAAGGCAATCTCGGGATTACCGCCGATCGAGATTAGCACCTTCACCTGGCCTTCACCGGGGGTCAGGATTTCATCGGCCAGCACTGGACAGGGCATTTCCTGACCCAGCTTGCCGATCCCCCGGATGCGCGATTTGGCAAAGCCTTCGCCAAACATCGGGACGGGCGGCGCGACTTGCGCCTTCTTCGGCCCGCCGGCAAAGCTCATGAACACCATCGGGTTGGCGACCTTGTCTCCCTCCTGGTTGAACCTTGCGCAGACAATGTTGAGCGCTGACACCAGATATTCGGTCAGAACGCCCTGCCCGGCCATTTCAGGGCCAGTACCGGTTACCACCCGGCCCTTCGATGCACTGGCGAAAAGTCGAGCGGTCTTGACCAGCTGGTCGGGATCAATCCCGGCGCGGGCCGCTGCCACTTCGGGGATGAAGTCCTTAACCGCGTCTGCCAACTGATCGAAGCCATCGACATGCGCCGCTACGAAATTGCGGTCATACAGCCCCTCCTTGATGATCACATGCAACATGCCGCCCAGCAGCGCCGGATCCTCGCCGGGTTTAACTTGCAGGTAAATATCGGCGAGCGAACCGATGTCGCTCTCACGCGGGTCGGCCACGATCACTTTCAGGCCGCGAGCCTTGGCATCGCGCAGGCGCCGCGATGGTGAGAACGGCGGCAGTCCGCCCGAGGGAGAGTAATGCGAGACCAGCGGATTATTGCCGACGAACATCACCACATCGGATTCTTCGAAATTGTTCGATCCGCCCATCCACTGGCCATAGCGCGCGGTAGTGAAAACCTTGGCAGGCTGATCGACGGTCACGCTGGTGTAAAAGTTGCGGGACCCGATCGCCTCGGCCAGCGCAAATGTGGTGCCGAGCACGGCGCTGTTTTGAAACGCATTGGTGCCGCAATAAAGCGCGATGCTGTGTGGCCCGAATTCCGCGACGATCTGCTTCATCCGGGCGCCAAGTTCGGCCAGCACCGCAGCGGTTGAGGTCTCCACAAACTGACCATCGCGGCGCACCAGGGGCTTGATAATCCGTTCTGGCAGATTGTGCATGTCGGTCATCTGGCGACCCTTCACGCAGGTATAGCCATTGAACAGCTCATCATCGGGATCGCCGCGAACAGCCTTTACCTTTTCGTTTTCGACATCGACCAGCATCGCGCAGCTGGCATGGCAAAACCGGCAAAACGTCCGCAAGGTTTTTTGGCTCATTCTGATTCTCCCGTCTCGGAGGGCATCCTACCGATCCTGCCAGTCAGATGACACTGGCTATAAAGATGGGAGTAGCCGGGCAATGGGGCAGGATCTATCGGCCGACCCGCTCCAGAACATAAACCCCGCCCATGGAACCATGATTGATCCGCAAATCATCGTCGCAGTAAACCACGTCCGAATGAAGCACGGGGGGCTTAAAGTTGGCGCTTAACGGCTGCTGCGCGTCAAAACCGAAAGCATCCCGCAGATCATCGTCTGACATGCCTGATCGGCTGGTGAGCGCAACGCTCGAGAAATCAACCTTATACCGTTTGGGCTGGTCAGGACTGATCGCATATTTACCGAACATGATAAGATCGGCCTGGCAAGAGCCATCGACCGCTTCGATCAATTGGACATTGTTATAATCCATGCTCGCATCATCGATTATTTGATCGATTTGCAGCATCCGCAAGGCAATATCTGGCAGAGCGTTGAACGTGAGCAGCTTGAAGCTCGTTTCATGCGCAATCGGCTTTCCGGCGGTGTGCTTGGGGCCAAATTGCGCAAACAGCGATTTCCAGAGCCCCGCAACCCGTTTCTGTTCGTCAATCGGTCGCGCGATCGGGGATTGCGGGATCAATGCTTCAATAAGTGCGTGAATGTGATCAATGGCAATCTCGGTATATTTACCCTGAATATCACTGCCTTCAATCGCTTCCAGAAGCTCCCTTTTAATCGCAGCAAGGTCAACCACAATGCGCCTTCCAACATAAGCTGGCGCGGGACCTCGATGGGACCCCGCGCCAGTTATTTACATTTCAAAATTTAAAGGACGTTGACACCCCCATCGTCCTTTGCTCGCCCAGAATGGGCACATAACTTGCCGATCCGGCGCCTCCCGTTCCGATCAAGAAGAGAGCGTTTGAGACATATCTCTTGTCAAACAGGTTCTTTACCCAAAGTTGCAGGTCAACACCGCTAATGTCGAGCCCCAGCGATGCATTCACCAATGTCCGAGAGGGCACGAAAGCCAGATTGGCTTCATCGGCGTATTGCTTGGTTTGATATGTCAGATCGGTTCTGGCGAAGAGTTTCCAGCCATTGCTTAACTCGGTATCGTAATTGATCCCGAGCAAAGCATCAAAGGCGGGCGTGCGTTCGATCTGGTTGCCAGCGATTGACAATTGCTGGAAGGCCGAGCCCGCAACCGGCGTTGTCGCGCAGACAATTCCGTCGCAGTTGCCAGAGGCCCCGAAACGCTGCGAATACACGCCCTGCTTGTAGCGCGCATGGTTGTATGCCGCGCCAAAATCGATCCGCAATTCCGGAGTGACCTTGAAGCTGCCTTCTATTTCCACCCCGTAGATTTCCGCATCTCCAAGATTGCCAATCAGCGATGGTACGATAGCGAAGAAAGCGGCCGGCGCAGTACCATCAGCCTGAAGACGAACGGCATTGGTCTGCAGGTTCTTCCAATTGGTGTAAAAGGCGGCAAGATTAAGCGTGAGTTGGCCATCGAAAAAGCGGTTCTTTGAGCCGATTTCATAGGTCCAATTGGTTTCAGCCTGGTACGCCGCTTGAATCGCGCTCAGATTGGCTGTTCCTGGCGACAACTGAGTGAACAACACTGCAGTGGCACCAGCCTGAGGCGCCGGAATTGGCGAACCTGGCGTAATAATGTCGATTACAGGAAGGCCTGCCACGGTCGAGGTCCGGCGATAACTAGCCGCAACCCCATTGAGACCGCCTGATTTATATCCACGCGCAACCGATGCATAGATATTGTTGTCGTCGCTAAACTTGTAGGTGATCGAGCTGCGCGGCGTGAAGAACTCTGCCACGCGGACGCCTATTGGGGGCGCGACAGCAAGAAAACCCGTGCCTAGCCCGCCAATATCGGGCGCAAGCAGATCGGTCGCGCGTTGCCGCTCTTTCGTATAGCGCCCTTCCAGAGTGATTGAGAGTGCATCACTCGCCTTCCAGTTAAGGAAACCGAATGCTGAAAACACGTTTTCATCGCGGCGCAAATAGGTGTTGCGCCTGAAGATGGTCGCAACCGGTATCGGCAATCCCGGCCCGAGCGGGAACAGTGACGCTGGATTTGGTGCATCGAGTGAATTTACCGGAGCAAACTCCGATCCATTCGATTCATCATCCTTTGTTCTGGTGAAACTTGCGCCCAAAAAGCCGGTGAGCGATCCGAAGTCGAAATCGAAGCGCTGCTCATGGCTAGTGCTCGCAAACTTCGAGCCCGTCCCGGACGAGTCAAAAATCAAGCCGAAGTTGGTGCCAAATGCGATGATGGGAAACAGCGGGTCACGCGGCGATGAGCCGCGTGCAGCAATTTCTGCCGTCGTGTGACTAAAAATATACTGAATCGAAATCGGGCCGCCAGTGTCAATTCGGGCTTTGCCGATATAGATATCACTCGGGCCGCGAAGACCAAAGGCTCTTGGATCGAGCACTATTCCTGGCAAGCGTGTCTCGCCCGGCGCGAGCGTAACCGTAGCGGGTAGTTCCCCGACCCATAGCCGGTTTTGGCGTAATGCCCCCGTGCCGGTGGGGCTTGCGTTCAGTGTATTGAAGGGCGCCGTTAACCCGGATGTCGAAATAGTATAAGCCGGGTTCTGTTCCAGGTTCCGGTTTGTATGAATATATAAACCGTCAATCGTAATGACTTCGGCAAGTTTCAATTGGACACCCAGCTGGTAGGCTTCCTTTTTATAGCCGCCAGAGTTGCCTTTGGTTGTTGCACCATTGCTGTTGGCAAGTGGGTGGGGATTTTCCCAGGTGCCGTCGAATTCTGAATATCCACCGGCCGCAAAAACAGCCAAGGTTCCGGGAATGATCGGCAGGTTGATGCCCGCTTTGGCATCATAACGGCTATCCGTACCCAAAGTAGCCGAAACGCGCCCCGAAATCTCACCATCAGCTTTGGCACCGCGCGCAATCAAGCTGATCGCACCAGCAAACGCGTTGCGGCCATATAGCGCCGATTGCGGACCCTTGATGATCTCAACTCGTTCCAGATCAAGCAAGCCCTGATCAACGAAGTAGCCGCGCTGAATGTACACGCCATTCAGGTTGGTCGCCACATTCTGAACCGGCGAGGTGACACGCAGATTGGTCTGTCCGCGAATGACGGGCTGCGCCAGCGGGCCGGTAAATGTCTCAAATCCGAAGCCTACGGTCTTTTCAGCGATGTCGCTCAGATCGTCCAGGCGCTGCCGCTCAATATCTTCGGCCGAAATCGCGCTGACCGCGATTGGCACGTCCTGAAGCCGCTCTTCGAACCGGCGCGATGTTACAATAATCGAATTGCCATCGACGACCGCAACCTCACCCGTCGTGGTTTCTTGGGCGAGTGCCGTGCTTCCCCAAGCCAGAGCCGGCACGCTGATGCTGGCCAGCATCAATTTTGACAATTTGTGGTTCAGTGCTTCGTTCATGATAATGCTCCCTGTCATCACTATGCTTCCTAAAACACCCGCGGCACGCAGTTTTACCGGAGGCGCTCGAAACCGTAACAATCGCACGTCAATGTTGCTCAACATCCGCCCCGGCGCTGCTGGCTTTCTAGTTTTCTCCGACAAGCGGATAGATTTCTAAATAAGTACGGGATCACAACCATATAAGAAGAGCGGCGATCAAGTCTTGGGAAATGCCTGTTGGGCCGTCAACACCAACCAGATCATCGCTTCATTTATCGATCTGAAACATTTCGCCAGGAGTAATGGCGCCAGTCGAGCAAGGCCGGCGGCGATTCAGGCTTGTATCCAGAAAAGACACTGCCGTCGCGATGGCGCGGCCAAACAGCCGCCTTGAATCAGAATCGGCGTGCTTTTCGCGGCCAAACATTCCACCGAAATAATGATCTATACCTTGACCTACCCACAACCAGCGAGCGCCCGGAGGCGTTTGATCATGCGCTATGCGGTGCAATTCCCACTGGTTGATAAACCCTGGCAGGATGTCAGCCGTGCCTGTGATCGTAAGCGCAGCCGTTCCGATAGACGACCAGCCCCTGGCATCAATCAGGCCGGGCATGGGACCGGGCGGAGACCATGCCACAAGGGCTTGCGGGGGGCGTTGGGGTGATGGCGGAGCATTAGCAGCAACGGCACCCGCGGCCACTTGGGCTATCAGCGCGCCATAGCTATGGCCCATTGCTGCGCGGCGGCGCTTGTCAGAGTTGTTCGGCGTTGCGGCCAATGCTAGCGCCATATCCTCATTGCGGCTTTGCCACACAAAGGCTTGGGATGGGGGCTTGTCTGACTTCATCAATTCGGAATCGGCATGCGTTGGTGCGACGATCACATAGCCCGCTGCTGCAATCGGATCGAGCATTGCGCGATAACGGGAGGGGGCGGCGAAGGCCCCATGGGAGAACGCCACCACGGGGTAACGTCCGCGCTTTATCGGCGCGATGATCGTGACAGGGATGATCCGGCCATTTGGCCCGGTCATAACAGTTTCGACCGCCGAAACCGGCAGTGACACACATTTGGCCCCAGCAGGGGCCGCAGCCAGCGCACAGAGTATGACCAATGCGCGCTTCATTTTGCGTGCAAAGTCCCGAGTATGTCAGCAATGATCCGGTTGACTTGTCCATCAATGCGGGACTGAAGTACGGCGTCCGGCTGGTGTGTATCCACGGCTTCGGCAATGTCGATGCCGCGCGCAGCAAGCACGGCCTCTGTAACCGCGAGCCTGTCCGTCAATACGCAAATCTCACGCGTCAGACTGAGGATAGCGCGGCCCAGATTGTCGATCTGATCGGGGACAAGCGCCTTCAGATCCGGCGTATTGTAGCTGCGGGGATCCTCACTCATGCTGGTTTTCGAGCAATAAGGACGTGGGGATAGTGCCCTTCGGCGCGCACTTCGACAAAGCCGACGTCTGCGGCGAGTGCCGCCAGATCAAGGCTGGCTGAGGCCCGCCAATGCGGTTCACCGCCGTATTTGGCAATACGGTCCGCCTGCCACGCGCTAAGCTTGTCGAGATCGGCATAGCGAGTCACATCGGACATCACCAAGTCCCCGCCCGGAGCCAGCACCCTTAGCGCCTCCGCAAAGGTCGCGCGGATGGCGTCTGCCGGCATTTCGTGGAGCATGATGTATGACGCCACCAGATCAAAGCTGGCATCAGCAAAGCCCGTTGCTTCTGCTGGACGCTGATACAGGTCCCAATCCCAGCCATTTGCGTTTGCTGTCCGCCACGCGTGTTCCAGCATCCGGCGAGAGAGATCGATGCCTGAGATTTTCGCGGCTGGATAGGCATCCACAAGAGCAGTTGTGAAATGGCCGCTGGAACAGCCCATATCTAGGATACGGTCATAGTGATCGCGTGGGGCCATCCCCGCCACTGTCCGTCGCTGTTTGAATATCCCGCCGGGATACATGCGGTCGACCATTTTCTTGTGAATGATCTCGCCATGGACGTAGCCCATATTGTCATACCGATCCCAGGCGAGCGCCGTGCGGTGAAACTCTACCCCTTCCCAGTAATCGGGCGCAATTTGATCGGGGTTGAGCGTAAGGCGCGCAGGGCCAGTTTCAGCAGCATCCATGGCGGGTTTCAAATCCGCCGATATTTCTTCAAATGCCTCCACAGCAATTGGACCGTGCATTCTGCCGTGCCAGTCGCCCAACAAATTCAGCGTAGCATAGGAGCGAGACTGGCCAAGGGCTTTGCTGACGGCATCATATCGTGCGTCCATATTATCTGGAAGCAAGTCCGCCGTGAGCCCTGCATTTACCATTTCAGCGTCCATGGCCTCGCGCACTTTCATGCTGCCGCCTGCGATCAGGGCAAGAAAATCAATCGAAGCGCGGCCACGTTGCCGCAATTGCGGGTCTTGAAATTTCATGGATTCGGCTCCTCAATATCTTCTTGGCGCAACTTGTAGGTGGTCAATATAATCATCGCGACCACCCCCAGAATAGCTGGCAAAATGGATGTGGTAATCAATAGCGCAAGGGTCACATCCCCTGATTGCCGCACATCGGGCGGCAGCTTGTTGTTGAATCCGGCATAGGACAGGGCAGACCCTACCAGCAGTGGCCCCATCGCGCCGGTCAGCTTTTCAACGAATGTATAGACGGCGGTGTAACTGCCCTCTCGTTTTAGGCCCGTTTGCTTACCGTCATAATTGATAATGTCAGTGAGCATGGACATGGCGAGCATCACGTTACCCGTTGCCGCAACGCCCACGATCAGGCCTCTTGCAATAATCGCCCACATGGGTTCGCCCGGAACCGCAAGCACCCAGCTCAGCGAGTAGATCACATAGGCGGTTGCTGAAACAAAATAGGCGCCGCGCTTGCCATATCGCTTTGAGAAGCGGACCAACAGCGGCGCGGCGATAATTGACGAGACGCTCATCGCAAGGCCGAAGGGAACAAGAACCGACAATTTCAGCTCAAGCGACTGGACCAGGAAAAAGAGCAATGCCGCCTGCGTGCATTGGATTGCAGTTAGCTGCATGAATTTCACGCCGATCAACCGCATGAAATGTGGGTTGCGGAAAATTTCCCTGAAATCCTTGCCAATGCTCGGCCTGGCTGCGCCTTGCTCAGTATAGCGGGCACCAGCTGTTGTATAATAGGCCGACAAGAGCGAAATCAGCATCATCACCGCAACACCGCAACCTACGACAGCATAGCTTGACCATTCAGTCTTCCCGAGCTTCTCGATAGCAGCCGGAGCAAGGGCTCCCGCGATAAATCCCCCAAATGTAACAAACACGATCCTGTAGGAATGGATCGACGAGCGCTCGTGATAGCTGTCTGTCATCTCCGCTGGCATCGCGAGATAAGGGACATTGTAGACTGAATAGCCGAGCGCGAAGAGGCACAGCGCCGCAAACACATAGGCCGCCGTCATCCAACTTGCAGCAAACAGTGGTGTTGTGAAAATCATCGCAAAACTGGCGGCGCATATGAAAGCGCCCCAAAACAGAAAGGGTCGCCTGCGTCCGCGCGAAGATTTTAACCGATCACTCAATGCACCAACCGAGGCATCAGTGAACGCACCCAGCAATTTCGCCAAAAATATCAGCGCCCCGGCCAGCACCGGCTCAATCCTTAATATGCCAATCATGTAGAAAAAGACCAACGCGCCAAGTCCATTGAACAGCAGGGCAATGCCAAAAGCACCACTCGCCCAGCCGATTTTCAGGCCTTTCGGCAGCGTATCAATGCGGTCTTCTGTCATCTTGGCTGGGGCTCCGGCATGGGATCACCTTGGCGACGAGTGAGACCCCGAATCAACAGATTAGGAAGATAGGCATTGTCCCAATCCAAAGTCTTCGGTGGCGCGTCACCTGTTCGCAGAATGATCAAACGCTGGGATGGAACGATGTAGACGACCTGACTGCCATTGCCGTCAAACAGATAGAGATCGCGCGCAGCATAGGGTTCCGAGTGCCGAATCTGGCCAAAAGGGATCGAAGGATGGGCAAAGCCGCGTCGTTCAACATAATTGCCTGCCACCCATACCCCGAGGCCGTAATGCGGGTTCTGCACAGTCGGGGTCCGCATTGCCGCGACATAGCCTTTGGGGAGAAGCCGTTTGCCCTGCCATGCGCCATCATTCATCAGCAAAATGGCCATTCGAAGCCAACTTTGAGCTGGCAACAGCAGGCAACAGCCTGAATGCGCCATCCCGCCTGGGCGATTAACCCAAATCGATCCGCCCGCAGCGCCAATAGGCTTAAGCAAGGCATCTGAAAGGAAGGCGCTGTAACGCTTGCCTGTCGCCCGCTCGATTACGGGTGCGATCAACTCTGAGGTTGCATTGGAGTAATCATAACGCGTGCCCGGTTCGTTGATCAGGGGATACCCGCGAATGATTATCTCGTCGTGGCGGGGATGAAGATAGGCGCGGTTCAGGACGTCCTCTGGCCCTGTGGCCAGCCCCTGCATCAACAGCCCCGTTCGCATATCGAGCAAGTGGCGAATGCGCATTTTTTCGCGCGACTTGTCGCCCTTCCATTCGGTGATAAAATCGGCAACGGGCTGATCAAGCGACTTGATGTAGCCCAACTGAATCGCGCGACCAATCAATAGCGCCGTGACAGGCTTCGCTAGCGATTTTGAGATGATGGGCTTGGTCGCATCGTAACCATTGAAGTAGCTCTCGGCTTCAACCCTACCATTCCGCCAAACGATGAATGCCGAAGAATTGCGTTCTGAGGCATAGTGCGCAGCCTGAAGCAGCGCATCATGGGCAATGGTCGATCGGACTGCGCGCAGCAACGGCTTGCTGCGGGCACCCGCAACCCTTTCAAGTGGATCATAGCTCTCAAGACCGCGCCCGGTGACCTGGCTGATCTCCGCAATTCGCTTAAGGTAAAGCTCTTCGTCTGCGTGCGAAAAATTCTGCGCATTGGCCGGCGCGGCTGCAGGAAACACCAGCGCCACAAACATGGCTCTGAACCAAAAACTCAAAAAATTCGTCCCTGTCATGGAGCTGCACCTTTTCTTAGATCGCCAAGGTCGCTGCGATGTTCGTGGGCAGTTATCGGATAATGCCAGGAAAATGCCAGAACCGGAAACGCCTGCGCGCCATCGCCAACAAGTGGCCAGATGCAGAGATTGATCCTTGATAGGCGCCGCAGTTGCCATGCAAACTTGCTACGTCCTTAGAAGTCATCACCCTCAGTGACAGACCATAGTGTTCGCCTGCCGGACAGACCAGTCCATATCGCTACCTTGCAATCTATCAGGGCACCGAGAACTAGAGCAAGAACCTATAAGCCGCGCCGTTTGGAGATTTCCTTAAACATGCCCGCCTATGCTCCCACAGGTGCGCCAAATTGCGGTGCGCTGATTGAGTTGATTAGGGCATCGTCGGTTGGGATCATGCCGTCGAGCATCAGCATCGCCATACCATGCACCATCGACCACGCATGAATTGCTGCCAAACGTCGCTGAGCGTCACCTGAATCGGGGAGAACCACTGCAATGTCGTTGTGCAAGTTGCGCATCGCCGTGCTGTTTTCTTCCAGAACATCCATAAGTGGTCCTGTTGCTGGCCTTGTTGCCATCATGAGACGAAAGAGTCCCGGGTTAGCCAGCGCGAAACGGACGTAGGCCTCCCCCGAAGCTCCGAAGCCTGCAAAACCGCCGCCCACTGCATCAGCTGCAGTGCTTTGCGCGGCCGCTAGTTTGGCAGCGCCGCGCTCACATAGTGCAGCAATCAACGCCTGCTTGTCTGGAAAGTGCCGGTAAACGGCCGTGGCACTCACCCCAACCAGTCGCGCAATCTCGCGCAAACTGATGTCATCGCCCTGCCGTTTGTCCAGCCAAGACAGTGCAGTCTCGATCAAAGCCGACCGCAGATCACCATGGTGATAAGCGCGGCTGCGCCTTTTGATGTTGACGCTGTTATCATCTTGACTCATATTAGCAGTGTAAACATTGCCGAATCGCAATGCAAGCAAGGGAGATTTTCGTTGGCTGGTGCAGTTGCAACCTTGATCCGTGATGCTGTTTCGAAGGGTGCAACAAAAATTGCAGACTTCAACCGCAACCGCATGAAGTCTGACAAGCCCAATCCCTTTTTGCTCGGTATTCACCTGCCATTACCGTCGGAAGAAACGCTAACTAACCTTCGCGTGACTGGCACCATCCCGCCCGAGCTTGACGGCCGCTATATCCGCATTGGCCCCAATCCCATCACCCCGCCCAATCCGGGCCTGTATCATTGGTTTATGGGCGACGGCATGGTTCATGGAGTCCGGCTTCAGCAGGGTAAGGCGCTATGGTACCGGAACCGCTGGATCAGGTCGCGCGCAGTCAGCGATGCGCTTGGCGAACCGGCTGCACCTGGCCCGCACGAACCGCCGTTCGACATCGTCAATACCAACGTCCTTGGCTATGCTGGTGAAACCTGGGCGCTAGTCGAAGCGGGCGGTTGTCCGGTGAGGATCGACGAGGAACTCAATACGATTGCCTATGATCCGTTTGACGGCACGCTCAAGGGCGGCAGCTATTCCGCCCACCCCCACCTTGACCCCAGAACGGGCGAAATGCATGCAATCTGCTATGCCGCCGAAAACATGACGGAAATTCGTCACGTTGTGGTCGACACACAGGGCAAGGTCCGCCGCGAAGAGCCGATCGCGGTGCAGGATGGCCCATCAATCCATGACTGTATGATCACCGAAAAATACGTAATTGTGCTGGATATGCCGGTCACTTTCTCGCTCAAGCAATATCTGGGCGGAGAGGGTTTCCCTTACAAGTGGAATCCAAAGCACAAACCGCGGGTTGGGCTACTGGCCAAAGAAGGCAAAGGCACGGACACAATCTGGTGCGATATCGAACCTTGTTATGTATTCCACCCGTGCAACGCTTATGACAATCCCGATGGCACGGTGACGTTTGATGGCTGCGTCCACAACACTGTTTTTACTGACAGCACTCAAGGGCCAGATTCTGCAAAAACGCCGTTCGAGCGGTGGCAGATCGATCCCGTGGCCCGGCGCGTCTCGCGCGCAGCAGTTGACGGCGATCCGCAGGAATTTCCGCGCATAAACGAAACCCGAACCGGGCTGCACTATCGCTATGCCTATTCGTTGGCTCTCCCAATAGTGCGCGAGCCAATCGTCGTCGAGGAAGGCAAGCTGTACAAGCATGATCTGGAAGCCGGCACCCGCCAGGTCCATGATTTTGGCCAAGGCCGCGTTGCAGGCGAATTCGCATTCGTTCCCGCTGCCAATGCGAGCGCAGAGGATCATGGCTGGCTAATGGGCTATGTCATCAACCCGGCCGACGAGACGAGCGAACTTGTCATCCTTGATGCCCAGAATTTTGAAGGCGCGCCGCAAGCGGTGATCCACATTCCGAACCGCATTCCACCGGGGTTTCATGGAAATTGGGTGGGTGCACAAGCGTAACGCGGTCGATTTAGCCTAAGTTGGCCACAGGCATGCAAATTGTTGAAGGTTTTGATATTTTAAATCTAAATTTAAGATAATAATTACAATATCTAATAGTAATTTTTTCATGCTAAAATAATAATTTTTCAAAAAAATATAATAATAACCTAGTTCATCTGCTCTCGGGGGAGATATTTAAATGACAGTTAATCAAAAAAATCTATCGCGTACGTTTCGGACACTACTGGCTTGTAGTGCGATGTTCCCTTGCTCTGCAGTAGTATTTGCCCAAAGTTTACCCGCTACTGAAGAAGCGTCGGTCAACGATGGAGCGATTCAGGAAATAATCGTCAATGCGCGCTTCCGGCAGGAAAACTTGCAGGATACCCCGCTTGCGGTCAGCGCTGTCAGTGCGGAGATGATCGAAAACTCGGTGGTGACGGACATCGCAGGCATCCAGAAGTTTATTCCCAATATCCAGCTTGGCCGCGTCGCGTTTGCTGGGAACAGCCTGTCGGCCGGTATCCGCGGGGTCAGCTTTGGCGATCTTGAGAAAACCTTTGATCCGGCGGTCGGTTTGGCGATTGACGGCGTGTTTTTGGGGACGAGCACAGGCGCCAATGTCGATCTTAATGATGTTGAATCTATCGAAGTGCTGCGCGGTCCCCAAGGGACCCTGCTTGGCCGCAATACAGTTGGCGGTATCATTAGTTTCCGCCGCACCAGGCCAACAGGCGAACTGGGTGCAAGGTTACACGCCCGTTACGGCAGCTTCAACGCGCTCGATCTTGATGGCGTTATCAATCTACCCAAGCTGGGCGACGCGATCTCGGTCAAAATTTCCGGGCTACGCCGGACTTCGGATTCCTTCACCCGCAACCGTGTGACTGGCAAACGAGAAGCAGGGCGTGATTATTACACGCTGGGCCTTGCGGTGCTTGCTGAGGTTAGCCCGGATACATCGATCCTGGCTTCGGTTGATTACCAAAAGGACCGCAGCAGCTATCCTTCCAACGTCAATCTGACCAAAGCCACGGGTATTCCCTTCGGCGGCGGCGGAACGATTTGTGATTTCACCTTCTCAGTCGGTTTGGGTGATCTCGGCTGCGATACGCAGGGATATTTGCGCCAGCGAGCTGAAGGCTTCAAGTTCGCAAATACCACCATCCCCTTTCAAAGCTTCCTTGACGGCTGGTCCGCATCACTTGAAATCAAATCGAAGCTAAGGAATTTCAATCTCACAGCTATAACCGGCTATCGAAACACCAGCGATAGCCTGCTTGAAGAAGGCACTGGGACGCCTCTCATATTCGGGGTTCCATTGTTTGTTTCGGCGCGTGACCAGGATTACAAGCAATTTAGCCAGGAAATCAGAGTTCAGGGCGATTTGTCTGATCGGGTGGATATTGTTGCTGGCGTTTATTATCTTCACACGGACTATGCCATTCGTCCGCTCGCCTACAATGGCAGTGCCATCGCGACATCCTATTTCTTGGGCGGGCCGGCTCAGCGAATTGACTCATCTCAGAAACTCGATTCCTTTGCGGTTTTCGCGGAATCTATCGTCAAGCTGGGCAGCAATGTTCGCCTGACTTTGGGTGGGCGCTACACCATTGAGACCAAGACATTCTCGACCGCCCTAACCATTCCAGGGCCCGGCTTCGCTGCCAACCGCAAGGCGACCTTCAAGGATCCAAGCGGCCGGGTCATTCTCGATTGGAAGCCCAACGATGACACCATGGTCTATGCCAGCTGGTCACGCGGGGTTCGCTCGGGCGGTTTCAACGGTCGCGGCGCGTCCCCCACATCAATTGGTCCCTACGAGCCAGAGCGGGTTGACAGCTATGAGCTGGGGCTAAAGGCAGATTTTGCCAATGGCATGTTCCGTTTCAACCCGACGATCTTCCAGGCCAATTACAACAACAAACAAGAAGATATCTTGCGTGCGGCAGGCTTCGTGACAGAGACTGTGGTTGAAAATGCGGCGTCAGCGCGCATTCGCGGTGTTGAAGTTGAGCTGCTGGCACGGCCCACGCCTGAACTGACGCTGCGAGCGTCTGGCTCGCATCTCGACGCAGACTATATCAACTTCCTGATCCCCAATTTGGCCCTGCCCGGCAGTCCATTGATCGATGTATCAGGCAGTCGGAATTTCCGCGCCGCGCCGAAATATACCTTCAACGCCGGGCTCGACTACGCGCGCGAAATTGGTGGCGGCAACAGCCTCAACCTGACCATTGATTATGTCTATACAAGCGACACCTTCATCTCGGCGGTCACCGACACAACCGGTGCCAAACGCGATATCATCCCGGGTCGCGGTACCGTCGGCGCTTCGCTTGCCTTTATTCATGAGGGCGACAGCGTAAAAAATCTGCGGATCAGCGGCTATGTGCGCGATTTGTTCCACAAGGAAGGTGGCATATTGGCCGCTTCGATCAACGCGGGGGTCTTCTATTTTGGAGTTGTAGTGCCAACCCGCCAGTTCGGAATTGAAGCGGCCATAAAATTCTGACTTCTTTACAGCATCATCCCTATCCTTAGATGCTGCTTTCGACCGTCAATGCCTGCAGCTATGTGCTGCGGGTGTTGGCGGGTTTGCCAACGATTGTTTAGTCGCAATTAGAGCCTCTGCTGCGATGCGGCACTGTTGTGGCGTACCATTTGACGTCCTCCCGATTTCTCCCTCCGTTTCAATGTCGCTCTACAGCCGAGAGGCTAACCATTCCGCATCTGAGCAAAGCGGATCTGGGCGCAAGTAGGCCTGACACACCTTGTCTGTATCGTGTAATGAATATTCTTCGATCATATTACTTGGAACAGGACCAATTAACCACACCTTCGAGGCATAAAGGAAAATGGCTCGGCGCGAAGCGGATAGGTGCAGGAATAACTATTATTTTCAAACCTATCCAACGCTGCGATAGGTCATTTTGGTCAAATCCGCTTAGACGGCAAAATGGCTTCCATCTCGGAAAGAAACACGCTTGCAAAGACGTCAAGTCATAGACGCGCGCATTTCCGCACAATATGTTCGCCATTCTGCCGCCTCGAAGGCGCGGCTGATAGGTCTTGACGCTAAGTAGGAGCGCAAAACTGTTCGCGGCGCGGATTTTTTTTCAAACGTCTGCGGCAGCAGCGTACAAAGTTCTATTCGAGGCCTGAGCTTGAATTCAAAAACGAGGACCGATTGATGGGTTTGAACCGGCACCCCCTTCGCGAGATCACGCAGCAGGATATCGACGATTACGCCCGCGATGGTGTCGTATGTCTGCGCCAGGTGCTTGATCCGGACTGGATCAAACTGCTGGAACCGATCGCGCGAGAGGTGATCATTAATCACAAGGACGTGGGCCTTTTACCAACCATTCCTGGCCGCTATATGGCGCGCTGCATCGAGGAATACCGCCGGTTTATATTCGAATCGCCGATTGCAGAAGCTGCCGGCGCGGTTATGCAGTCCAAGGAAATTCGTTTCTTTTTCGACGAGTTTTTCGCAAAGCCACCACAGTCAGACGCCAAGACTCTTTGGCACTGCGACCGGATGGGGTGGCCGGTCACAGGCACCATGGTGCCATCGCTGTGGATCCCGCTGACGCCGATCGTGAAGGCCAATAGCCTCGAAGTTCTGGCCGGAACACAACATGATGATGTGCCCTACTGGCTGTTTTCGCCCAATGCGCGCAAGATGATCAAGCCCGACGACCGGGTTCCACACCCCGAGATCGAGGGCCGACGGGGTGAGGAGGGACTGCGGTTCCTTACCTGGGATATGGATCCGGGCGACATGCTGATCGTGCATCCGTGGGCGCTGCATTATTCCGCTGGCAACCCGACCGATGATTGGCGGGTCGCCATTTCGGAGCGAGTGTTCGGAGACGATATTCGCTGGGCGCCCCGCCCAGATTGCGTTAACCTAGCGGGTGTAAGTCTGGACGAAATGCTCGACGGCGAAAAGCCCGAAGGCAGCCACTTCCCGTTGCTGTGGTCAGAAGATGGCCGGGCAGATGGCGATAGCCAGTTTCCCCGGGGATTTGCTACCCGCTGGGCAAATCGGACAATGGGTAGTGTCAATGAATATGACAAATTCAAGGAACTGCAGATCAAGGAAGTCGCTGGCAGCTTGTCGCGCAAGGACAAGACACCGGTCAATTGATGCGCGCGGTGGATCATCAGACGAATCTGCGTGATTTGATCGCGGCGCAGGAAATCCTGATTGTTCCGGGCGTCTATGACGCGTTCAGCGCCTTTCGAGCGCAAAAGGCGGGATTCCGAGCGGTGTTTGTATCGGGATCGGCGCTAGCGACGATGCACCTCGCCCGGCCAGACATCGGTTTGCTGACGCTGACCGAGACCGCCGATATCGTCGGAAGGATCGCGGAAAGGCTTGATATACCGCTTTTCGTTGATGCGGATCAGGGGTTCGGGAACTCCTTGTCGGTCGCGCGTGCCGTTCACCTGTTGGAGCGCGCCGGCGCGGCGGGAATCCAGATCGAAGACCAGTTGGAAACCAAGCCATCCGCCGCGCCACAATCCCGCCCGCTCGTTGATACCGAAGTAATGGTTGGCAAGATCAAGGCTGCGCTGGACAGTCGCCAGAACGAGGCCACCGTGATCAGTGCGCGCAGCGATGCAGTGGCCAGCGAGGGGATCGATAGCGCGCTCGAACGAGCTCATCACTATGTCGATGCCGGGGCGGACATGATCTTTGTCGAATCCCTCAATACCCGCGCACAGATGGTACGATTGGTGGCTGAGCTGAGCAGCAAAGTACCTTTGCTGCACAATTTTCTTCGTCCCGCTGATGAAGTGCAAGATGCTGCTGCGGCCGAGCAAATCGGCTATGGCGTGGCACTGTTTCCCGGCGCGGCAGTTGCAGCTGCAGGACAGGCTCTCGACAATGCATTTTCGTTACTCAAAACGGCACCGCAAATTTCCGCGACTAACGCAGCGCCCGATTGGGTAGATGCTGGAGATTACTTCGAATCGTTTCGCACAGACAAGGAGCAGGCCAAATGAAATTGTTCTACTCGCCGTTCCACACTTTCGTTCACAAGGTGCTTGTGACCGCACATGAGTGCGGGCACTGGAATGATGTCGATTTGATCCCCACTTTTCCGTTCAAAAATCTCGAGGGCGAAGATCAAGGTAATGCGTATGACATTTCCGCGATCAACCCGTTGGGCAAGGTACCGACACTGGCGATTGAGACAGGGCAGGTGATCTATGGCAGTCAGGCAATCTGCGAGTATCTCGACCTCACAAGCAAGACCCGTAAGATGTATCCGGCCATTGGACCGGCGCGATGGGATGCGATCACCCGGATGGCGCTGGGCGATACGATTTTTGAAACAACAGTGCAGATGGTGGCAGAGCAGTGGCAGGTTCCACAGCAGTGGAACATGCAGGTGTTTGAAAGGCTATGGCCGAAATACATCCGAGCGCTGGACAAGCTTGATCGCGAAGCCGTCGGCTGGACCGATTTCGATGTCGGTCATGCGTCCTTGCTACACGCCATAAGCTACCTTGGTTTCCGTGCCGAATTCTACGAGGCAAAAGACCCCATCCATCCCAATTTCAACTGGCGGGATGGGCGTCCGGCGCTGTCAGACTGGTATGACCAGGCGATCGAGCGGCCATCGGTCAGATCGCATTTTAAGGTCGATTTCACCGGCGATTCCAGTGCGGCGCGATGCCAGCAAGCCGTTCGCGATGTCCTCGCCTTGCAACAGGAACATGCAGCGTGATCGACTTCTATTACTGGCCCACGCCGAACGGCCACAAGATCGCCATCGCGCTGGAGGAGTTCGGCCTCGGCTATCGAGTCAAGCCGATCAACATCCTCAAGGGTGAGCAACATGATCCTGCGTTTATTGCGATCAGCCCAAACAACCGTGTACCCGCCATTGTCGATCATAACGGGCCAAATGGCAGCCCCCATGCGGTGTTCGAATCCGGAGCAATCTTTCTTTATTTGACCCGTAAGACCGGTCTTTTCTGGCCCGAAGACCTGGTGCAGCAATCGCTCGAAATCCAGTGGTTGTTTTTTCAATGCGCCAATATCGGCCCAATGTTTGGCCAATGCGGCCACTTCCGCGGCTACGCCGATGAACAGGTGCCTTATGCGATCAAACGCTATTCGGGGGAAGTCCAGCGGCTATACGGATTAGTCGACCGTGAGCTCGCTAGGAAGGAATTCCTGACCGGCGACACTTACAGCATTGCCGATATGGCCACCTACCCGTGGATGGAAGCCCGCCAGCAGAAATTGCATGGTGTTATGGTTAGCCAATTTCCCAATATCGTGCGCTGGATCTCCGCCATCGAAGCGCGGCCCGCTGTCCAGCGCGGCATGGCCCTGATGGGCCAGGATTTGAAGGTTGGCAGTCCTACGGAAGCGACGAAGGATGCCTTTTTCAACCGCCTATAGGTCCCACATACCTGCCGAGAATATTGGCCAATGATTCAATCCACGCCGATAAGTGCAAGTCGAAAGGCAAACGGCAATGCACTTGAAGACGACACACGTTTGGCCGACCATCGCAGCCCTTATCGCCCCATGCCAGCTAACGGCAATTGCGCTGGCCAAGTCGGATCAAACGCCGCAGGGAGCCGAAATGACCCGGATGCGGGCATGGGTGGCGGAAGGCGAAGAGCGTGATTGAGTTCGAAAGCGACGACGGAGAATTATTCGCCGGCTGATAATGGCAGGACTCGCCGCTGCTTACAGCGATTGGGCGAACCGCCGTGACAGAGTTTCATGCTTCAAATGGGAGAGTATTATGGGCTTGCCGTCAGTTCCGAGGCATGACGCTGCCTATGCCTTGCAGCACCAGATTAACGATGGCAGCGTCATCATAGTCGAAGTTGACTTTGCCGGTGCGAACGATGGTCAGTCCCGCCGACGGGACAACATAAACCCGCTGTCCGCCAAAACCATCGAAAAACAGCACATCGTCGGCCAGATAGGGCGCGCTATGGATAACTCCGATCGGATTCTTCAGGTTGTAGCGCCGCACTGCCTGCCACGGTGACCCGCGCCAGACGTGGATGCCATAAGCTGGATTGAGAGCCGAGGGCTGACCCATTTCCGCGATCCACGCAGCGGGGACCACTTGCCTTCCGCCCACTCTGCCACGCGTGCGAATGAGTTCGCCGATGCGCGCCCAATTTTCGATATTGGTGAACAGCCCGGCAAAATAATGCGGTGCGCCGCCTTCGCGGTCTAGCCACAGCCTGCCCGGATTGTTGCCAATCGGACACCAGATCTTCTTCTCGAGATATTCGGCATAGCCGGAATAGCCTGCCCGCTTGATCACCCTTTCAAGCGCGATGCCGGCGATCTGACTGTTGGCATTGCTATAGGCGAAGACGGTGCCCGGTTGGTCGGCCAATGGTTTGCGCAGCGCAGCCGCATTTATGTCGGCAGAAAGGGACAATTCCAAACTATCGGCCTGACTTGCCGGCAGGTTCAGGCCGCTCGACATGGTCAGTACCTGCCGCAAGGTGATCGCACTGCGCGGTTCATTCCGCCACTCCTCGATGTATTGGCTGACCGGATCATCGAGTGACTTGATCAGCCCTTCGTCCAGCGCCTTGCCGAATACCAAGGCAAGTACCGATTTGTGCATCGAAAAACTGTCGGTCGGGGTCGCATCATTCACGCCCGGAGCGAAGCTGCGATGGATAACCTCGCCGTCCTTCATCATCAGCAGGCTGACACCTTTCTGCTGCAAGGAATAGGCAGCCGCCCGATCCAGCGCTGCGGCCAGCTCTGACGAAGGCGCAATTGCAGTATTCTTCAGCGGACGGATCCGGCAGGTACGGCCGATTATCGCGGTCGGTTCAAAGCGGTCGACGTCCAGAACGGTTGCACCTTCGATCCTGGCCGCAGCGGCGAGGATGTCGCGTTCGGGGATTGGTGTGCGGACTGCGGGTTCAATTGGGCCGCAGGCCGGCAAGGCAAAACCTGCCGCAAAAATCAGAACCTTCCCAAAGCGAGTTTTCAACCTTTGTCTCCGAGTGGTCGCAGCTGTGCTGCTGATTGAAACAGGCGCCGGGCCCCAAGCACCATCGCGTTAGTCCCCGACAAGTTCACTCATTATCGATTGAACAATGGCCGCCATCCGCTTGTCTATCCTCGCCTGGACTGCTTCGTCGGGCGCGTAATGTTCGATCCTGTCCGCCGCCAACACGCCGGCGTCTTCAAGCAGTTTTTCAAGCACCGCCTGCCGATCAGTCAGCACACATATCTCGCGCGTCAGCGACAGCAGCGCCCGGCCCAATCTGTCGATGTCGCCCGCACCCAGCGCCCTTACCTGCGGGAAATTATAGCTGGTGGGATCATCGGTCACGGACCCGGTCATGCCGGTTTACTCGCAATCAGCACGTGCGGATATTGGCCGCTTGCCGAGGCATTGATGAAACCGACTTCGCGGGCGAGCGCAGCCAGATCAAGACTGGCCGATGCGCGCCAATGCGGCTCGCCGCCAAATCGCGCGTCACGGTCAGCCTTCCAGGCTGCCATCCGGTCCAGATCGGCATAACGGGTAACATCCGACATCACCATGTCGCCGCCCGGAACCAGCAACCGCAAGCCTTCCGCAAAAACAGCGCGGATTGCCTCGGCGGGCAGCTCGTGAAGCAGGATGTATGAGGTGACCAGATCGAAACTGGCATCGGCAAACCCGGTCGCTTCTGCGGGGCGCTGATACAGATCCCAGGCCCAACCATTGGCATTGGCGACGCGGTGCGCGTGGGTGATCATCCGGCTCGACAGGTCGATTCCGGTGATCTTGGCCGCAGGATAGGTCTGTGCCAGCGCCACCGTGAAATGCCCGCTCGAACAGCCCATGTCGAGGATGCGGCCATAGGTGGCTTTGGGTGCCATCGCGGCAACCGCAAGGCGCTGCCTGAATATCCCGCCGGGGGCGAACCGCGCCACCAGTTGCTTGTGAACGATTTCGCCGTGGATATAACCCATGTGCTCATGGCCTTCCCAGCCGCCGCTGGTGCGGTGAAAATGCACATCCTGCCAATAGCCAGGCGCGTCCATTTCGGGATCGAGCGTCAAATGCGCCAGGCCCTGTTCGGCAGCTGACATGGCCGGTGCCAGTTCGGGCAGGATCTCTTCAAACGCTTGGATAGCGATATCGCCGTGCCGCCGACTGTGCCATTCGACCAGCAGTTTTTCGACTGCATAGGCGGTAGATTTGCTCAGCTGCTCGTCGATAAGTCGGTACCGCTGATCCATGTCGTCAGGGAGGCTGTCCGCATCAATACCCGCAAGCTGCATGTCCGCATCAACCTTGTGCCGCAGCGGCTGCGAGGCGAGGGCCAATTGCGCGAGGAAATCAATCGACGCGCGCCCGCGCTGGTGCAATCTGGGTTCCAGCAGGTTCATGGCATCGCTCCTCCCGCGCTTTTGTCCGGTACCGCATTGATATCCTTTTCGGTCAACTTGTAGCCGCTGAGCAGCCACACTGCGACGAACCCAAAGAATGCCGGCAGCCAGGATACGGCAAACAGCAGGGCTTTATCGACATCGCCGCCTTGCGGCACGTCCGGAGGCAGCTTGTTGTTGAAGCCGGCCAGCGACAGCGCAAAGCCGATGATCAGCGGACCGATGGCCGCGGTCACCTTCTCAACAAAGCTGTACATTGCGGTGTAGGTCCCTTCGCGCCGCACGCCGGTGCGCCGTGCATCGAGATTGATGATATCGGTGAGCATCGACATCGCCATGACCACATTGCCGACGACAGCAATACCGACAATGAAGGCCCGCAGCGCAATCGCCCAGTCCGGTTCGCCAGGCCCGGCCAGTGACCAGCTGAGCGAATAGGCAATGTTGCATGCTGCCGCGAGATAATAAGTATTCCGCTTGCCATAGCGCTTTGAGAATTTGATCATCAGGGGCGTGACCAGGATCGACGTTATCGTCGTGACGATCCCGAAGATCACAAAGATATCAAGCTTGAGCTGAAGCGACTGGATGACGAAAAAGATCATTGCCGCCTGGGTTGTCTGCATGCCCAGCAACTGGGCAAATTTGACCCCGATCAGGCGCAGGAACAACCGGTTTCCGGCAATCGCCGATACGTCCGCCGAAAGCCGACTAACGCCGGTATGGGCCGGGGTAAACCGCGCTTTCGCGGTCGTCAGATAGCTGGCCATCATACTGCCAAAGATCAGTGCCGCGCTGGCCAGCCCGATGGTCGCATAGCTGCTGGCTTCGGTCTTGCCGAGCTGCTCGATCATCGCCGGCGCAATCGAGGCGGCAAGAAAACTGCCGAGCGAGACGAACACGATCCGGTAAGCATGGATCGATGAACGCTCGTGATAATTATCGGTCATTTCGGCCGGCATCGCCAGATAGGGTATGTTGAACAGCGTATAGCCGCCTGCATAAATGCACAGAGCCACCAGAACATAGCCAGCGGTCAGCCACTGGTTGGCGAAAATCGGCGTAGTGAAAATCAGCGCGAAACTGGCGGCGCTGACGAACGCACCCCAGAACAGGAAAGGACGGCGCCGACCGCGTGGCGACTTTATCCGATCACTCCACAAGCCGACGAAGGGATCGATAAATACATCGAACAGCTTCGAAACGAAGATAATTGCCCCGGCAAGCGCTGGCTCGATTTTCAGGATCGCAACGAGATAGAAAAATATCAGGACTGAAATCCCGTTCACCAGCATTGCGACACCAAACGCGCCGATGCCCCACCCCAGCTTGAGTGGTATCGGCAATTGGCTCGCAATGTCTGGAATTGGCGCACTTGCTATCAGCGCGCCCTGGGCATCTGCCATGTTCAATTACCTTTTGTCGGAGCGCTGCGTGCGGGATTTCCTGCGGACGGCTGAATGCCCCGAATGATCAGGTTGGGGACGAAGCTGTTGTCCCAGGGGCGGTCCCTTGGCGGGTAATTCCCGGTCCGCAGGATCACCAAGTCTTGCGACGGAATGATATAAACTACCTGACTGCCGTTGCCATCGAACAGGAACAAGTCGCTCGCGGCGTAAGACTCGCTTTGAAGTGTTCGGCCCATGGCGAATTCCGGATTGAGTGAACCACGCAATTTCGCATAAGGCTGTCCCGTCCACACTCCGAGACCAGCATTGGGGTTTTCCTTGGTCGGAGTTCGCATCGCGGCCACATAGCCTTCCGGCAGCAGGCGATTGCCCTTCCACACACCGTCGTTCAGCAGCAAAATGCCAAGCTTCAACCATGTCCGGGCGGGCATTTGCACGCAGCATCCCGAATGCGCCATGCCGCCGGGACGGTTGACGAATATCGTTCCGCCAGCCGCACCAAGGGGTTCCAGCAGAGTCTTTGTCAGATAGTGGGCATAGCGCGTCCGGGTAGCCCGCTCGATCAGGGGAGCGACCAGTTCCGCATTGGCGTTGGAATAATCGTATCGCGTGCCTGGTTCATGGGTCAGCGGGTATTCGTTGATGATGATCTCGTCATGCCTGGGGTGGAGATAGGCACGCTGCAGAATATCCGCTGGGCCTGTCGGGATACCCTGCGCCAGCAGTCCGGTCCGCATGTCGAGCAAATGGCGAACGAGTATCTTGGACCTGCGCGGGTCATTCTTCCATTCGGTGACAAAGTCCGCAACCGGCTGGTCGAGCGATTTTATATAGCCCTGCGCAATCGCTCGTCCGATCAGGATTGCGGTTAGCGGCTTGGCGAGCGATTTCGCTTTGATCAGGGCGTCTCGGTTGTAACCGTCAAAATAGGTTTCTTCGATCAGGGTGCCCTTGTGCCAAACTATAAATGCTGAGCTGCCTCGGGCTGAGACGTAGTCGCGCGCTTCTTGCAGTGCTGCGTTCCCCGCGCCGGGCATCGCACTCGGCAGCGGCGGGATCACTTGCGCGCCGCCAACCCTCTCCAACGGATCATAGCTGGGCAGCCCGCCCCCCATTTGCGCGGCACGCTCCTGCGCTTGGTAGCGCTGGATATAGACCGCTTCGTCGTCGACTGGAGCAGGCACTGAAACGCATGCCCCAATCACGAGCAATATCGATGCGAGCAGCGCTGAACGAATCCGGCCCGTGCGGCGTCGTTTTTTCAACGCACGGGTCATCCAAGAAGATCCACTTCGATGCCCGACATCTCCGCTACCGCCAGCTCCCAAACCGCATAAGCTGCGGCAAGGTCCTGCGAGGCGACCCCTAGGCTTTTGTAGATCGTGATTTCTTCATCGCTGCGACGACTGGGGACAATTCCGCTGACGACCTCGCCTATCTCGCCGACAATGTGGTCTTCGTCCACGCAGCCGATTTCAATCGCTCTGAGGAGTTCACCCGCTGCCGAAAGCGCTGCGGGCCGGTAATCGACATAAAATCGCGATCTGGCAACTGCTACACTATCGACTTCGGCCGTGGTCGGGATTGCCGATCCGACCAGGTTTATATGCTGCCCAGGTCGAAGGTCGGCACCCAACAGCACCGGAGTCTTGGCCGAGGTGGCGGTGCAGATGATGTCGGCCCGTTCCACCGCTTCAGCAACATCACCGTGCACTGATACGAGCAATCCTGATCTGGAGGCGACATTGTCAGCAAAGTCTCTCGCGCTCTGCGCATCTCGCCCCCAGACCGAGATCTGTTCAATCGAGCGAACTGCCAACATCGCAGCCACATGCCGCATCGCCTGTTCACCAGTGCCAATAATCGCTAGCCTCGTTGCATCCTCGCGGGCGAGATAACGCGTCGCAAGCGCGCTGGCCGCAGACGTTCGAATGGCGGTGAGAGAAGAACCCTCGACCATCGCTAGCGGGATTCCCTTGGCACTGTCGAACAACATCACCATGCCAACGTGTGTGCCCAGCGGATCGCCGCGCGGGCGGTCATACTTGCTTACCAGCTTTATCCCGAAACAGGCCGGATCGCCTAGTGTTCCGGGCATGATCGCCAGCTTGCCCGATGTTTCAGGCACTGGCATGAATTGCCGGATCGGCAGGGTCACATCGCCGCGCGACGTCGCCTGCATTGCTCTGGCCATCACCGCGATGCAACTTTCGACCGGCAGCAGCCGCTCAACATCAGACCGGGAAATGATCCGCATCAGTCGCGCACTCTGGGAGGAAGGAACCGCATCCTGTCCATCACTTCCTGGACATCGTCCGGTCGCGCAAAGGGTTCGGGCATTGGCTCGCCGGGGGTCCGCAGTCTGCCGATGGCATTGAACCAGTCCTCCAGCCCCGGAGGGAAAAATACCCAGAACATCTTCAAATCGCCGGGGCCGGTATTGCGAATAAGGTGGGTGCAATTGCGCGCAAACAGCACAGTCGTGCCTGGCACGATAGCGGTCACCTCGCCGTCGATTTCCACCTCCCCGGCGCCCTCGTAAACGAACACTAATTCGTGGTTCTGCTTGTGCCCATGCTCGCGGACTTCCCCGCCCGGGGGCATTACCTGGATGCCACTGGAAAACGTATCATAAGGCATATTGTCCGGGGTCAGATTGACATCGACGTAGCCGCGCGAAGGCATCGGTTGCCACAGTGACTTTCCCTCGCCTGGCTTGACGATGACCGACCTTTGCTTGGTGATTTCGTTATCCATCATGCAGGCCTCCATCTCTGTTGAGAAAGCTCAGAACCCTTGCGTTGTATGCTTCGGTCGCAGCGATGGGACAGAAATGGCCCCCCCGGGCGAGCAAGTGGACTTCTGCGCCGTCAATCAAGCGGCCCAATTCCTGCGTGAAACCCGGCGGAGTAATCTGGTCGTCCATTGCGCCGATACACAAGGTGGGCTTGCCAATTTTGCCGACCCGGCTGCGCAAATCGTGCGACATCACCGCCGCAAGCCGTGACAACTCGACCTCGAGCCCGGGAAAGGCCGTCATGCGCTCTTCCATGAACGCCCGTGCTGACGTCATTTGAGGCTGCAGATGGCTACTTGGCATAGCCAGATACGTCCCCATGGTAAGATAGGCTAACGGACCACAATTGATCAGGATTTCCTTGCGAGTACGGAACAGCTGGGTGAAATAGGTGTCAGGTCCAGCCCAACTGCAGCTGAGCACCAGCCGCCCCACGCGACCCGGATTGTCGAGCGCAATATGCTGACAGATTGCCCCACCAGTCGAATGACCGACCATGTGCGCCTGGTCGATCTGCAACGAATCCATTAGCGCCACCAAATCTTGCGCCATATGCTCCGCGCCATAGATCACCTTAGCTGGCGAACTGCTGCCGCAGCCGCGGTGATCATGGGTGATCACTCGGAAATGTTTAGAAAATTCAGCGAGTTGATTGCTCCAAAAAGCACCCCGTCCGCCCAACCCAGCGACCAGAAGCAGGTCAGGCCCGCTGCCGGAAATTTCAACATGGATTTCCGCATCGCCGACATCCACCCGGCGGATTTCGGTTTGCAATCCGGTCATATCGCAGCGAAAACCGACTTGGTCTGGAGGTAAAGTTCCAGCCCATCCCGCCCGTTTTCGCGCCCGATGCCAGATTGCTTGTAACCGCCCAACGGTACATCCCAATCGGCGCCCATTGGCGTGTTGATTCCTAGCACACCGGCCTTAACCTTGCGCGCCATGCGGTGGGCGGTGCCG
>JANOKC010000114.1:0-10863 GCA_031419035.1 Novosphingobium sp. | reverse complement strand
TATGGCTACCGGATGATTTTCGAACTGGTCGATACGCATAGCGACCATGTCGAGCGTGAGCTGAGCGGAGCCATAGCCGCGCTTCAGCCGGATGGCGTGATCCTGACCCCGCCCCACTCGGAAAATCCGCTGATAACCGGGCTGCTGGCCGAACGGAAAATTCCATTTGCCAGGATTGGCTCAGTAGCGCCAGGACCAGGGATAGCCATGGTTATGGGTGATGAGGGATCCGCGCGCACCGCCACCGAACATCTGATCGGGCTGGGGCACCGCCGGATCGGATTTATCTCGGGTTCGGAAGAATATAATCTGTCGAACTGGCGAATTGACGGATGGCGCAAGGCGATGGATGCCGCTGGCCTCACCCAGGATGGGCTGTGTGCCCATGGCGATTTCAGCTATGCAAGCGGCGCTGTAGCAGCGCACGCCTTGCTTGATCTCGATCAGCGGCCGACTGCAATTATCGCCAGCAACGATCAGATGACGCTTGCCGTGCTTGATTCCGCGATCGAGCGCGGGTTAAAGGTGCCAGAAGACCTGTCCCTAATCAGTTTTGACAACACCCCTGTCGTGCGATTTACCAACCCACAGCTTACGGCCATCGATCAGCCAATCGCCGCAACCTTTTCTAAAGCTGTCGAGTTGCTGATTACCCATGGTGCCATGCCGCAGCAGAACCAGCCAGTCATCACTGAGGGTAGCCTGATACAGCGCGGCAGCACCGCACCGCCGCGCGGCAATGCCCGCAACTAGGGCCAGCGCAACCGCGCGGCAATCGAACCGCTTTATGTACCTCTATGTGCTTGCCGTTTCAGGCGGCGCAATTGCCTATATCCCCTTTCTGACGATTCTCCTGCCCGTCCAGGTAACCGAACTTGCTGGAAGCGAAGCATTGAACATATTAGCCTTCGCGGCCTTTGCTGGAGCAATATCTGCAAGCATCGCAAACATCGGCTTTGGGTGGGCCAGCGACATCACCCGGACTAGGCGCCCCTTGATTGCGGCGGGTCTTGTGCTTTCCAGCGGATTGCTTGCGGCAATGCCATTGGCAACGAGCCCGGCAATGCTGATTGCCATGATTGTGTGCTGGCAGTTCGGCCTGAATATGATGCTTGCCCCGCTCGGCGCCTGGGCCGGCGATTGTATTCCGGATGCGCAGAAGGGAATGCTCGGCGGCCTTCTGGCGCTTGCCCCGGCACTTGGAGCCCTTTCTGGTGCGGTTGTAACAGTTCAAGGGTTCGCACCAGCTTATGACCGCCAGACACTGGTAGCCCTATTGGTGATCATTATGGTCAGTCCGGTGCTTGTCTGCGGCCAGCCCACACCGATGCCGCAACTGATGGAGAGCCAGTGTAGCTTGCATCAAACGGACGTTCAAATTGGCGCAACCGAACATGCTGTCGTGCGGATGTGGTCAGCTCGCTTTCTTGTGCAGATCGCAGAGGCATCTCTTTTTGCATTCTTGTTGCTTTGGTTCCGAAGTGTCGAACCCGATTTCGGCGAAAATGCCGCAGCTACCATATTCACCATGGTGCTGGGTGTAGCCGTCTTGGTCGCCCTTGCTACCGGGCGCTGGTCAGATCGCGCTGGGCGTCCTATTGTCCCGCTCATCTGGTGTTCGGGCTTTGCCGCCGTGGGCCTGCTCATCATGTCTATTGCACCCGGCTTGGCCATGGCGATCACAGGATATGTGGTCTTCGGCCTTTCAAGTAGCGTTTTTATTGCGCTCCATACAAGCCAGACACTTCGGATACTGCCTCGTCCCCGCACCCGGGGAAGGGATCTTGGCCTGTTCAACCTAACCAATACCGTCCCATCGCTGATCATGCCTTGGCTTACGCTGGCGTTGGTTCCGGCATTCGGCTTTGAAGTATTATTTCTGCTGCTGGCCGGCCTTGCGGTGCTCGCCTGCATTCTGCTGTTGACCATGCCTCGCCAAATTAAGGCGCGCGAAACTGCCAGCTAGGCCGGCCGACGGGCGTAAAGCCCGAACCCGGCGATGATCGCATAGCAAACCATGGGCAGCACGAGTGCGAGCGCAAGACTTGCCGTCACATCAGCAATAACCCCGGTGAGCAACGGTATCACTGCGCCGCCGACAATGGCGACATTGATGATCCCAGATCCATCCGCCGCGCGAGCCCCCAGCTTTTCGCAGGCCAGAGTAAAAATTGTCGGGAACATGATCGCGTTGGTGAGCCCTACCGCGAGAAGGCTGTAACCCGAAATGGTGCCGGTGGACTTTGTTGAAATGAGCAGCAGCAGGATCGCACCGATTGAAACGCAGGCGAGAATCTTGCCGGGACTGATCACCCGAAGCAGGGCAGAGCCGATGAAGCGACCAACCATTGCCCCGCCCCAATAAAGCCCAATCAACTTGCCTGCCGCCTCCGCTTCCAAGCCCATCACATGCGGCTGTTGCAGATAGTTGACGATGAGCGAGCCGATCGCAACCTCAGCCCCGACATAAAGGAAAATGCACAACGCGCCGAAGCCGAAGCGTGGGCGTTTAAGGAGGTCAAGTCCAGCCAGTCCTTCACTGGCTTCATGACTTTCCCCTTTCAGCGCATTGCGAAAGATCCAGACCGCGCCTGCAACCAACGCCAGCGCAACGGCAACGCCCAGATAGCCGTTCACGATCGCCTGGCTTTCCGCCGTACGATAGGCGTCAAGCTCGACACCCGAAAGCTGGTCAGCGGTAACCGTAGCCAAGCCGCCCAGGATCAATATTGCGCCGAAATAGGGGAATACAGTGGTGCCCAGCGAGTTAAAGGCTTGGGCAAAGGTCAACCGGCTGTGTGCCGTCTGCGGCTTTCCAAGCAATGAAATGAGCGGATTGGAGACAACCTGTACGATCACCACACCGCTCGCGAGGACAAAATATGCGAACAGAAAAACGCCATAGGTGGCGGTTTGGCTGGCCGGAATAAACAGCAGGCACCCTGCCATCATCGTCAGTAAGCCCGCGACCGCACCGCGCATATAGCCGATCTTCTTAACCAGCCATGCGCCGGGAATTCCGACCAGAGCATAGGCAAGGAAGAAGCAGAACTGTACTAGCATTGCCTGCGTATAGTTGAGCGTGAACAACTCCTTCAGCTTGGGAATGATCACATCATTAAGGCTGGTGATACCGCCGAATATGAAGAACAGTCCCATTACGAACAGCTGCAACTGGGGTGCGTCAATATGCGACTCACCAGCGTTGGCTGATGCTTCTATTCCGGGTTGCAATGCCATCTTCTGTCTCCGGTTCAATCAGGTCATTTTGAGGGGCAGGGAATTTTTTCGCCAACAGCTTCGATGCGAACATTGCGGATAGTAGCACCAAATCCCTTGGCCGCTTCGATCTGCAACGGAGCGCCGACAGCGTTCAAATTTGCACCTGCAGCTCGAAAACACCGCAGCGGAATTCGAGTTTGGGTGATAGATCCGGCTGGCAAGGCGCGGATTGCTGCCTCCATGTCGATTACCCCTCCGCCAAATGAAACCCACAGCGGCCCCATTCCCGGGCGGTCAATCCGCCAATCGATCAGCAATGCAAAGCCGTCTGTAAGTTCCCGGGAAAGATTGACTGGCTGGCCTTCGATTGAGAATTTTCCTTTGGCGTTCCAAGAAAATTGCCGAGCGTCTTCCTGCGCAGCAAGGTCGACTGCACGCGAACTTATCGATCCATCCAGGGCAAGGCGCCAAGGCGCTGGAACCTTGCCGCGAACCATATAGCCGCGCGCTTGATCGGTAGCCGACAGATCAACTCGCGCGTCTTCGTTTACCAGCCCAAGTTCTGCACCTCGGGCATAATTTATGCCGTAACGAACCGGAAACAGCGGCGCGACCAGCGGTGAGCGGCCATCGTTTGGCCAAGCGTAGGGCAGTCTTCCGGTGAAGTCTCGCGGTGACTTGCCACTGGGTCCGGCAACCAGCACATCGGCAATCCCGCGTCCCTGCGTTCCAGGCAGCCAGGCCGCGACAAAGGCATCTGCTTGGTTGAGCAGTTTTCCGACAAACATGGGTCGCCCCGAGAGGAAGACGACAATGACGCGGATGCCCTGCGATTTCAGGCGCGTTATCAATTCAGCGTCGCCTGACTGCGAACGGAATGCTAGATCGGGAACATCGCCCTCAAACTCAGCGTACGGCTTCTCGCCAACCACAACGACGGCGAGATCAGGCTTGGACTCAAACATCCCCTTAGGCGAAACTACGGCATCTCCCCCCGCCGCATTGACCGCTTCAGCGATTGCTCGGCCAACTGTCTGGCCATTCGGGAAGTCCGCCGCTTTTGTATCCGTTCCTTGCCAGGTAATTGTCCAGCCGCCAGTTTGCATGGCCATATTATCGGCCCCGGGACCAGCGATCAGGACGCGCGCGCCATTGCGGATCGGCAAAACACCACCCTGATTCTTAAGTAGAACAAGAGATTTGGAAACGGCCTCGCGGGCCAAAGCGAGGTGTGCGGCTGATCCAACCGTTGCTGTGTCGCCGCGCAGAGTTGTCGCCTTATCCATTAGCCCCAGCTTGAACTTGACCCGCAAAATTCGGCGCACGGCATCGTCGATCCGCACCTTGCCTATGCGGCCGTCGCGCGCTGCTTCAACCGTTGATTTGAAAAGTTTTTTCCAGCTGTCGGGGGCCATGAACAGATCCAGCCCTGCATTGATTGCGGCTGGGCAATCCGTTGCCGAGCAGCCATCGACCTGACCGTGGCCATTCCAATCCCCCACAACCAATCCCGCAAAACCCATGCGGCCTTTGAGTACATCGGTCAGAAGTGTCTGATTGCCGTGGTTCTTGACCCCGTTCCAGCTCGAAAAACTGACCATGACGGTCAATGCGCCGGCGTCTATCGCGGCGGGATAGCCCTGCGCGTGCTTCGCTACCAGTTCGGATTCGGCGATCCGGGCATCGCCCTGATCTCGGCCATCAACTGTTCCGCCATCGGCCAGGAAGTGCTTCGCAGTCGCCGCAACCCGGTTCGCATCAAGGGGTTTTCCGGCGGCAAGCTCACCTTGAAGTCCCAACGTCATTGCGCGCGCGTAGCTAGCAACCAACGCCGGGTCGGATGAATAGCCCTCATAGGTCCGGCCCCAGCGCAAATCCTGCGGAGCAGCCAATGTCGGCGCAAAGGTCCACTCGATCCCACTACCAGCAATCTCGGCGGCGGTTGCAGCACCGATGCGCTCGATCATTTCGGGGTCGCGCGCCGCGCCAAGGCCGATATTGTGCGGGAAAATCGTTGCCCCGGGTAGGTTTGAATGGCCGTGTACAGCGTCCACGCCAAACATGATCGGGATTGCCGCACCGGCTTCGCGCGATGCAGCCCGGAACTCGCTGACAAGCCTACTCCATTTCGCCGCACTGGCGCGTTCATCGCCAAATGGTCCTGAATTGCCGCCGGCAAGGATGGAACCAAGCGGATAGGCCGCAAGGTCCTCTGGTTTGATTGCACTGATGTCTGCCTGAATCAGTTGCCCAACTTTTTGCTCGATGGTCATCCGCAGAAGTATCGCATCGATTTCCGCTTCGACTCTTGCGTCTGTAATTGCGACGGGGCTTGCGGAAGCTGGCCACGAAGCAGGATTTGCGCTCGCATCAATTGGACCGTTGGAAGCTGAATCACCACTGGTTTCAGACGGCGCGCAACCGATCAACAGGAGGGCCAGCGCCACCATCGCTCCTTTAGCCTGCATCAATTTCTCGCCCAGTTAAATTTGTGAACGTTATCATGCGTTCGTTTGCACGGACAATTTGCCAAAATCAAGTGATAACAAAAGAAGCGAGGTGCCAGCTTGTGTTTATTGAGGGCGTCAGAGCGATCGTGCAGGCTGGTGACATTTTATTGCAGCTCGCCAACGTATTTTGCGATGGTCAGCGACACTGCAACCAACACTTTTGCTAACAGATTGGTTGCGATCTAGCCATGTTCAATGCTGAGACCGCAGTCGCAGCAACTCGAGTCAGAGCCTGACCGTTTGGCACAATGAAGTTTTCACTGAGTGCGCTCACGAGACCGCGCCGCTGCGACGGCTCGGCTGCCTCCGCTTCCTGCAGCATCCCAATAATCTGCTCTTCCGCAAATCGTAATCGCTTCATCTGTCCGTCCCTTCGTCAGGTTCGGACTCTAATCAATTTTGGACGACAATCAGGGAGTCTTGTCAGACAGAGATCAAATACCCGTCCGATTGACGGTCAGCTGTCCCAGTTGGTCGATCGAGAAACCAACGGCATATTGTCCGCCAATCGTGGACATGGCTGGCGACATCTCAGGGTGACTGTTATATAAACTATTGAAAAGGTTGGTTGCGGGGGTAGGATTTGAACCTACGACCTTCAGGTTATGAGTTGGAACGCTGATTTTCTATCATATTGATAATATATGATATTAATAACATATTTTGTGCTGTGTGTTAAATTCTGTGTTAGCGTTTTCGTTATTTTGACCTGAATCGCACGTTTTTGTGTTAGCGAGCTAACACAATCATCGGCCAATGCCAGATAGGCGAGCGTTTTCTGGGATTTCAGTACATCGATGACTGGATGTGCTGGAATTGGAAAACGAAAATCGTTGGGCACAACGGCTCGCGTTCTCGCCGTTTGGCGTCGGTATTTTTGTCAGAATTATGTATACACGTTTCTGACAACAGAGCCAATATGCGCGGACCGAATGGCATCACGCACATCTTTTGGTTTTTGGATACCTGTCGGCCTTGGACCCGACGACGCGGTGGAACAAGCACTTAACAGATTGGTGCGCGCGGGCATCATACTCCAGATAGCACGCGGCCTGTGCGCGTGGAGTAAGTTCTCACCGCAACCAAGGCCCATTTCGGTTTGAATTGTCTAGTGATGAGGGTCTGACTGCCACATTTCGGTTATTGTAACAGACCCGCCCGGTGTCCGGCCTTACCCATTCACACATTTACCCATCCGCAAATCACAATAGCTGCGTCGCCAGGCAGAATGACTGGAATGTCCGATAATCCGGAAAGTCTGCTATCGGATCCCGAATGCAGTGATCAGTCATTTGTTGATCGTTCGGTGGAATTGCCTCCAGACTGGGCAAACGGGATTGGTCTTGTTTCAAGAGCTGATCGAGCCGAATTGACGTATCTTGACTCCCACTGATCGGGGGAAAACAATGGTGACCGAGATTCTACGTCGGGCAGAAATAGCCTAAACCGGCCGGATGAAGAGAACACAAGACGGGACTTTTCTGGTGATCACCCGTTTATTCCGGAACCCTCTCGTCATTCGCGGCTCCGGCTTCTAACAGGCTAATGAGCAGGGCCGCTTGCGGTCCGACGTGCTGATCTTTTGCAATCCAGTATTCATCCACCGAATGCGAGCGTTCGCTGATCCCGCCGCGGCTTATGGTTATGCTAGGGATGCCCAGCGACATGGGCAGGTTTGCATCGGTTGAGGAGGCATTTCGGCTTGGTTCGATGCCCAAAGAGGAGAGGGCGGCTTCTGCATTGGCAACCAGCGAGGAATCGATGGCATTCGTACCCGCCGGACGTTTTCCCAAGTCCTTGATTTCAACAGCCAGAACCTTTCTTGACTCTTTGCCAGCATTTTCGCTGACAAGCGTTGCGTCGATGGCGGATCGCAGGAGCGAATCCAAAGCAGCCAGGCGGTTTGCGTCGGCTGAACGCAGGTCGATTTCGAACGCGCTGTCAGTTGGGATGACGTTGATACCAAGGCCGCCTTCCAGCAAGGCAACCGAATAGGTCGCCTTCGTACCAGAAGCTGCGACTGGTTCGGCACGGTCGAGGAAACGGGCGATGGCACGCGCCGTGGCGTGATGCGGATTTACGGTCCCGAAGGCACTATAGCTGTGGCCGCCAGGTCCGGAAAAACGAACACGGTAGCGGTTCGATCCTACCGCTGTGTCGATCAGCCGGCCCATCTCTCCGCCATCGATTGCGATAACGCTGCCGATCCTGTGGTCTGTCTGGGCGAAGATATGGCGCATACCGCGCAAATCGCCGGTGCCTTCTTCTCCCACGGTCCCGACCAGCAGGACGTCTCGTTCGGTGGCAATGCCATGACGCTCCAACGCTCTGGCAACCAGTAAAAGCGATACCAGCCCGCGTGAATTGTCCCCAATGCCGGGAGCGGTAAATCGATCGCCGTCGCGTTTTACCGTCACATCCACGTCTTTGGCAAAAACGGTATCAAGATGGGCAGCGAGCATGACTGCGGAGCCTGTACCAGTGCCCTTGCGCCGCGCGATCACATTCCCGACTTCGTCAATTTGAACATCGAGGCCGCCGATTTCACGAAGCATCCGGGCAAAAGCCAGCCCGCGCGCTTTCTCCTCAAACGGAGGCGCCGGTATTTGAGTCAGTTCGATCAGCCGCTGGATCGCCCATTCGCTTTCAAGCTCCAGTATCGTGGCCATCGCCGCTGTGACGTCCTTGCGCGAACGTAGTTCCGTGATAGCCGATTGGCCCGCAACAGCCTCGTTCGATGATGGTGCGCTGGCGCCTGAGCCAATAATGTTGGGAATCGCGAAAGGAGCCATTCTGCCATTGTCGTGGCCGACTCCCGGCGCATATGCGATCTTCCAGCCAAGCGGTGTTGCCTTGCCTGCCATTTTGCGCGCAGCGGCAAGAAAACCATGACCCCGGTCAAAACGCGTCAGCCCCTGCTTGTCAGCTTGCTCGTTGATACGCAGGTTAGGATCGTTGCGGTCGGTATCTTGCGTTCCGAGCAAAATCTTCAGCGGCCGTTGGAATGCCTTTTCGGGCGAAACCAGCCCCGCCACATCGCCGCCCCAGCCATAAGGGAAAGCGGCATCGTCCGGCATCGTGTACCATCCAGAATTCGCCGCCACCGCCGATTCCATCCGGGGCGCTTCGGCGAAGGCGACATATCGGTGGACGAACTGCCCACCCGCTGAGTGTCCATACAGCGCATAGCCCCTCTGTTTCCCGGCGACACGGCAGACGATTTCGTCGAACAACGGCTCGATGACCGAGAATGACCATTTCGCCTGAGGATTTTTGCGGCCTTTCTCATCGACGATATTACCGAGATTGTAGGAACCTGTGGTCGGAAAATCATTCCTACCGAATGTCGGAACGACGATGATCAGGTCATGCATGTCGGCCAGATCGCGCCATTCGTCGCGGTAACGGTCGCCGTCGCGTTGCACGCCATGCATGACGAAGACGATGCGGCTATTCGCTCCGGCCGTTTGCGGCCTGTGCACGAAAACCGGCAGTTTTGGTCCGGACCAGCCGGAAAAAGTGATCTGCGACGATCCGGCTGCAAGCGGATCGCACTCTTTTGCCATGGCTGGCAAAGCCGCAAAAAACGTCGCGAGGCTGGCAAGAGCGACTTTGAGGCGATGGCCGATACGAACGCTCATTGAAAAGTCTCCGGTTCGATCTGAATTTCAGCCCTGCCTAATCAACTGCATCATTCTTTAAGCGCCAAAACCAGCGATGGTATCAAATTTTTCGCCAGCGCCTCTGCTGCGGCGCGAACTGCTGCAGGGTCTGAATCATCGCCTACCTCATAGGTATAGGCTGGAATGCCATATGTCGCGTTGAACCAGTTCTTTGTCGTGCCCGATCCGGGATTGGCATCGCGCGGTTCGATCTTGAATGGATAGCCCGCAAAGGCGCTTTCCTTTCCACCGAGCCACGCACCGAGAAACATTTTGCCCTGCGCGCTCGCCTCGTCTCCCTGCACATAGAACAGGTTGCGGTTGGTTGAGTGAAAATCAAGCATCAACACGGGCCGTACTTTTTCGGGTAGTCGGGCAAGCCAGTCACTGACCGCGCGGGTCTCCGGCTGCTTGAACATACCCCAGTCACGGTTGAGGTCCGTCCCGCCCAAGTTCGCGCGCCAGTGCCCGCGAGCAACGCCGTCGGGATTGAGCAACGGCACAACCAGGAACTGGAATTGCTTGCCGTCGATGGCACCCGAACGGACCAGCCTGGCAATCGCCACCGAAAACGCGTCCATCGCCATCGCCCCGGTTACTTCGGGCGGATGCTGCCTGCCGAGCAGGACCACAAGACGCGGGGCATTGGCGTTGCCTAGCCGAACGGCATTAATTGGTTGTCCATCATGCGAGCGGCCCAATATGAGCCTTTTTCCTCGCCCGCTTTTTGCGAGTTGCCCGAGCAGCTTGTCGTAATGACCCGATGTGACAAGCGGCTGGCCGCTGACGATGCCTTCGCCCGGAGGAAGCGTGATCGACACCGCTTCTTTGTCTTGTGCCACCACCACGGAAAACGCCGCCGGGTCGCCGCTGCCACGCCATTGCGGCGCGTAGCGGTGGCGCACGCCGATATAGCGCACATTGACGGTCAGCTTGCCCCCTTTGGCGGCGCTGTAGCGAAAGGCATACCATGGGCTTGGATTGATTGGCGGCAGATGTTCAGGCGTGACCAGAATCGAGAGCGTCCGTTCATCCTCGACATAGCAGGTTGAGCGCGACGCGCCTTCAAAGTCGAAATGGACGCTGCCCTTTGCTGTCTGGCATCCTGACAGCGGCGGCTTGGAAGTGGACGCGGGTGGCTGCGCACGCGCAGCCGTCCCGGTCCCAATCGTAATCCACGCGGCGAGCGCTATCCAAATTCCTGCCCGCCGCCCCATATCAAAACTTCTTGCGGAGTTCGACGTGGAAGACCCGTCCGCGCGCAGTGTACAGCTCGCTGTAGAAGCCATAGGTTTCATCGGCGAGCGGCGGATCCTTGTCGAACAGGTTGTTGACCGCAAATCGCAACCGGGTTCCGTCCAAGGCAGTGTTGTTATCGATCGTGTAAGAAATCGACAAGTTAGTGAGGAACTGGTCTTTGACGCGGAAAAAGTTCGCATTGGGATCATCCGAAACCAGCAAGATGTCGC
>JANOKC010000113.1:0-16424 GCA_031419035.1 Novosphingobium sp. | reverse complement strand
GATCACGCGCCTCGGCCGCGCCTACAACACCGTGGTCCCCTCATCGGGCAAGGTGCTGACCGGCGGCGTTGATGCCAACGCTCTGCAGCGCCCCAAGCGCTTCTTTGGTGCTGCGCGCAACATCGAGGAAGGCGGTTCGCTGTCGATCATCGCCACAGCTCTGATCGACACCGGTAGCCGGATGGACGAGGTGATCTTTGAGGAATTCAAGGGCACGGGTAACTCGGAAATCGTGCTTGATCGTAAGGTCTCCGACAAGCGGATCTTCCCCGCGCTCGATGTCGGCAAGTCTGGCACTCGCAAGGAAGAGCTGCTGGTCGCCAAGGACAAGCTCAGCAAGATGTGGGTGCTGCGCCGCATCCTGATGCAGATGGGCACGATCGACGCAATGGAATTCCTGCTCGACAAGATGAAGGATTCCAAGACGAATGAGGACTTCTTCGCGACGATGAATCAGTAGGAAGTGCCCGCCGCTGGAGATTAAGCAAGTGTTGGAAGTTGGCGCTGAAGGAATGCGGCGGGTGGTTTACGTCAGCACCGCGGTCAATCTGAACGAGGGCGATGTGGTTTCGATCGTGGAGCATGCCCAACGCAGTAACCAGCGGCACGGGATAAGTGGTTTTCTGCTCTATAACGGGCGTAGTTTTTTCCAGCTTCTGGAGGGACCGACCGATGCGTTGCGCGCACTGATGGTCCGGCTTGATCAGGACAGCCGCCACAGCGGGGTCATCGTCCTTGAAAATAGCGATGCCGTTGTTCCCTGCTTTCCGGGATGGGCAATGCGTCACCTGCGACTGGCAGAAACGCTGTCAGAACGGCACGGGGTAATTGATGCTGCACTTCCGTCGGAGCTGGATCCAATGATCCGGCGACTTGCGGTCAACTTCTCGACGCTAAACTGACCGGCAGCAAACGTACGCCCAGGCTATCAGCCTGGGCTACGCTCCAGCTGCGCCGCCATCATCTCCCATAGCTTGTTCATCGCCTTCATCGGCCGGACCATCACCTTGAAGTCCTTTATTTTCCCCTCCGCATCGAAGTGGATCAAATCGATCCCGTTGACGTGGATGCCGTCAATCTCGGCGGTGAATTCCAACAGCGCGTCATCGCCGTCAACCAGTTCGCGGACATAACGGAAGCTATCATTGCCCAGCACTTTGGCCGCTGCGCCGAGGTAGCCCATGACCTTGGCTTTACCTTCTTGCGGGGTGTGAACCACGGGGGAATGGAACACGGCATCATCCGCAACCATCGCCGCCAGCAACCCAAGATCGCTGCCACTGTTCATATAGGCATGCCATCTGGCGACGCCGGGGTGGGTCGCCGCGCTCATGCCAGATGCTCGGCAAAGAAGGCGGCGGTCCGGCTATCAGCCAGCTGCGCGCCGGCCTCATCGCGGCGGTCGCCCATTTCGGTAGCAAAGCCATGATCGAGACCATGATAATCGTGGAGTGTCACCCGGTGGTGACCATCGAGGCCAGCATGGATCGTGGCCTGCGCCTCTGGCCCGACAAAGTGATCGGCGGTGGGGATATGCAGCATCAGCGGATTGGGAATCGCATGCGATTCGTTCAGCATCTGGTCGATCATCACCCCGTAATAGCCAACCGAGGCATCGATATCGGTGCGGGCTGCCGCCATATAGGCAAGCCTTCCGCCCAGGCAGTAGCCAGTGCAGCCGACCTTGGCGACGCCTGCCACGCGCCGGATCCAGTGAATCAGCGCCTCGATATCAATCACACCCAGATTGGCATCATATTGCTGGAAATAGCCAAAAGCCTCTTGCAGCTGCTCTGGCACATCTGGATCGAGCTCCACTCCCGGCGCAAACCGCCAGAAAATGTCAGGCGCCACGGCCAGGTAGCCAAGCGCCGCCCAACCCTCGCATTTCGCGCGAATTCCGGCGTTCACTCCGAAGATCTCCGGTATAACGATGATAGCTGCTTTTGCCGCGCTAGCGGGCCGCGCAACATAGGTGGGAAAGCTGCCCACGCCGTCCAGGGTTGGAACTGCGATCGTCTCGGCCATAGGAATCTCCGTTGAGTTGAGTTCTTCGTTGCCTCCACCCTAAGCTTGGCGTGGACTTTGCCAAGGGTGTGTGTCAGCCTTGCGCCAGTTATCGAGGAGAATCCGAAATGAAGGTCAATGTCGAGATCGATTGCTCGCCCGAAGAGGCGCGCCGCTTTCTGGGATTGCCAGATGTGAGCAAAGCCCATGAAGTCTATGTTGATGCCATCTCCAAGGCGATGAAGGGCGCGACCAATATCGATCAGCTTCAGGATTTCGCCAAACAGATCGCACCAATGGGACAGATGGGGGTGAGCTTGTTCAAGCAGTTTATGGAAAGCGGTGCGTCCTTCGGTAAAGCGAAGAAGAAGAAAGACGAAGATTGACCGTTTGTCTGGCCTATGACTGATACGATTTTTGCACTCTCCAGCGGCACTCCGCCTGCCGCGATTGCGGTGGTGCGGGTCAGTGGTCCGAACGCTGCAAAGGCACTCCATGCCCTTACGACGCGAGAACTGCCGCCACGCCGCGCAGTGAGTGTAACCTTGCGAAACGGGGCGGGGGCGGTGCTTGATCGCGCCCTGGCACTGTGGCTGCCGGGTCCGCAAACCGCGACGGGCGAAGATACGCTGGAGCTTCACTGCCATGGCGGCCGCGCTGTTGTCTCTGCGGTGGAGGCGGCGCTGGCGGCGCTACCAGACCTTAGAGCTGCTACTCCCGGAGAATTCACCCGGCGCGCCTTTGCCAATGGCAAGATCGATCTGGCCGAGGCCGAGGGGCTGGCCGATCTGCTCTCCGCCGAAACCGAACTGCAACGCCAGTCAGCAATGGCGATGGCGGGCGGAGAATTCTCGGCGCTGGTGGCGCGCTGGCGTGAGGCATTACTGAATTTGTCGGCAGCGGTTGAAGCGGTGCTCGACTTTTCTGATGAGGAAGACGTCTCGGCGCTCCCTCGCGAGTTTGCGGCGACGCTCGATGCACTTGAAGCAGAGATTTTGGGCTGGCTCAGTCGGCCCCGGGCGGAAGTCCTGCGAGAGGGCTTCCGGGTTGTCCTTGCTGGCCCGCCAAATGCCGGAAAGAGTACTCTTTTCAATGCATTGGTTGAGAGTGAGGCGGCAATAACCGCGCCAAAAGCCGGAACTACACGTGACGTTCTAATTCATCCGGTGGCGCTGTCCGGGGTTCCGTTCCGCTTTTTTGACACGGCGGGCCTGCGCGAAACGGCGTGCGATCCAGTGGAAGCCATCGGTGTCGAGCGAGCCCTGGCGGCGTTAGAGCAAGCCGACTTGGCACTATGGCTGGGTCCGGAGGGCGAGGGACCAGCGGAGGCATGGGAGATAGAGCCGCAAGCCGATCGCAACACAGTTGCGGTCAAGCAGCAGCCCCGCCACCGATTGTCTGCAATGACTGGGCAAGGCATGGACGCGCTGCGCACCGATCTGGTCACCACCGCCCGCGCAGCCTTGCCGCGCCCCGGTGAAGCAGCGCTCAATGCCCGCCAACACAGGTTGTTGTCAGAAGCGCGCGAGGCGCTGTCCGCTGCTGCCAGCCTGACCGATCCGCTGCTGGTGGCCGAGAATTTGCGGCTGGGACGGGTGGCTTTCGATGGGCTGCTGGGGCGAACCACGACCGAGGATATGCTCGACACGCTGTTCGGGCGGTTCTGCATCGGGAAGTGACTAATAAAATTAAAAATTTGCATGAAGCTTTTGCATTTGCGTCGAATGACTCAGCAGATAGTGTGATTGGTTTTTGCATCGTTGATTCCGATGTGCGATTCTTGGAAAATCAAATAAATTGGAGATTGGCCATGGCTTTGCGGAAACAGTTTTCTGGAAACGTAAAGGCTGATCCTGAACTTGTTGCATTGATGGAATCGAGTCGCCAGACATTGGTCACCGAGGAGATTTTGCATGAGCAGCGGATCAGTTTTGCTTTCGGTAATGCGATGAATGCGGACGGGATCACTAAAGATTCGGTTAGGGCTACATCGAAGAGCATTCGCCTCCGGGCGGCGTAAGGAGGGGCCCGCGAAAGCGGGCCTTTTTTTGACTATGTCAATCCGAGAGAATGGCGATAAAGAACTATTTGATAGGATACAGGAACAAAATCTCCTGCGTCAGTATGACCCACTGACGAATTGCATAGAAATCAGCATTTCGAAAGGCATAGAGTTCTTCGATAAATACACGCTTTGGTCTTTGAATGCAGCGGCTGTTTCAAATATTGCTCAGTTTGGCGGGCGATATAGAGAAGAGCCTATTTATGTTGGCAATCATATTCCGCCACATTTTAGCCAAGTGCCGCATTTGATGGACCAATGCCTTTCAGTAGTCCACGAAAACTGGGACGCTATCGAAAATCCGATGGTCCTTCCGGCATATGTTTTGTGGAGGATGAATTGGATTCATCCCTTCGTGGAAGGGAATGGGCGAACTGCGAGGGCAGCATGCTACCATCTCATTTGCATGAAATATCAAGGGCTTATTCCCGGAAGGAAAATCGTTCCAGAGCGCATCAGGGAGGATAGAAAGCCATATTGTGAAGCGCTAGGGTCTGCTGACCGAGCTTGGGCAGATGGCCACTTCAACGTGTCTGACCTAACTGATTACATTACGGAACTTGTGAAAGCGCAATTATCCGACGGCGATTGATGTGCTAACAATGATGTTCCACGTGAAACACCACTTTTGACCCAAATCCATCCTTGCGCTAACGGGCGCAAGATGACCAAGTTTGACATCATTGTAATTGGCGGGGGCCATGCCGGCTGCGAGGCGGCTGCGGTGGCAGCGCGGATGGGCGGGCGGGTGGCGCTGGTCAGCTTTGATCACAGCGCGACCGGGGCAATGAGCTGCAACCCGGCAATTGGCGGGCTGGGCAAGGGGCATCTCGTGCGCGAGGTCGACGCCTTCGATGGGCTGATCGGCCGCGCGGCGGATGCAGCGGCGATCCATTATCGGATGCTCAATCGCTCTAAGGGCAGCGCGGTGCAGGGACCGCGGGTCCAGGCTGACCGGGTGCTGTTCAAGGCGGCGATCCAGGCACTGCTGAAGCAGCAGGGCGATCTGACGCTGGTTGAGGGAGAGGCAGCAGAACTCCTTATCGAAGACGGGCGGGTGCGGGGGTTGTTTCTAGGCGATGGCGCTATACTCCACGCCGGGGCTGTTGTCCTTTGCACCGGCACATTCCTTGGCGGCACGCTGTTTCGCGGCGAAGAGCGTATGGTTGGTGGGCGGATCGGTGAGGCATCTGCTCAGCGCTTAGCCGCGCAGATGCGTGAGGCTTCCTTGCCGATGGCAAGGCTCAAGACCGGTACTCCGCCGCGACTAGATGGACGTACGATCGATTGGGCCCGGCTGGAGGAGCAACCCTCTGATAGCCAGCCATGGACCATGTCGGCGCTGACGCCTGCGCGGATCAATCCGCAGTTGTACTGCGCGATCACCCGCACCAATCCCGCCAGCCATGATGTGATCCGCGCCAATCTGGATCGCTCGCCGTTGTTTTCAGGCGCAATCGGTGCGCAAGGGCCGCGCTATTGCCCCTCGATCGAGGACAAGATCCACCGCTTTGCAGACCGCGATGGGCATCAGGTATTTCTTGAGCCGGAGGGGCTGGGGACACATCTGGTTTACCCCAACGGGATCAGCACTTCGCTGCCTACGGATGTGCAGCTGGCGGTGCTTCGGACAATGGACGGGTTGGAACGGGTCGAAATGGTCGTCCCGGGCTATGCTGTGGAATATGATCATATCGATCCGCGCGCGCTTCGTTCCACCCTGGAGCTGCGCGCCATGCCGGGGCTCTATTGCGCCGGGCAGATCAATGGCACGACCGGCTATGAGGAAGCTGCTGCACAAGGCTTGGTCGCGGGAATGCACGCCGCCGCAGCCCTGTTGGGCCGCGATCCCGCGCCGCTCGACCGCGCAAACAGCTATATGGCGGTGATGGTCGATGATCTAACCTTGCACGGGGTTACCGAGCCATATCGAATGCTTACGGCCCGGGCCGAATATCGGCTTCGGTTGCGGGCGAACAATGCCTCGACCCGGTTGACCCCGCTGGCGCTGGCTGCTGGCTGCGTTGGTGCGGAACGATCCCGGTGGTTTGAGCGCCGTGAGGCGGCCCGGCTGCATCTGGATGCTGCGCTTGACGCCACAGCAACCGCGCATGAGCTCAATCGGGCAGGGCTGCCGGTGCGTGATGATGCCGGACGGCTGACCATGCGTGAGTGGTTGCGATTTGGCGGAGTGGAGCTTGAATCGCTTGCTCCGTGGATTGATCCCTTGGCGCTTGCTGATGCAGATCTTGCCGGTGAGATGGCCGAGGACGCCGCCTATGCGCCATATCTGGCCCGGCAAGACAGCGAGTTACGCGATTTGCGGGCGGCAGATGGGTTAACCTTGGGCGATGCATTTCCCTATAGCGATGTTCCGGGCCTGTCGCGCGAAATGGTTGAGCGGCTGGGGCTGGCGCGCCCCGCCACGCTGGCAGTAGCGGGGCGGGTTCCAGGCATCACACCCGCTGCGCTGGCCGCGCTAATGGTCCATGCTCGCCGGCAAGCGGCATGATCTCGGGCGAGGCCGAGGCGCGCGCATGGCTTGAGCAGCTGCCTGAATGGAGCAACGAAGCGGCTGAGCGGCTTGAAAAGCTGGTTGCTTTGCTGGTTGAAGAGAGCGGTCGCCAAAATCTAGTCTCTGCCAGCAGTCTTGGCTCGGTGTGGCCGCGGCATATTGCCGATTCGGCGCAGCTTTTGTCGTTTGTTCCACGTGAAACATCGTCGCCCTGGCTTGATCTGGGCACCGGGGCGGGCTTTCCTGGCCTGGTAATTGCGGCACTGCGGCCGGAATGCGAGGTGCTTATGGTCGAATCGCGCGGTCGCCGCGCTGCGTGGTTGGAGACCGCGCGAATCGCTTTGGGCCTCGATTGTGCAAAAATCATCGCAACCCGGCTGGAATTGCTGCCAACGCGGAAGGCTTGCGTCATTTCGGCACGCGCATTTGCACCTTTGCCGAAACTTCTTGAGCTATCCGCACGTTTTTCCACAGCGGACACGATATGGCTGTTGCCCAAGGGGCGCTCTGCGCCGCAGGAATTGCTTGGGCTCACCGGCTGGGACCATGTGTTCCACGTGGAACGCTCGCTAACTGACCCTGAAGCAGGGGTGATTGTCGGCAGAATCGCCGGAAAGAAAGGACGCAAGCCGTGATTCGCGTAGCGATCGCCAACCAGAAGGGCGGGGTGGGCAAAACCACAACAGCGATCAACATTGCCACGGCCATGGCTGCAACTGGCTGGAAAACCTTGCTGATTGACCTCGATCCCCAGGGCAACGCCTCTACCGGTATTGGTATCGGCGCGCATCAGCGCGAACGATCCGCCTATGATCTGCTGGTCGATGAGGTTCCGTTGGCCGAGTGTGTGCAGCCCACGCGAATCCCCGGGCTCGATATCATCCCCGCGACTGTAGACCTGTCAGGCGCTGAAGTTGAGCTTGTCTCGGTGGATCGGCGGACTGATCGGCTGCGGCAGGCGCTAGCCCAGGATACCGCTCACGATATCTGCTTTATTGATTGCCCCCCGTCCTTGGGGCTTCTGACTTTGAATGCGCTGTCGGCGTCTGATACGCTGCTGGTTCCGTTGCAATGTGAGTTTTTCGCGCTTGAGGGATTGAGCCAGCTGCTCAAGACCGTTGAGCAGGTGCAGCAGCGGTTCAATACCGAACTGGGAATCATCGGCGTCGCGCTGACCATGTATGATCGGCGCAATCGCCTGAGCGATCAGGTGGCCGAGGATGTCCGTTCGTGTTTAGGTGGGCTGGTGTTCGAAACAACGATTCCGCGCAATGTCCGCTTGTCAGAGGCGCCTAGCCATGGCTTGCCGGCGCTCGTCTATGATCACAATTGCACGGGAAGCCGGGCCTATATGGCGCTTGCGCGTGAATTGATTGGCCGCCTGCCCGAACGAAGGAAAGCCGCATGAGCGAAGACGCCGCTAGCCCGTCCTCTGTCACTGAAGTGCTTCCCAAGCGCAAGCCCCTGGCGCTGGGTCGTGGGCTGGGTGCATTAATGGGCGAAACCCGGCGCGAAGAGCCGCTGGTCACACCCGCTCAGCTGGCTGGTATGAACCCGGGATCCGGCGGTTTGGCCGTTTTGGCAATTTCGGATATCGTTCCGCATCCCGGCCAGCCGCGGCGGCATTTTAACGAAGCAGCGCTGGATGACCTGGCGGCATCGATTGCCGCGCGCGGCGTTATTCAACCGGTGATCGTCAGGCCGTTGCCGGGCGGAACCTATCAACTGGTTGCAGGCGAGCGTCGATGGCGGGCCGCTCAGCGCGCACAACTCCATGAAATTCCAGCACTTGTGCGCGATCTTGGTGAACGTGATGTCATGGCTCTTGCCTTGATCGAGAATCTTCAGCGCGAAGACCTCAATCCGATCGAAGAAGCCCGGGCCTATCATCGGCTTGCCGAGGATGAAGGGCTGACCCAGACCGAGATCGCCCGGATGGTTGATAAGAGCCGCAGCCATGTCGCCAATCTTCAGCGACTTTTGACACTGCCCGGCCTGGTGATCGAGCTGGTCGAAGAGGGCCGGCTGTCAATGGGCCACGCCCGGGCGTTGGTTGGGGCCGAAGACGCCTTGGCACTGGCCGAAACGGCGATCGCCAAGCAACTTTCAGTTCGAGAGGTTGAAAAGCTGGTCCGCCGCCGCGGGGCGCCTCCTGCCGCGCCGCGCCGTGCCCGTGTGGGCCGCGATTCGGGCGATGCGGCAGATATTGCTGCCGTGCAGAGCCATCTTGAAGAGTTTCTCGGGCTTTCGGTTCGGATCAATGCCGATGCTGATCCGCGCTCAGGCACGGTCACGATCCGATATCGTACGCTCGATCAGCTCGATCTGATCTGTCAACGCCTTACAGGGGGCGGGATCTAGCGCCATTCGGCCATCCAAAAGTTAACAGTTCGGCCTTTCGCGATTAACCATTGTTGCAAGTAAAGCTACAAGGCTCTCTCTCTATAAGCAGTCCTGCGAATGGGGGCAAAAGCCCGTTCGAGTGGCGCGGTTCAAGCGTTGCTGGCACGTAATTGCTTGGATAGGGACCATAATATCATGCGTAATTCAACTCGCCTTGCTTTTGTCGGCGCCGCTTTCGCCGCTCTTTCGTTCGGTTCGGCCGCTAATGCCGCTACCGCCACCGGTGATGCAACCGCTGTAATCCTCAGCACTCTGGCAATGACTGCCGACAGTGCCCTGGACTTCGGCACGATCGCCGTAAACGCAGCCGGCACTGCAGTCGTTTCGGCAAATGGCCTTGGCAACAGCTGCACCGCGACGGCTTTGATCTGCGGCGGAACCCGCGCTCCTGCCGTTTTCACGCTTACCGGCGCAGCTGGTATCGGGGTTAGCGTAACCTTGCCCACCACCAGTTCGACGCTGACCTATGTTGGCTGGACCGGTGTAGGCGCAGCGCCGACCATGACACTTAGCGCGTTCACGTCTTACTTCCCGTCTGGCACCACGCTGCTTTTGGGCACGACCACCGTTAATGTTGGTGGTTCGTTGGCTGTTGGCGCAACCCAGGCTCCCGGCACCTACGAAGGCACCTTCGACGTTTCGGCCCAATATCAGTAAGCCCAAGCGTAAGTAATACGGCGTGCGGCTGATCCAGTAGCCGCCACATTCAAAGGGCCGCGTCCGCATTGGTGGACGCGGCCTTTTGCTTGCCTGGATCCGGCTTGGTTAGCGGAAAATTAACCCTGATTTCCTATGAACTAGGGGAATTTCCCGGCTTGCGGATTAATCCGCCGATGGGCCGTTGTAGAGGACCTCTCGATGATCGCCATTGCAAAGCTTCTTGCCCATCTGCGTCGCGCCGCTTTAGCTGCCGGAACTTTGGCCGGGATTGTTTGCAGTGGGCCGGTGCTGGCCCAGGCCGATCTGTTGGTCGCGCCAACGCGGGTGATCATCAATGGCGGCGGCAGTACGCAAGTGGTGCTCAGCAATATCGGGGCCAAGCCAGCGACCTACCGCATCAGCCTCGAACTGCGCCGGATGACCGCCGAGGGAGAGCTTGTGGATGTGGCCGAGGCCGATACCACGCCAGCCGAACGAGCGGCGCTGGCAATGGTCCGCTATGCGCCGCGCCGGATTACCCTCCCGCCTGATCAGCCGCAATCGGTGCGAATCAGTGCTCGGCCTGGCCCTGAACTGACTGAGGGCGAATATCGCATCCATATGAAATTTGCCGGTGTGCCCAATCCGCTGACCCCTGAAGAAGCGGCCAAGCAGCAGACCGGCACTGGCCTCTCGGTCAAACTCACCCCAATCTATGGCATCACCATCCCGGTGATTATCCGCAAGGGCCAGCTCGACGCCCAGATTACGATTGCCAACCCGCAGGTTGTAGCCACCAAAGAGGGCAGCTTCCTCGATCTCGATATGAACCGCAGCGGCGCGCGATCCGTCTTTGGCGAAATTATTGTCAGGCCTATCGGCAGCAAGGACCCGCTGTTCCAGGTTCGCGGGATCGCGATTTACACGGAACTCGCCCAACGCAATCTGCACTGGCCGCTTAGCCCCGAACAGGCAGCAAAGCTCAAAGGGCCGGTCCGGATCGAATACCGCGAAACGCCAGAGAACGGCGGCAAACTGCTCGCCTTTGTCGAAGCAGCGCTGCGCTAGGATCGGGGCCGGGATTTTCTCCCAGCGCTGACGTCATGATAGCCACCCGCATCTTCACCCGAGGACCCAAAGCCTGGGCCGCCGCATGGATTGCGGCGGCATCTGCATTTGGGATGTCGGTGCCTGCCGCCGCAGCCCCATGGCAGGCGAATGAGGACGACGGTCTGTTGCTAGAGGTTCGGGCGGGCGCTTACAAGCTTGGCGATACTGTTCGTGGCTATCAAACGCCCAGCGGTGTTTGCGTGGATCTGGCCGATCTGATCCAGACGCTCGACCTGCCAGTGCGACTCGACAAGAAGTCGCGCCGCGCAACTGGCTGGATTTTCGCAGAGGATCAGCGCTTCACCCTCGACCGCGAAGCAAATACGGTACAAACCGTGAACATGAAGGGGCAGATTGGCGATGGCGCGATTCTCGATACACCCGAAGGCTGGTGCGCGGATCTTGGCGCATTGTCCAGTTGGCTCGGCGTGCGCCTGCGTGCCGATCTAAGCAATCTCTCAATTCGGCTTGAAAGCGACCAGAAACTGCCGTTCCTTGAGGCAATAGAGCGGAAAAGTCGCGCCGCGCGACTTCGCGATCCGCTGGCAGAGAGCTTTGATCTCGCCAGACTGCCTCATGCGGATACACCCTACAAAGCCTGGCGCATGCCGTCGGTTGATTTCACGCTCCAGACTCAATGGAGCAATGGCCGCTCTGGCCCTGCCGGACTTCAGGTTCACTATGAAGCGCTTGCCAGTGGTGAAGTGCTGGGCGCCAGCTTTGATGCCAGGCTCGCCTCGGATCGTCAGGGAATACCCAGCTCGCTTCGGCTGCGGGCCTTCCGCAACGATCCCAAGGGCAATCTGCTCGGCATGTTCAAGGCAACTCAGGTCGCGCTGGGCGATGTTCAGACCTATGGCGGCGCGCTGACAGCGCAGAGTGGCTATGGCCGGGGTGCTTTCGTCACCAACCAACCGCTCAGTCGTGGCTCGCGCTTTTCAACCACGACTTTGCGCGGGAGTCTGCCGGCAGGGTGGGACGCCGAACTCTATCGCAACGGCGCATTGCGCGCGTTCCAGTCAGATCGCGGTGACGGCCGCTATGAATTCCCCGAGATTGAGCTCTTGTTCGGTGAGAATGACTTTGAGGTCGTGCTCTACGGACCGCAGGGCCAGATCAAGCGCGAACGGAGCAGCTCTCCGATCGGCTTGGAAAACCTCTCGCCGGGCAAAACATTCTATTGGGCCGGGGTGGTCGATGATCGCCGCGATCTTGTCGAATTCAAGAAAGACTTCGTTGATCCACAGACCGGCTGGCGCTGGGGAGTTGGGGTTGAGCACGGAATTGACAAGCGGACCACCGTCGGACTGGAAATGCAGAGTTTCGTCAAGGACGGCAAACGCCACAGCTATCTGGAAGCCACTGCGAACCGCACTGTCGGTCCCGCGGTGATCCAGCTCGCCGGCGCTCAGCAATTTGGGGCTGGCCAGGCGTTTCGGGCTGAAGCCCTGGGCAAGATTGGCGCGGTGCGGTTTCAGGCGCAGACGATGTGGATCAATGGTGACTATGATAGCGAGCTGATCTTGCCCGGGGCGCGCGGCGAAATGGCGTTCAATCTGGATAGCAGCCTCAAAATCGGCGCGATACAAGTCCCGATCCAGATCGGCGGGCGTAGATCGGTACTGCAAGGCGGACGAAAAGTTACCGAATGGTTAATGCGCAGCTCCCTGGGGATGCGGGGATTGCTAGTCACGGCGCAATTGTCGCACCGGTCAAGCGCGGGCCCAGGTGCCGAAAATTCGCGCGATGGGTTCCATCTCGACCTGCTTGGCAACACCAGCCTTGCCGGGATCCGTCTGCGCGGCGCGGCGCGTTTCCAGCTTTCGGGAATCAAGCAAGGCTTTGAATCTGCAACAGTTTCTGCCGAACGGCGATTGGATGATCGCTCTGACCTGCAGGGCTCGTTTGAATATCAAGGGGATAGTGATCGCGGTGATTTCAGGCTGGCCTATATTCGGCAGTTCAAGCGTTTCGCGCTGCGCGGCGAGGCCAAGGCGGATACGACCGGCGGCATTGGCCTGGGTCTTTCGCTGCAGATGAGCTTTGGGCCTGACCCGGTTGATGGCGGCTGGCGCGTCTCACGCGAACGGCTGGCACAAGAAGGGCAGGCCTTTGTCGAGGTTTACCGCGATGACAATGGCGATGGGCAGCGCCAACCCGGCGAGGAAGGCGTTGAAGGCGTTACCATCGAAGCCGGGTTCAAACACTCCGAACGCGCGACCGACAAGCGCGGGCGGACCATAGTTGATGGCTTGCGCCCCTATCTGCCAGTGCTGGTGGGGATCGATACCGGAAGCCTGCCCGATCCGCTGCTCCAGCCCAAGGGCCGGGGTCTCGTGGTGGTGCCGCGCGCTGGCGTTACCGCAACACTTTCGCTGCCGCTTGCCCCAACCGGCGAGATTGAGGGAACCTTGCTTGGGACCGACGGCCAGCCGATTGAGGGTTTGACCGTCGAGCTGGTTGAGGAAGGGGACCGGGTGGTGGCGCGCACGGTCAGCGAGTTTGATGGCTATCTGCTGTTCGATTCGATTCCCTATGGCGCTTATCGCCTGCGGATTGCCCCCACGAGTGCCGCTTCGCTGGGGGTTAGGGCCGAACTGGGCCAGACAATCCGGATCGACCGGGCCAGCGGCACAGTGCGCATTGGCAACATTCGCCTTGAAGCCGGTAGCGTGACCACTATAGCTGCGGCGACGCCTTAACCGCGCGATTAAATTTCGATTGACCCTTCCGACTGCGAGCGCATAACCGGGCGGATCAGCCATCCGCCAAGAGGTATCCCATGTCGCTCGACGCCTTGTCTCGCAGTGCCTACAATGAAGATCACGAGGCTTTCCGCCAGTCGGTCCGCCAGTTTCTGCTAAAGGAAGTTACGCCTTACCAGTCCGAATGGGCCGAGGCTGGAATTGTATCCAAGGATTTGTGGCGTAAGGCCGGCGAAGTCGGGATGCTCTGCCCGACCGTGCCCGAGGCCTATGGCGGGCTCGGCCTTGATTTCGGCTATAACGCCATCGTTGACGAGGAAAGCGCCTATTACGGCCGGGTCACGACCGGCTTTTCGCTCCAGTCTGACATCGTGGTCAACTATCTGGCCTCCTATGGTTCGGAAGAGCAGAAGCAGCACTGGCTGCCCAAGCTGGTTTCGGGCGAGGTGATCACTGCCATCGCCATGACCGAACCGGGCACCGGCTCTGACCTTCAAGGGATGCGGACCAGCGCCAAAAAGGACGGCAACCACTATGTTATCAATGGCTCCAAGACCTATATCACCAACGGCCAGAATGCCGATCTGATCCTGGTCTGCGTCAAGACCGACACCGAAGTGCAGCCCGCGTGGAAGGGAGTTTCGATCGTGTTGGTCGAGGCCGACCGCGAGGGTTTCAAGCGCGGCCGCAACCTCGACAAGATCGGTCAGGACGAGGCAGATACTTCGGAATTGTTCTTCGAAGACGTCCGGGTGCCGATCACCAATTGCCTGGGCGAAGAGGGCAAGGGCTTCATCTATCTGATGAGCGAGCTGCCGCAGGAACGCCTCTCGATTGCGGTCAGCGCGCAGGCCTCGGCGCAGCGGGCATTTGACGATACGGTGGAATTCACCCGCGAGCGCAAGGCGTTCGGCAAGCCGATCCTTGATTTCCAGAACACCCGCTTCGTTCTGGCAGATCTCAAAGCCAAGCTTCAAGTGGGCTGGGCACACCTTGATTGGGCACTGGCGCGCCACCTCAAGAAAGAGCTCACTCCTGAAGAAGGTGCTGCGGCCAAGCTATGGCATACCGAATTGCAGTGGGAAGTGATGGACAAATGCCTCCAGCTCCACGGCGGAGCGGGTTATATGAACGAGTATCCAATTGCCCGCGCCTGGCGCAGCGCGCGGGTCACACGCATTTTCGGCGGCACCAACGAGATCATGAAAGAACTGATCGGCCGCAAACTTTAGGGCGTCACGACATACAAACAGGGCGGGGAGCCGAAGTATCGGTTCCCCGCCCTGTTTGGTTTTGGCGTGCCGGGATTAGTTTGTGCGAACCCGCTTGCTTGGTGCGATCCGAACCCGCTTGTCGGGCACGGGACGGGAATAGCGAATGATCGTGCGACTGCGGCCCGGAACGGTGACCCATTCCTCGGTCACGGAGGTTTCGGTGCAGGGCTCTTGATGTGCCTGCTGTGACTGAACCGCCATCATGGGCACCATCATCATCGGCTGAGCATATGCGGCATGGCCATAGGAAGGCTGCGAATAGGCGTTGAGATAGGCTTCGCAATAATCCTGACTGCGGCCACGGTTTGCACTCTTTTCAATCGTAGCTCCGGCTGCTGCTCCGGCTACTCCGCCAATCACGGTGCCAAGGAAACGATCGTTGCGTCCGGCAATGCGATTACCCGCCAAGCCTCCCAGCAAGCCGCCGATCAATCCACCACCAAGACCTTGGCCGCGGCGCTGGTCGTGACGGCACACCGCCAGCCAATCTTCCCGGGCGCGCTCATAAGCGGCTTGATCAAATCCGGGGCCATTGGTCTGCATCGCGTGATACGGCTGGCTGTTCGGCTGGGGCCCGCGCCATTCGGGGCGCATATCGGGCACCGCATGACTACCATGAGCCATCGGCGGCGGCGTGCTGGCGCCCATACCGTCATGTGCAATGGCGGGAGAGGCCAGCAACAGGCTGGCGGCAAGCGCGGCAGCAGCAGCACTGAGCTTTGCCGAAAAATGGTCAGGACGGCGAAGGCGCATGGTAATCCCCTGGGATCTCCGGGCGAGTCCCGAAGTTAACCTGGAATTTAGCATCGCATCGCGCCGAATACCAAGACATGCTGATCATCAGTGTTGGTGCTGTCCCGTTTCGGAGCAGACTTGCAGCCCTATATTACCGCGTTGATTGCCGCGGCCAGCGCCTCGATCCCGGCGGCGTCCTGCGCATCGAACCGATCTAGTTCCGGGCTATCAAGGTCAATCACAGCGATCACCGCCCCGCTCCGCACGACAGGAACCACCAGTTCCGAGCGGCTGTCGACATCGCAGGCGATATGGCCTGGGAAATCAAGAACATCTCGCACCAGCTGGGTTTCGCCATTGGCTGCCGCGCTGCCGCAAACCCCCTGGCCAAAGCTGATGCGGATACAAGCCGGTTTACCGATGAACGGCCCGAGTACCAGACCGCCATCAATGACCCGGTAAAAGCCAGCCCAGTTGATCCTGGGAACAAACTGCCAGATCAGTGCTGTGACATTGGCCATATTGGCCGTCGCATCTGGTTCATCTGCCGTAAGCGCGCGGGCAGAACTGACAAGCTCGCGATAGAGAGCGGGTTTGGGCTGATCAGAGTCTGGGGCAAATTGGTACATCGGCCAATTCCTATCTCAACCGCTACTTGCCGCATAGCCAGCTTGCGATTATCCCCCCTGCCATGTCGACCAAACGCAAATTGCTCATCGCCCTTGCCATCGCCGTGTTGGTGGCGGGTGCCTTCATCACATGGATATGGCGCGGGACGCCGGCGCAGCACACGCTTGATCAGCTTTCGGGCAAAGACCCGGTGCTGGTGGAGCATAAGGTTGAGAAGGTTCCCAGCGTCGCAGTGGCCAAGGCAATCGGCTGGGCCGCAAATGAGGTGCCTGTGGGCGCGCGGGGCTTGGCGGTCTCGCGGTTTGCGGAAGGCCTCAATCATCCGCGGGTCATGCTGACCCTGC
>JANOKC010000112.1:0-7000 GCA_031419035.1 Novosphingobium sp. | reverse complement strand
GCCTGGGCGCCCTTCAGGGAAAGGTATGCAGGACTGTTTGGTGCGCGACGCAGTCCCGAACGAGCCCGTCTCACTGCCAAATTCCCTGCTATACGGGAATTCGTAGGGAATTTTTCACAATTTGGGTGATTTACTGCGCTGCAGGTGGAGCCAAGGCCACGAATTCCCACAGTTATTTCGTGATATTCCCTACTCCAAAGAACAGGGAATTTTTTCAGAATAACAGGGAAAATATTACTCGGAACAGAATTGCATATGGGCTGGCGAGAACTGTTGTCCTTTACCCTGGTTCGGCTAAGCTGCGCTATCCCTTTGCTGAGGAGTAACGCCGTGCCAAATGTACATGTCCCTGATGCGTTTGCAAACGATCCATCGGCCTATGTGTGGAGCCACTATGCGCCTGAAATTGGCGGTGCGGCGGCAAGCTATGCTCATACGGTTTACACCAAATCGCTCCTGTCGCTTCGTGAGCTCGAAGCTGCCCGAATGCGTACTGCTCAGATCAACGGATGCGAGCTGTGCATTGGGATGCGGTCGGACCGGGATCTGGGCGGATTTCTTGAACGTGCCGGCATTGATCCGGGGCTGGCTGTCAGCGCCCGCGGCGATCCGGTTCCAGATGAGCAGTTCTATGCAGAGGTCGAAAACTGGCGGGATGCATCGTGTTTTTCCGCGCGGGAACGCCTGGCAATTGAGTATGCTGATCGCTTAGGAAGTGCACCCAAGACGGTCAAGTATGACGAAGACTTGTGGATCCAAATGCATGCACTGTTTAGCGATGCCGAGATCGTTGATATGACGTTTTGTATCGGCGCGTGGATGGCACTTGGCCGCCTGACCCATGTACTTGACCTTGATAGCGTGTGCCTGCCGGCAGCTAAGTTCGAAGCCGCTTGATCAGGCCGGCTCGCGCATTCGAAGATCTGCAGCTTGGCGAGTGCCGACAATCGCAGGAGATAGCTGTCACTCAGGCAGAGATCGTGGCCTTTGCACGTCAATACGATCCGCAGTGGTTCCATAGCGACGTGGTTGCCGCAAGGGATTCCCATTTTGGCGAAGTCGTTGCGAGCGGAATCCATGTCCTTGCGCTATGGCGACAATTAGATCACCAGATCAACGGTGATATTGACTTTGTCTGCGGCGTCGGTTTCGACGACCTTCGGCTTAAGACCGCGCTGCGGGCAGGGGACACGGTGCACGTCACTTCGGAGATAACCGGGCTGACGCCATCGCGGACCGGCAAGAATCGCGGGACAGCAATGACGCTGTACAAGATGATCAATCAGGCCGGAGAAACCGTGGTCAGCTTTACCAGCATCAATCTGGTTTACATCCGGGCTGGCCAGGTTGCCACCTGATCGACCAGCAGATCGGCATCTGCCCGCGCATTTGCCATCGTTGCCGCCACGGCCTCATCTGGCCCGAAGGTTCCGGCAACGCGGATAGCGTGAATGTCTGTAACTCCGATGAAACCCAGCCACTCGCGCAAGTATGATAGCTGAAAATCAAGCCTGTCGATTTCCGGACTGGTGCCGAAAGGCATGGCGCTGGCGGCGATAATGATTGCGGTCCTTCCAGCAGCCAGCCCCTGGACGTTACCGGCGGCATCGTTGTGGAATGTCAGGCCCGGATGGGTAACCAGGTCGACATAGTGCTTCAGTCGGTAGGGCAAACCGAAATTCCACATTGGCACCGTAAGAAGCCAGCTGTCGAACGACAGAAAATGATCGGCGATTGCTCGCAAATCGTCCCAGGCTTTTTGCTGCTCGGGCGGCACCGGATCGCCCATGAGCAGCCCATAGCGCCCTTCAATTGCGACCCGATCAAACGGGGGCAGATCGGCATCAAAAACGTTGAGCGTGGCTACTTCCAGCTCCGGGTTGGCAGCCGCCAGACGTTGCAGGAAATGGTCGCCAATTGCTCCCGATCGAGAGCGGGAACCGCGCGGGCTTGACTCAATATGCAACAATCGCTTCATGTTTTATCGATCCCGATAACCACCATTCCATCGACAATCGATATCGGCCAGGTGCGAATTGGCCGATCGGTCAGCGTTCCGGATGGACATCCATCCCGCATGTCGAAGCGCACGCCATGCAAGGGGCAAAATATATGCACCGCCTTCATCTTGCCCCCCTCAAGCGTCTGAAAAGCATGGCTGCACCGATTTTCGATCGCAAAGATGCCATGCGCTGTCCGAGCAACCAGAATGGACTGACCATTGACGTCAAAGGCGCGGTTCGTGCCGACCGGCAATTCCGCTTCTGCGATAAGTGAAATCAAGTCTGTCGCCTCGGGCTTCCGCTGCATAGCCGTTAACTTGATTTCTGCCCGGACGCGATAAAAAAGACAGGCATGATTGTTTTTTGTTCCTTTTGTGCTAGCCAATACACTTGTAGCTTTGGAGGAGTGCGACATTGGACCCTGCGGCGATCGATCGGGTTAAGGAACAGATGAATTTTGAGACCGCGCGTATCGCGCCGCCTCAAGGTTTTCCTAAACTGGCGGACATCCCTGCCGGCCGATATGTCGATCCCGAATTCCTGGCGCTTGAGCAGGAAGGCCTGTGGAAACGGAGCTGGCTCTATGGCGCGCATGAAGATCAACTGCCCGAACCGGGAAGCTGGTTACTGACCAGAAATACAGGATCGCCAATCTTGATCGTCCGCGATTTAGGCGGCACCATCCGTGCCTTCTACAACACGTGCCGCCATCGGGGCGGACCGCTTGTGAAAGAGGATGCAGGACAATCGCGCGGCTTTGTCTGCGGTTATCACGGGTGGAGCTATACGCTTGAAGGAGAATTAACGGCGATTCGTGACAAGCGAGACTTCGTTGACTTCGATTTTTCCTGTCGGTCGCTTATTTCCGTGCGTTGCGAGACACTTGGTGGATGGATTTTCTTAAATGAAGACCCCGTGGCAGCGCCGCTGATCGAGTCACTGGGACCGGTTGCCACAGAACTCGCCCAGTTTCAGCCGGGCAATCTGATGCTGGTGAACTCGCGCGGCTATGATGTTGCTTGCAACGTCAAAGTTTTGCTCGATGCATTTCTGGAAGTCTATCACCTCAAATCAATCCACCAGAACACGGTGGATCGCTTTCTTGATCATCGAGGTACCGCAATCACGCTCTGGCCGGGCGGGCACTCGCGGATGGTCACGCCAAACCGCAAGCCTGACTGGATCGATCCTGGAACCAAAGGCATGCCGGAAATACCGACCGTCACCGACGTTCCGAAGGACAATAATGTCAGCTACAACATCTATCCGAACATCGTGATGCCTCCATCAGCTTCGGGCTTGCCCATGCTGGTGTTCTGGCCGCGAACGGCGACGACTATGCGGATTGAATGCCATTGGTTTGGACCGCGTATAGCCAAGGAAGATTTGTCACCGCTGTGGCAGGCCCGGATAGACAACTTTGAACGCATCCTGTTTGAAGACACACAGTTTGCCCCCCAAATTCAGGAATCCGTTGAATCGCCAGGGTTCAAAGGCATACCGCTCAATTATCAGGAACGTCGCATTTACCACTGGCACGAAGAGCTGGATCGGCGGATCGGGTCCAACCGGATTCCGTCGCATTTGCGCGTCGAGCCGCTTCTGGAAAATTGGGTTGAGGCCGCATGATGAACGCGCAAACAGAAACCAATCCTGACGGCAAAGCCCGGCCGCGCTTTGGGTTCACGAACAAAGAGCTGGCGGCGCATCCCACAGTTTATCGCGACGATCTGCTGAAAGATCAGACGGTCATCATAACCGGCGGCGGGACGGGGATGGGCAAGGCGATGGCATTTCTGGCCGCACGACTGGGCGCCAATGTCGTTCTGTGCGGCCGGACAGCCTCGAAGATCGAGGAAGTGCAGGCTGCCATAGAGACGCTTGTCGGCAAGGTTCCGATGGTTGCCGCCATGTCGATCCGGGAACCGGATCAGGTCGAGGAGATGCTCGATGCGGTGCTCGAACGCTATGGGAGGATCGACACGCTGGTCAACAACGCAGGCGGACAGTTCCCGCAAAACGCGATCGATTTCAGCCGCAAGGGCTGGCTTGCCGTGATGGATCTTAATCTCAACGGTACCTGGTGGATGATGCAGGAGGCCGCCAAGCGTTGGATCGCAGCCGCCAAGCCGGGCAACATCGTCAATATCGTGGCAACGACCGAACGCGGCATGCCGCAAAGTGCGCATTGCTGCGCTGCCCGTTCCGGTGTGCTGTATCTTTCAAAAACCCTGTCGACCGAATGGTCTCCGCACAGGATCCGCGTCAACTGCGTTGCACCCGGTATCGTCGAGACAGAGGGCTTTGGCGTCTATCCGGATGAAGCATTGAAGCGCTTCCATCTTGCCAACCCGATGAAGCAGCGCGGAGACGCCTGGGACATCGCAGAATCGGTAATTTATCTCGCCGCTCCAAGCGGGAAGTTCATTACCGGCGAGGTCATCAATGTCGATGGCGGCCAGAACCAATGGGGGGTCAACTGGCCTGCGGGCATTCCCGACTATTTCAATGTCGGCGGCGCTGCGTGAAGGTCATTTGCCGCCGGGGGTGAAGACCATCAGCAGATTTCCAGGGCTGTGATAATACAACCCATACCCCGAATTGACGACCACATGGCCGTTTGAAATCGCCGCCCCAGGGCCGCTCATGCTGCCGCCATGGGCCATTTCTCCGGTGATCGTACGGACGTCTTTGGTCGTATCGACCGACCATAGCAGCTTGCCGCTGCGCCCTTCGTAAGCCCTGAAACGCCCATCGAGATGGCCGGCAAAAACGAGCCCGGGGATTGCGCTGATGGCCGATGAAATGCCGGGATCGCAATTAGGCCTTTTCCCGCAGACATTGTCGGCAAGCGTATTCCAAAACACGCGCCCGGTCGCCGCGTCGATGGCGTGAATGCCTGCTCCTCTGCGCTTTGCGTCATACTCGCGGCCATCGCGTGTATCGGCCATGTCGTTGATCGGCACATAGATCAGCCGGCCCTGCGCAGCCATTCCGAAATGGACGCCGCCCTGCGTTCCACCATGCCCGAGATTGGTTTTCCAGACCGACTTTCCGCTGACGGGATCGAGCCCATAGACATCGCCGGACTTTTGCCCCGCCACAATCATGGTCTTGCCGTCGGCAATCGGCACAACCTGAACCGATGGTGAGACATCAAGATCCGGACCCTTTTCCCTAGGGCAATTGTCGTTGCCCATCATGCAACCGACATTCCAGGCGTCGCCCGCAGTTAATTGCGCGGTCCACAGGCGCTTACCGGACTTGGCATCAACCGCAAACACCGCATCGCTGTTGCCATCGGCGGGCGACGAGTAATTTTCGCCGGAGCCAAAATAGACGCGGTTCGTGGCAGCGTCATATGTCGGGCTGCCCCAGATCGGCGCACCCGATGGCGCAATAATCGACGTCCCGCTCTTGGTTTTGCCCTGTGCGGTTGGCGTGGCTGTGACGCTGTAATGCTTCCACCGCTGCTTTCCGGTGGCAGGATCAAGCGCGACTACCGAGCCGCGGAATGTGCAGCAAGCGTATGCGGGATCAGCCGCCGCTGTGACTTCGAGCGATGAAATTGGCACAAACAGCTGTCCTCCGCCAAGAGTCGGTGATCCGGTGATGGTCGCGTTGCCGTGGTCATCGAGCTTTGATTGCCAGATCAGCTTGCCAGTCATCGCATCGACCGCATAGGCGCGCGCCAGAACGTCGCCAAAATAGAGCCGCTTGCTCGCCGGGTCCGCGACAATAGCGGTCCGCACTTCGGCCGAGGCCCGGAAGCGCCATTTGGTGCAGCCGCTATCCAGATCGAGCGCGTAGACGGTGCCGTCATGGCTGCCGACAAACACCGCCCCCCAGCCGATGGCGGGCTGCGATCGCGCGCGAATAGCGGCGGGGTAGGCCATCGCCCATTTGAGCTTCAGCGTCGGCACTTGGTCGTTGGTCAGCCCGGCAACGCTGGCCGGTGTGAAGCGTCGGTTATCGTGACCCCAGCCGACCCGCGCAGGCGGAGAGGCTGCATCAAATCCGGTCTGCCGGGCATCGCACATCGGTGGCTGCTGTGGCGGTTTGTAATTCGCAAGCGGTGTGCGAACGAGGTACTCGGTAATCTGGCGCCGCTCATCGCCCGAAAGCTTGGCCGCCTGCTGCGCCATGATCCCGCCATTCATCGCCGCTAGGATCGCGTCCGGCGCCATCATTTCAAGCCAGACCTGCTGCGGTGCCTTGGGCACACCGCCATTGTGACAGCCTGCGCAGTTTGCCAGAAAGAGTCCCTTGCCGGGATGATTCTCGACATCAATCGTCGGGCCGCTACGCGACTGGAGTTCGTCGGTCGAGGTGATCCGCTCACCGCCGACCTTGTCAGCAGGGCTTTGACTGCCGCAGCCTGCAAGGGCTAGCGACGCAGCGAGGAAAATGGCTTGCCAGCTGCGTCGCATGATAGCGCCTCTTGTTTCTAGAACTTCAAACCAGCTTCCACACCGTAAGAACGCGGTGGGCCATACAGGGTGAATGTCCAAAGACCTCCGACCACCTGGCTCGCAGTCTCATAGCGCTTGTCGCCAAGGTTCTTGCCAACCAGCCGTAGCCAATATTTATCGTCCGTCTGGGAAATGGTGATCGACGCGTTGAGCAAGGTGCGGGAGCGCAGGAACGTATTGTCACGGGCATCGGTAATTGATTGGGTGAAGAGGTTACGCCCTGAATAGTTCACATTGCCATTTAGCGTCACCTTCCAATCATCGCCGATCGGAGCTGTATATGTGCCATCTAACGACCATTGCCACTTTGGTGCCCGATCGAGCGGTGCGGTGGATAGATCATAGCCTGCTGGCAACGGGGTTACATAGCTATTGTACTTGGCGTCCTGATAGCCAAGCACACCGCGCAATATGAGCCCCTCGGTCGGCGTAATAGTTGCCTCAGCTTCGATTCCCTTGACGGTCGCGCTTGCCGCATTGAAGAAACGCGTAACCTGATTTGATTGGCCTCCGACAGTGATGGGG
>JANOKC010000111.1:0-21628 GCA_031419035.1 Novosphingobium sp. | reverse complement strand
CCAGCCCCGCACCGATTGCCGACATGACCATCAGCACGCCGATCAGTACGATGAAAATCATCACAGGATCCGGCAGCGCATTGCCCAGCCGCTCGACACTGTCCAGCCAGGCGGATGATGCGCCCGGCTAGTCCGCTATGGCGGCCTTTGATTGGAGTTGTGCGCCCATTTAGTCCTCAACGCCGCAGATATAGCTTTCCCCCGCGCAAAACCGGGGTTTCCCGGACCGCCCAAAGCTTCAGAATGTCTGCGTTCCCTTGGGGAGGATAGTGCGGTTACGCTACGTCATCCGTCAATCCGCGCTACCGTCAATAAAGCGTCAATAAAGCGTCAGTTCTCATTTGATGTGATTGCTGGGCGGCGGCAGGAGGTCGGGCCAGCCATATTTGTCCCACGCCGCCGCCATGCCGATGCGCTGGGCGAAGGGGATGAATTCGGGGTGCTGCCAGATTTGCCGAATGGGGTCGATATCGGCCCAGATCGAGATCAGGCAGGCGAGGTTCTGGAGAGTGATGCGCGCGCCCAGGGTTTTGAACAGCATATCGGCATAGCCCATGAACACGGCTGGCAGGGTAATCGCCAGATGTTCCTTTTCGACCATCGTAAAGTGAAGAAAATCGAGCGTGCGGCAATAGGTTTCCCGATCCTCAGGCCGCCCACTGCACACGCCCTTTGCCGCAACAAGCCAATAAGCATCAATCATCTCGGCGGACATGGGCGTGACCCCGCTTGGCGGAGGAATGCTGTTGTTAATCATCAAACGGGTTTGCTGATAGAATTCGATGGCAGCATCATGGTTGCCAGCGGCTGCATGAGCGACGCCCAACCACATGGATGGAAAGCCGAGATCGACGCATCTTTGGGCATCTGCAATAGCTGCATCGACATCGCCCAAATTAAGTTGCCCCGCAGAGCGGCACATATAATGTCTGCCATCGACCGGGTCTTGATCAATGGCCTCATCAATATAGCGCATACCTTCGCGTGTTAACCCGCAAAACAGCAATAGCGTGCCCAACCTTACCGCTACCGACGGATTGTTCGGTTCAACCTTATACCCCTTGAACGCCAGATCAAGGGAACCAACGATGTTGTTTTGAGTAAACTGGTGCAGGCTAAGCAAGCCATACGCCATCCCCAAATTGGGCTTGATCGCCATCGCCTTGCGGACGCAATCCGCCATGGTGGCGGAGGCTTCGGCCTGGCTGGTGCCAGCGAGGTAAATCCCGATGCGTTGATGCACATCGCCAAGCAAAACCCATGCTTCGGCAAAGTTCGGATCAAGCGCAACCGCTTCCTCAAGCAACTCAACTGCGCGACTGAGAACCCCATCGCCAAACAAGCGTGCATTAAGCGCGCGGCCTTGGAGATAAAGATCATAGGCCGCTTTGCTATTCGTCATCCCGCGCACCAACGGCACATCCATGACAAGCCCCAGCTTTTCAGCCAGCGCCGCCGTTACCGCCCGGGCGACGGTTTCCTGCAGCGCAAAAATATCATCCAATGAACCATCATAGCGATGTCCCCAGCTTTCAAAGCCAGTCGCACCATCGATCAGCCGCACGAAGATGCGGACCCGATCACTTTGCCGCTGAACAGACCCTTCGATCAAATGCGCCACGCGCAGAGTTTCGGCAATGCCGGGGGATGCCAGATCGCTGTTCCGGAAGTGAAAGGATGAGGTGCGCCCTGCAACCAGCAATTGCGGCACCTGACCCATCGTCGTGATCAGTTCATCCACCATCCCGTCGGCAAAATAATCATGCCCGTCTTGGGCATCGAGGGAATGAAAGGGCAAAACCGCAATCCGCGTCTTACCGCTCGCCGTCGCCGTCTCAACCTTGTGCACAGCTGATTGATCGCGTGCAGCCCAGGCATTCAGCAGATTTGTATGTCCAGCAGTATCTCCATCCTTTTCCAACACTGCGAGCGCATTTAGAATGGCTGCGTGCAATCGGCCCTCTGCCTCAAAGCGGTGCTTCGTAATCCAGGCATTGAAAGCATCGCCAAATTCCATCTGGTCAAGCAGCGGGCTTGTGCCGATAGATATGAGCCGATCTGCCGCATCCGCATATCGCGCCTGTGTTAGGGCACTTTCCAAGTCTTCAAAGTCTGTCTGAATAGCCGCGGCGTTAAGGCCTACACGGCTTCGCGTCACATCCAGAATATTGCAATCATGGGCTGAAAGCAGCTTCCCCAAATCAAGCAAACACTGCCGCAAACTGGCTTTCGCATGAGCCTCAAACCTGCCGGGCCACAGCAATTTACTTAGATAGTCGCGGTCTAATGAATCGTCGCGGGCCAAACATAGCATAGCAAACAATGCCCTGGCCCGCCGGTTGGAAATCAAGATATCAGTGCCATCTGCTGACGTTAACTGAAAATCTCCAAACAGAGTGGCATAGGCAGCATTCCGCGCTGGTCGCAGCATGTCCTGTTGTTTCGCACGCCCCATCCCTAACTGACCTCAACCTATATACTTGTGCCATAATGCGAATTGGGTTGTGCGCAAATGTTAAAAGAGATGGCGCGCGAAACGAGTTATGGGGCCTAGAATTGGCCTTTCAAGCCAGTTCACCGGACATCTGCTGTGACAAGGTTTCGCAATAAGGGGGCTCCTAAGCCGCCTTTGCGCCCCCTTCCCCTGCTTCCTGTCGTCAACCGAACGGCCATGACGCGCGTCCAGATCGCCTCACGCAGGAACCCTTGCGCGCGCAGCCACGCGCGCGACAGCCACGCCGGGCAAGGTGGGGCATCCTGTTGGACCAGGCAAAACAACACAGCCAAGCCCAAAGCGCTTTCACCCTGGATAGAATCTAAAAGATGACGCTGCCGGGTAGAACAAAGCCTCCCACATGCATGTTTTATCCGATCGTATCATTTTAGACAGTATTGGATTAACGCGAGCCGCGATAACAAGATCCACCTCATTGCGTTTCATGCATTCGCATTAGACGGTGGGGTGAACGAGCCCGTACGTGGCTACCTATCAATTAGGGTCCACGCTCCGAAAGTCGGGCAAACCGGAGAAGGACTGCTATGACTGAGGATCAAATTCAACGCCCGTCTCGCCGCGCCTTGCGCTTCCTTTGCGCCAGCGCCATCATCGGCGCGCTTGCCATAACAAGCATGCCCGCATTCGCCCAGAACGAGGAAATTCTCGTAACCGCGCGGAAGGTTGAGGAGAATATTCAGGACGTTCCGATTTCGATTACAGCGTTCTCAGGCGAAACATTCGAGAATGCGGGGCTTACAGAGTTCTCCGACCTGGCCAAGATTACGCCCAACTTCAATATTCTTCCAAACGGTGCGGCCGGTCCTACTTTTTCGAACATCACCCTGCGCGGGCAAACCGCTGGCTTCCTGACGCTTAACGCCGACCAGGCTGTGGGCATCTATATCAATGGCGCGCCGGTCACGCGCGGTACGGCATTGACCAACTTGTTTGATGTCGAACGGGTGGAGGTTCTGAAAGGCCCGCAAGGAACACTGTACGGGAAGAACACAACCGGCGGCGCTGTCAGCATCGTTACCAAAGCGCCTGAGTTCAACGAGCTTGGCGGTTATACGAAATTCACACTCGGCAACTATGACCGGACCGATGCTGAAATGGTCGCCAATATCCCGTTGGTCGACGATAAGCTTGCGGTGCGCGTTGGCGCGGCCTTGAGCCATCGTGATGGTTACGGTCGCGGATTAACGTCTGGCAGACAACTGGCAGACGACAATGAGCTGACCCTTCGCGCTTCGGTCTTGTTTGAGCCAACCGACAAAGTGTCGCTGCGCATCAATGCCGATTATCATGACCAGGATGAAGCAGGCCCGATCATTCGTTCGCTTCGCTCAGTTTTCGGGGGCTTTCTTGCGTTAAAAACAGCCGACCCGGATATCTATGTCGGCAACGACCTGGGGATATCCCCGTCCTTTACCAGGTCGAAGGATTGGAACCTGAACGGGACTCTATCAGTCGATCTTGGCGGCGCTACACTTAACTCGATCACCAGTTACCGCGATCAGGTTGCCTCACTCGGCTATCAAGCATCTCCGGCCACCGGTGTCGCACTCGCACAGGATTCCCATATTTTTGCACAAGAATTGCGTTTCAATGGATCCGCTTTGAACGATCTTCTCGATTGGCAGATCGGCGCCTTTTATTCGAACGAATCTGGCTTTGATGAAGATTTCATCCCAGGCTTTGGCATCTTCCAGACCACAGCAGCCAAAAATGAAGGCTGGTCGGTGTTTACCCAAAACAGCTTCTCGATAACTGATGCACTGCGACTGACCGCTGGTTTGCGTTACACAGATGAAGACCGCCAGGTGCGTGACTTGACGGTCGGTGCGCCAATTGCCAGTGCCAACGCCAGCTTTAGCGGTTGGACGTGGCTCGCCAGTCTGGATTACAAGATTACGCCTGATGTGCTTGTTTATGTAAGCAATTCTCGCGGTTTCCGCAGCGGCGGGATTGATCAGGACAAGCTTTCAACCATCGTAAGGCCAGAAACGCTGACCAACTATGAAATTGGGCTGAAAGCCGATCTTTGGGATAACAAGCTGCGCTTCAATGCCGCTGGATATTACAGCAAATATAAGGACATCCAGCGCACGAGCTTTGATCCGGCGAACTTCCCTGTCACCATATTGCGCAACGCCGCCAAGGCGACGCTCAAGGGCTTTGAGCTCGAAACTACGGTAACGCCGGTGCCGGGTCTGACATTGTCGGGCACACTTGGCCATACAGACGGGAAATATGATGAATTTGTTGATGGTCCATTGAACCGCAGCGATGAACCTATTGGGGGTCCGAAATGGCAATATAGCCTATCGGGTCGCTATGAAGTGGCTGTGTCTGACAAGGCGAATCTGGAGATCCAGGCCAACTATTTCTGGATCGGGGAAACCACACTAACATCGCCGGGCGTGTCTGCGCTTCTGCCGGCTGATGAGGGTGCGCTTGCACCCTATGGCTTGCTCAATGCCCAGGTTGATCTGGATCTGGACGTCTTGAATGGCCTGAATATCGCGGTGTTCGGGACCAATATTCTGGATAAAAGATATTATTCCGGCGGCATTGTGGTTCCAATTGTTCGACCCACCGAGATAGTTTCAAATCGCTTTTCTGGTGAACCCGCGACATACGGTATTCGCATAAAAAAGTCTTTCTGAACTATGGGGCTGCGGGCTTCGGGCTCGCAGCCTTTAGGTGGAGTTACCATGAGTACGGGTCTTGAACTGGATACACGGTCAAAGCTGCTCAAGGCGGCCGTGACGGTCTTTGGCAAAGTTGGCTATGCTGGCGCTTCGGTGCGGCAGATTGCCGACCTTGCCGGGGTAAATCACGGTTCCATCCGTTATCATTATGCTTCGAAACGCGATCTTTGGTGCGCTTGCATAACCTATCTTTCGGGGCTGATGGATGAGGCAGTGCATAAAGACGAAGCGCAATGGGCCAGCATGACGCCGCGGGAACGGATAATCAACGTCACTGGCCATTATGTACGCTTCAACGCGAAGTATCCTGAACTACACCGTATCGTCACTTTTGAGACCATTCATGAGAGCGAGCGGCTCGATTGGCTGAATGAAAATTTCATCCGGCCGTTCAGCGGTCGCGCCGTTGCGTCTGTTGCGCTAGCGCAAGAACAGGGTGTTTATCCTAACAATATTCCAGCCCTGCATCTCCACTACATCAATGTGGCGGCAACGACCTCAATCTTCATGGTGGCTTCGGAGATTCAAAAGAACTTTGGGGTCGATGTCTTCGACGAGGCCGAAGTCGAGCGGCACATCGATGCAATATTGAGCCTGTTCCTGGGTGTTTCAGAAACAGGTGAAAAATACGATTTTACCAAGATGCTTGCGCCCAAATGACGCGCCTATGCGGTTCACCCCTCTAATGCGGGTGGGCATTACTTTTTTGATTTTTGGAAAGGACGACAATGCTTGATACGATAATCAAAGGCGGAAAGCTCATTGACGGTTTGGGCGGCTCCCCGATGATAGGCGATATCGGTATCAAGGATGGCCGCATCGTCGAAATCGCGCCGTCAATCTCCGCCGCCGCGCGCGAAACACTTGACGCCGGGGGGGCAATTGTCACCCCCGGCTTTATCGATGTTCATACCCATTATGATGGTCAGGTGTGCTGGGATGATCAGCTCGACCCTTCTGCCAGCCACGGCGTTACTACCGTGGTCATGGGCAATTGCGGCGTTGGCTTTGCACCTGCCCTTCCTGGCGGAGAGCATGAATTGATTGAGGTCATGGAGGGAGTTGAAGATATCCCCGGCACCGCACTGTACGAAGGCGTTCCATGGGGTGCGTGGGAAAGCTTTCCCGAATATATGAATTATCTCGACACCCGAAAATATGCGCTCGATATCAGTGCACAAGTCCCGCATGCGGCCTTGCGCAACTATGTCATGGGCGCGCGAGGACGGGCAAACGAAGCGGCGACGGCTGAGGATATGACACGGATGGCCGATCTTGTCGAAGAGGCGCTCATAGCCGGTGCTATTGGGTTTTCCACGTCACGGACGATTGGGCATCGCACGATGTCAGGCGTCCCCATCCCTGGCACCTATGCCGCTGACGAAGAGGTCCTCGCTTTGGCCGAAGCAATGGGCCGCGCGGGTCGGGGGGTGTTCGAACTCATCCCTGGCGGCACCGTTGGCGATCTGGCAGCATTGGGCGGTGAGCATACGACCCTGGAGGAAGAAGTGGCCTTGTTGGACAAAGTGTCCCACATCAGCAAGCGGCCCGTAACCTTCACGACCGTGCAAAATCGCGACCATCAGTCCCATTGGCGCAAAGTTCTGGCTCAGGTTGACGAATGCAACAGAGGCGGGGCAAACCTTTTCCCGCAGGTCGCCTCGCGCCCCATCGGCCTCGTTACCACGATCCAGACCTATCACATGTTCCAGGCCCGCGGGACATATCTAAAGCTTGCACACCTGCCTCTGCCACAGAGACTGGCCGAGATGCAAAAGCCAGAAGTGCGGGCAGCGATCCTGTCTGACGTCGATGTGCCCTCTGGCAAGGGCGGGATGATGGCCAACGCGCATATGATTTTCAAACATGCCGCGACTGACTTGTACGAACTCGATCTGCCAATCGACTATGAGCCAACCAAGGACAAATGCTTTGCCGAGCGCGCCAAGGCAGCTGGCCAGAGCGAAGATGAGTTCATGTATGATTTCCTCGTTGGCAATGACGGGCGGAATTTCGCAATTCTTCTTGGTGCCAATTTCTATGACGGCAATTTCGATGTCATCCGTGAAATGCTCCTCCATCCAGACACGATCACCGGCCTCAGTGATGCAGGTGCGCATGTGAACCTGATTTTTGACGGTGTCGCGCCGACATATCAGATGATCCACTGGGCCCGTGATCGCACGCGCGGCGAGGGCCTTCCGCTTGAATTCATCGTTGCCAAGCAGACGAAACGGAATGCTGACCTTTACGGGATGGCCGACCGGGGTTCGCTGGAAGTTGGCAAGCGTGCGGATATCAATGTGATCGACTTTGATCGGCTGAAGCTTGGCGCACTGGAGGTAAGAAGCGATCTGCCTGCGGGCGGAACGCGCATCCTGCAACCTGCATCGGGCTATCTGGCAACCTTCGTTAACGGTGTGCAGACACGGAAAAACGATGTCGATACTGGCGCGCGGCCCGGCCGTTTGGTCCGCAGTTGAGCCAGCCCGCGGCAATGGCTGATCCGACCACGCTGCCCATCACCCGAGTGCAGCAGGTTGGCCTCATTCTCGTCATGATGGCGGCCTTCACTGAAGCACTCACGGTTGCTTTCAACATCGGCGCGACCATGACTCACTTTGGTGCTTCCGGCGCTGAGGCTGGTTTTGTAGCAACCGCACAAGGCCTTTGCGTGGCGTTGGCGGCATTGACAGGAACAAGGCTGATTACTCGCCATTCGGCCAGAAAGCTTATAGCAATTGGTCTTGTGCTGGTCGCATTCGGCCACGCACTCGCGCTCTTGGCGACAAGCATCGCCATGATGGCCGCCTTCCAGGCAATAGGCGGTTTGGGAACAGGGCTAGTCGTTTGTGTCGTGATGGCTACGGCGGCGCGCACAAAAAAGCCTGAGATGACCTATGGTTGGATCAACGCTTCGGTTGGCGCCTATTTGTCGATCCTGGCGCTAACCGTGCCAGGTGTGTTGGTATTTGGCGGTTTTAAGGCTGCTTATGGTTTTTATGCTCTGCTCGCGGTCGCAGGGCTGTTTTTCTTGCCCGCTGTGCCCAATACTCGCGCGCCCAGCTCACCTATCGCGTCAGATACAGCGGGCAGCATCGCCAAAGACGGAATGAGCATGGCCCTGCTTGGCAGCAACGCGGGCTGGATCGCACTTGTCGGCATGGGAATTTTCTATTTCGCGATTGCCGGAATGGGTGCCTTTATTGAACGCATTGGAGTGAAGGCGGATGTTGCACTCCAGACGATCGGTCTGGCCTTTTTTGTCGGCGGCATTCTTACGATCGCTGGCCCCATCGCGGCAGGCATTGTGGGTGCCAGATTTGGCAGCACCCGACCGCTGGTTTTGGTAGGTGGCTTAATGTGCGCGACCGCGTTCGGACTTTCCATGAGCGGCAACCAACTCAGCTACCTAGTCAGCATCCCGTTTTGGATCGTCTTGCCAGCCGTATTGACGCCGTCCTTTCTGGGCGGACTGGCCATGATTGATCCTTCGGGTAGGCTGGCCGGTGCACAACCAGCATTCGCAACGCTAGGCGGTTCGATGGGCCCGATGACAGCTGGTGCTGTGGCCGATGTTGGCGGCTTTAGCGCATTAGGCTGGTTTATCATTGCGGTCTTGATCACTGCGCTGGGATTAATGACCTTTGGCACGCACAAGGCCGACGCCATTCGAACACCAAGCCATTTTTGATGTGAGCGTTCTCACAAGAAAATTGCGGGTCCGTAGGTGTTGGTAGTCAAAAACTCTTGGACTTGAAACTGGCTGTTCAAAATTGTAACTGAGCGGAAGTAAACACAGCGCTGAGTTAATCTGCGCTAACGCCCTCAACCTTCGCCTGCGCCGCTATGGTCAATAAGATCATGCTGGAAACGATCCGCCGGACAACTAACGCGCGAAATCGCGTCAACTCTTGAAAAAACCATCACTGTTCGGTGGTGCGGGCGGCGGGAATCGAACCCGCACTCCTCTCGGAACGGGATTTTGAATCCCGCGCGTCTACCAATTCCACCACGCCCGCATATCCCGCGCCGCTCATTCAGCCGCGCCCAACTTCGATTTTCAAATCGTAGAGCGGGCCTTAGCGGCCTACACCAGATCCTTCAACCAGCCTTAAGCGCTCCAGCCAAAAGTTTGTGCAGTTTTGAGTGCAGCACATCGTTGCCGGCAAGAACTTCTCCATCGCAGATTGGCTGCGATCGGCCGCGGAAATCAGTCACAAACCCGCCTGCTTCACGCACCAGCAAGCAGCCTGCAGCGGTATCCCATAGGGATAGGTTTGTTTCCCAAAAGCCATCAAACCGCCCAGCTGCCAACCATGCCAGATCAAGTGCTGCCGAGCCGAACCTGCGAATGCCGGCAACTTCCGGGCCAATCGCGCTATAGATTTTGCTCCATTCAGCCCCGTCACCCCTTCCCGCGAAGGGAATACCAGTGGCGATCAGGCTTTCATCGAGATGACGGCGGCCCGAAACGCGAAGGCGCCGGTCCTGCAACCATGCGCCCCGGGTCTTCTCGGCCCAGAAGCTTTCGTCGGTGATCGGCTGATAGACCAGCGCGGTGGTCACATCCCCCCAGCCTTCACCATCGAGCCGCGGCTCTTGCACTGCGATCGAGATCGCGAAATGCGGGATTCCGTGAAGGAAATTGGACGTGCCATCGAGCGGATCGACGACCCAGCGGGGCTTGTTCGGATCGCCCTCAATCTCACCCGATTCTTCCAGTAGGAAACCCCAATCAGGTCTGGCAGCTTTAAGTTCCTCCCAAATCGTCCGCTCAGCGGCATGATCGGCCTTGGAGACGAAATCGCCCGGCCCCTTGCGGGAAACCTGAAGATGCTCAACCTCGCCAAAGTCGCGGCGCAGGCGTTGCCCGGCCTTGCGGGCGGCTTTTTCCATGACGCGGACGATGCCGGAGACAATTGCCATGATCTAGCTCAGCCTACCTTGCCAACATAGGACCGCTCATAGACATCGACGATGATCCGTGTCCCCGCCCCGATAAAAGGCGGCACCATCACACGCACACCATTATCAAGGATCGCGGGCTTGAAGCTGGACGAGGCTGTCTGGCCCTTTACCACGGCATCAGCCTCGACAACCGTAGCTTCGATCTGTTCGGGCAGCTCGACACTGATTGGCCGTTCTTCCCACAGCTCCAGCACGACATCCATGCCGTCCTGCAGAAAAGCGGCTGCATCGCCGAGCAAATCGGCAGGCAGGGTAATCTGCTCGTAATTATCCTTGTCCATGAACACCAGCATATCGCCATCGGTGTAGAGGTACTGGAAGTCCTTGGTATCGAGGCGGACCTTTTCGATCGTGTCCTGACTGCGAAAACGGACGTTGGTCTTGCGGCCATCAATCAAGTTCTTCATCTCCACTTGCATGAAGGCCCCGCCCTTGCCCGGCTGGGTGTGCTGGATCTTGGCAACTTTCCAGATGCCTTTTTCATATTCCAGAATGTTGCCGGGACGAATGTCCACGCCGCTGATCTTCATGGGGGAGTGCCTTTGATTTGAAAGAGCGGGAGATAGCAAAGGCGCGCCTTTAGCGCGGGGCGGGCGCGGCGGCAAGCTGTGTGACCAAGCTGTGTGACATTGTCTGCGCCGTTCATTTCCTGCTAAGCTAAAGGACACCATGACCCATTCGATGAAGCGGATCCTTGCACTCCTTGCTGCTCTTGCAGCCGGTCCGGCTATTGCCGCGTCTGGCGGGCCTATCGCAACCTTGCAGCTTGGTGCCTATGTTTGCGAGCTGCCGGGCGATGCTTCTGGCCCAGCAGGACTGCGGGTGCCGGATCAGGACTTCGCGATCATCAACGCCTCAAGCTATGCCACCGCCAGCGGGCGCGGCTCCTATTTGCTTACTGGCGACACCGTGGCAGTAACCAGCGGCCCTAAAAAAGGTCAGCGCTTTCACCGCGTTTCAAACAGCTTCCTGCGCCTGATCGATGCCAATGGCACGGACAGTCCGTTGCGCTGCATCCGGCAAGTGACCAACAACCGCTAGGCAATTGCGCGCGCGACCGTCCGCCGGGTCCAGACATAGAGCCAGACCACTGCAGCGATGAAAGTGAAAAGCCCAAGCGGCGGCGCCCAAGGGTTTTGGCTGACCACCGCCAGAGCTTCAGGACTTCCCGTTGCCGCCGCAATTCCAGCAAAGGCTACCCCGAACAGGCTTTCGCCCACGATCAGGCCAGTTGCGGCCAGCACGCCCATCCGTTCGGCAAAGGCAGGATCAGATTGGTGCACCGCCCAGCGGTTGTAATAATAGCCTATAGCCGCTCCGACAGGGATGAGCACGGTTAGTCCAAGCGGCAGATAGATGCCCATACCCACGGCCAGCGGCGGCAGACTGCCGCGTTTCGATTTGCGTAGCAGCTCGTCTGCCAGCACGACAACTGCACCGATTACAGCGCCAAAGCCGATCAGCTGCCAATCCAGATCACCGCCCAGAACGCCTTGTGCAATCGCCGTAATCAAGGCCGCCTGCGGGGCGGCCAGCGCATCTGGCCCGGCGCCCGGCGCACCCTGAAAGCCAAACGTGCTGTTGAGCAGATCGAGGATCGGTGGGATAACCAGCGAACCAAAGATCACCCCCAGCACCAGCGCAATCTGCTGCCGCCAAGGCGTCGCTCCCACCAGTTGCCCGGTTTTGAGATCCTGCAGATTGTCGTTCGAGATCGTCGCGACGCCAAACACGATGGCGGTGACGAAAAGAGCATAGGCGACCAGCGCCTTGGTGGCGGATGGATCATTACCCTGCCCGAATATCCCCACCAGCAGCAGCGAAATGCCGAGCGACGCTAGGATGCCAACGCCCGAGATCGGGCTGTTCGAGGCTCCGATCAGCCCGGCCATATAGCCGCAAACCGAAGCGATCACGATACCAGCGATAAGGACAAAGAGGATAGTCAGCACCAGCGTGCCGCCCAGTGCTGCCTCGATCGGCCCGCCCCTGGCGAAGCTGGCCAGCAACAGCCCGATGGGGATCATCGAGGCGATGATAGTGCCAAAGACAATGCCGATTGGCAAATCCTGTTCGGTCAGAGCCAGCGTATTACCCTGCCCCGCCTTGCGCACCCGTGCTGCATTCAAGGCACTGGCAATGCCTTTAACGATCGGACCGATGATCCGCAGCAAGGTCCAGATCGCAGCAACGCCGATTGTTCCGGCACCGACAAAGCGAACTTTTTCGCGGAAAGTGGTGGTAACAAAGTCGGCTAGTTCCACTCCCGCTGGCGGACCGCCAGCAGTGTAAAGCGGCAACAGCACGATCCATCCGATCACCACGCCAACCAGCATGGCAATGCCAACCGCCATCCCGACAAGGTGTCCGACCCCGATCAGCGCGAGCGAGAAGCTGGCGGAAAGGCTGGTCGCCCCGCCGCCCAGCTTAACCGAGCCGCCCACCTCTTCTGCCACCAGCCTCATCCGAACCAGCAGCGCAAACCCAGCAGCCAGCAACGAACCGAGCACGATCGCGGCCAGCCCGCGCTTGTTCTCTTCCGCCCCGCCAACCCCGGCGCCAACCTTCAGCACTTCGGCGGCTGCGACGCCTTCGGGATAGGGCAGGTCTGAACCCGTCACCAGCGCGCGGCGCAACGGCACCGAGTACATCACGCCCAGAATTCCGCCAACCGCGATCACCGCCACCGATTGCCGATAAGGGAAGCCGGTCCACCAGCCGATCATGATCAGGCCGGGCAGTACGAAAATAATCGCCGAGAGCGTTCCAGCCGCAGATGCGATGGTCTGGACGATATTGTTTTCCTGAATCGTCGCGCCCGAAAAGGCCTTGAGCACTGCCATGGAGATCACCGCCGCCGGGATCGACGTGGCAAAGGTAATCCCGATCTTGAGGCCCAGATAGACGTTGGCGGCGGTGAACAAGACCGTCAGAAATGCGCCAAGCAGAATACCGCGCAGGGTCAGTTCACGAAGCGGGGCTGCGGTCATAGTGCTGCTTCCAATCGGTGTTCAATCCGCTGGGTGATGTCACAAACTGGCGGCATTAGGAACACCGCGCCGCAAAACTCAATCCACTTCATCCATTCCGGGCAGCGGCTCGCCCAATTCTTCCATGATCGCGACCAGATCGGCCTCAGCGGGATCGAACGAGCGGACCTCTTTCATCAGGCGGACAAATCCCGCCACCGCCGCTTCCGGGCCCTCGGGATGCTGCCAGACGCCGGACGACACCGCGAGGAAATCGGCCCCAGCCTCAATCAGCGGGGTCGCATTCTCGAGCCTGATTCCGCCGATTGCGACGCAGGGCAATTCCGACCAGACATGCCACCAGCGCAGCAACGCGACCTTGGCGGTATGGACTATTTCCTTAGTGGTGGTGGGATAGAACGCCCCGAAAGCGACATAATCCGCCCCGGCCTCGCCCGCTTCCAGCGCCAGATGGCGGCTGCCGTGGCAGGTCACGCCGATCTGGACATCCTTGCCCAGATATTGCCGCGCCTCACGCAGATCGCCGTCCTGCTGGCCGAGATGAACCCCGTCCGCGCCCAGACGTTTAGCCAGACTGACCGAATCATTGACGATGAAAGCCACATCACGCGCTGCGCAAATCCGCTGGAGCGGCTCAGCCAGCAACGCAGCAGCGTGATCGTCCATGTTTTTAACCCGGAACTGGAACGCCGCCACCGGCGCATAAGACCCATGGGCGTCAAGCGCACTGGCAAGTACTTCGGGGAAATTGCCGCCGACTTCGAGCGGCGAGATAAGGTAGAGTTGGCATCTGGACATGGGGGCGTCCCTAGCGCCCATCCGCACATTCTGGAACCATTCATCGCATTGCGACGTTATAGGGGCATGAAACACTTTGCACTCATCCCGCTCGTCGCGCTCTCCCTTAGCGGATGCGTTAGTTATACCACCAATGGCGACGGCATAGCCCGTGCCCGGTTTAGCGAGACGATCAGGGTTGACGGCCCGCGCGTAACGCCGCGCCGGCTGCTTGAAGACAGCCGCTGTCCCGAGGGCGTGCAATGCGTCTGGGCCGGGCAAGTGCGGATCAGCGCTACGATCTCATGGGGATCGCGGGTCGAGCAGGTGGAAATGACCCAGGGTAAGCCGATTCCTTTGGCCGACGGGACGCTTGAACTCGTCGAGGTGATGCCGCGCAGGCAGACAAATGTAACGCTTTATCCGGAGGACTACAGGTTCGGCTTCACATTCTCCGGCGGGCTTTAGCGCAATCCCCAGCGGGCAGATCATCACATCACCCGGCTGTCATAGGCCCATTGCAACAATGCCTGACGTTGGCGCGGGCGGCAGAACGGATCGCCGGGCTCGCAATATCTGCGGATCTGAGCGGAATGCCGGGTAAATGCGCGCCATCGGCGAATCTGCCGCGTGTCATCAGGATGCCGCCGCCCCATGAAATAGCGGCAATACCACTGAAACCAGCCGCGCGGATCATCCGGGTTGATCCAGCCTTTGCGCCGCCACTCAGCCAACGGCTGCCCCGCCAGAACGCCAAAATGATTGCAGGCCCGATCAACTTTTGACGGCGAAAGGCGAGCGTCGACAAACCATTCGGCAGGAAATTCCGCACGGCAGTCAGTCAAATACTTTCCGCCGAATACCCCCAACTCAAGCATTTCGGCCGGGGAGAGTTCGGGTTCAAAACCGGCACCGAATTGCGCGCCAACTGGCGCCGCCAACTGGTACCGATAACCGCGCTGCATCGTGTCATCGACCGTGATCCAGGGCTGCTTGTCGTTCATTTCCCACCCTTATAAATCGATATATCCTTGGCCCGCCATTACCAGTCCGCCAACACGTCGGAGCCACCAAACGCCATGGGTGTGTCGAGATAGTGCGGCAATCCGTCGCCCACCGGTGCCAGCGCAAACCGGCAGTACAAATGCATCGTGGGTTCAAACTGGCCAGCAGCGAAGTTACCTGCATTGACCCCGCGAAACGGATAATCGGCGTGTTCGCCAAACAGGTGTGACCCACATTCAGCGCAGATCACCATCGCCCGGACCCGGTTGAGCCAGCTTGCCGTGCGGCCCTTCACAACCCTCACGGACTCACGAGGATATACAGCGCGCGGGACATAGGCCGCGCCGTGGGCACGCTGACAGTCGTCGCAATGGCAATAGACCTGACCCAGTGGTTCGCCGAGCAATTCAAGCTGGGCCGCTCCGCATGGGCAGAGTGCCTGCCGATCCATAGTTGCTATTCCCCGCCCTTGTAAATCGCGATGATCTTGTCCAGCATCGCCAGCGCTTCGCCGCGTTCGCGCTGGAAGGTGTTGCGGCCGATGATCGAGCCGTTGCCGCCGCCGTCGCGGATGTCGCGCGCGTCCTGATAAACCGCATCAGCGCCCTTGGCAGCGCCGCCTGAGAAAACCACGATCCGGCGGCCGGCAAAGCAACTTTGCACCACATGGGCGACGCGCTTGGCCTGGGTTGAGCTGTCAAAGCCTTCATAGGCCTTCTTGGCATCCGCCTGTTCGATATGATCGCTTGGCAGCTTCACCTTGATGATATGCGCACCCAGAAGCGCCGCCATATGCGCGGCATAGGCCCCGACATCCAGTGCCAGCTCACCCGATTTGGGCAGGCTGCCGCCGCGCGGATAGGACCAGATCACTGTGGCAATCCCAACCGACTTGGCTTCAGCGGCCATGTCGCGGATTTCTTCCATCATATCAAAGCAATCATCGCTGCCCGGGTAGATGGTAAAGCCAATCGCCGAACAGCCGAGCCGCAGCGCATCCTCAACCGAACCTGTCAGCGCGCTGTTTACGCCCGCGGCCCAGCTGTTCGAGCTGTTGACCTTGAGGATCGTCGGGATCTGGCCTGCAAAAGTTGCTGCGCCCGCCTCCAGCATCCCCAGCGGCGCGGCAAAAGCGGAAAGCCCCGCATCTATCGCCAATTGGTAATGGTAATGCGGATCATAGGCCGCAGGATTGACCGAAAAGCTGCGTGCCGGCCCGTGTTCAAACCCCTGATCAACCGGCAGGATCACCAGCTTTCCAGTGCCGCCCAGCCGCCCCTGCATCAGAATACGATGAAGATTGGCCTTCACCCCCGGGCTGTCGGATTCATAGTTGCTGAGGATCTTCTGGACAATCGGCGTCGTGCTCATGGTCGTTTCCTGGTTTAACATACGTATGTGTTGGCTGCCCATAAACAGCGAAGGCGCGCATCGCAACCTCAGCGGGTCTCCGCGGTCAGGCTTTCTCCAGGGCCTTCACGCCGGGCAATTCCTTGCCTTCCATCCATTCGAGGAAGGCACCACCAGCGGTGGAGACATAGCTGAAATCGTCCGCCACTCCGGCCAGATTGAGTGCCGCGACTGTATCACCCCCGCCCGCGACCGAGATCAGCGAGCCTTCGCGGGTCAGCGCCGCGGCGGTACGGGCCAGCGCTACTGTCGCAGCATCGAACGGCGGAGTTTCAAACGCTCCCAGCGGGCCGTTCCAGACCAGCGTGCGGCAGGTTTTCAGCACATCGGCCAGCGCTTCAACCGCGGCAGGGCCAATGTCGAGGATCATTTCATCGGCGGCAACTTCGTGAACGTTACAAGTGCGCAAGCTGGACGGATTGGCTGCGAACTCCTTTGAGACCACCACGTCATAGGGCAAATGCACGATGCACCCGGCCTTGTCCGCCGCTTCAAGGATGCCTTCTACCGTCGCGGCCAGATCATGCTCGCACAGCGATTTTCCGACATTAACACCGCGCGCTGCTAGGAACGTATTGGCCATCCCGCCGCCGATAATCAGATGATCAACCTTGGTGACCAGGTGCGTCAGCACATCCAGCTTGGAGGAAACCTTGGCCCCGCCAACCACTGCCGCGACTGGCTTTTCCGGCTGGCCCAGCGCCTTCTCCAATGCCTCAAGCTCGGCCTGCATCGAACGACCGGCATAGGCGGGCATTAGATGCGCTATGGCTTCGGTGCTGGCGTGGGCACGGTGGGCGGCAGAGAAGGCATCGTTGACATAGAAATCGCCATTGGCAGCAATCGCCTTGGCAAGCTCGGGATCATTCGCTTCCTCGCCCGGCCAAAAGCGCGTGTTTTCGAGGATCGCGATATCGCCGGGGCTCAGGATACCGATGGTCTGTGCCACGACTGGCCCGGCGATTTCAGGGACGAACATGACTTCGCGGCCCAGCACATTCTGCACCGCATCGATCACCATGCTGAGCGACAGCTCCGAATGCCGCGCGCCCTTGGGGCGGCCAAAATGAGCAAGCAGCAGCACTTTCGCGCCCTTGTCGGCAAGCTCAAGGATCGTCGGCATCGAGGCCCGCACGCGGGTATCGTCAGTGACTGACATATCCTGCATCGGCAGGTTCAGATCGACCCGGACAAGCGCAACCTTACCGTGGACGTCACCCAGATCGCCAAGTGTGCGGAATTTGGTCATACTTCCTCCAACAATCCGAAAGCCCCTCCCCCCGGAGGGGGAGGCTGGGTGGGGGTGAACTGAGCCAGCATGGACGCGAGACTTCGACTTGCTCCCCCACCCCTAGCCCTTCCCGGCGGGGAGCGGGATTTCACCGCGCCGTTACAGAAACTTGCCCATCACCCCGGCGGTGTCGACCATCCGGTTGGAGAAGCCCCATTCATTGTCATACCAGCTCAGCACCCGGACCAGTTTGCCATCAAGCACCGAGGTTTCGAGGCTGTCGATAGTCGATGAGTGGGCGTCGTGGTTGTAATCGATCGAAACCAGCGGCTCGTCCGAAAAAGCCAGAACACCCTTCATTGCGCCTTCCGAGGCGGTCTTGAGCAAGGCGTTGACCTCTTCCTTGGTAGTGTCGCGCTTTGGGGTGAAGGTCAGGTCTACTACCGAAACATTGGGGGTTGGCACGCGGATCGCCGAGCCATCGAGACGCCCCTTCAGTTCGGGCAGCACTTCGCCCACAGCGCGGGCAGCACCCGTGGTCGTTGGGATCATCGACATGCCGGCAGCGCGCGCGCGCCGCGGATCCTCGTGGATCTGGTCGAGGATCTTCTGATCATTGGTATAGGCGTGGATCGTGGTCATCAGACCGCGCTCAATCCCGATCGCATCGTTCAGCACCTTTGCGAAAGGGGCTAGGCAGTTGGTGGTGCACGAAGCGTTTGAGACGATCTTGTGATCGGCGGTCAGCTTGTCGTGGTTCACCCCATAGACCACCGTTAGATCAACATTTTTGCCCGGTGCGGAGATCAGAACCCGCTTGGCTCCGGCTGCGATGTGCTTTTCGCAACTGGCGCGGTCGGTGAAAAAGCCGGTGCATTCCATGGCAATGTCGATGCCATTGGCGGCATGCGGCAGATTGGCGGGATCACGCTCTGCCGTAACATGGATGCGCTTGCCATTGATGATCAAATCATTGCCATCGACTTCAACAGTTCCACTGAAGGCACCGTGGACACTGTCGCGCTTGAACAGCAGCGCGTTGGCCTTGGCATCAGCCAGATCATTGATCGAAACCAGTTCAAGTCCGCACTCAGGCCGTTCAAGAATGGCGCGAGCGATATTGCGTCCGATACGTCCGAAACCATTGATTGCAACTTTGGTCGTCATGTAAGGAACTCCTGCTAACTAGCTAGTCTAGCTTCAATTTTTGGAACAATGGCTTCCACCGAGAAGCCGAAATATTTGAACAATTGATCCGCCGGACCGGAGGCGCCGAAACTGTCTATCCCGATAGTAAGCCCGTCATGGACATATTTTTGCCAGCCCAGAGTTACGCCGGCCTCTATCGAAACGCGCAAGGCATCGGCTGGCAGCACTTCGGCTCGAAATGCTGCGTCCTGCTCGTCGAACAACTCGGCGCAGGGCATCGAAACGACGTCTGCGCCAATCCCCTTGGCCTCAAGGGCAGCAGCAACATCGACCGCCAGCGCCACTTCCGAACCGGTTGCCACCAGCACCACCTTGCGCGCGGCAACCGCACCGCGCAGGCGGTAACCGCCCCTTGCAGTCAACATATCGCTATCGGTCCGAAGCGCAGGCAAATTCTGGCGGGTCAGGGCCAGCACCGATGGCCGGTTGGTTTGCGCGATTGCCAGTGCCCAGCTTTCGGCCGTTTCGATCGCATCGGCGGGGCGGAACACCAGCAGATTGGGGATCGCCCGCAAGCTCATAACATGCTCAATCGGCTGGTGGGTTGGCCCATCCTCACCCACACCCAGGCTGTCATGGGTCATAACATAGATCACCCGAGCCCGCTGGATCGCAGAGAGCCGGATCGCATTGCGGCAATAGTCAGCAAAGACCAGGAACGTCCCGCCATAAGGAATTATCCCGCCATGCATCGCCATACCGTTCATCGCCGCCGCCATGCCAAACTCGCGGATACCGTAATTGACATACCGACCGCCATAATCCGCCGCCGAGAACGGCAAAGTTGATGCGGTCCGCGTCAGGTTTGAGCCTGTCAGATCGGCTGAACCGCCGACCAGTTCAGGGATCACCGCAGTGAGTGCGCCCAGCACCATTTCGCTTGATTTGCGGGTTGCCACCTTGGGCGGATCGGCCAGCAGCCCGGCCATGTAATCCGCCAAAGCATCGCCCTGAGGCAACTCACCGCTCATCCGCCGCGTGAATTCGTCGCCATCAACTGTGCCCAATAGCCGGGCTTCCCATGCGGCGCGAGCGGCAGCGCCGCTAGCACCCAGCGAACGCCAGTCAGCCAGCACGTCCTGAGGGATCTCAAACGGAGCTGCCGACCAGCCCAGCGCTGCCCGGGCCGCCGCGATTTCCTCGGCCCCCAGAGGAGCGCCATGGACACTATGAGTGCCCTGTTTGGTCGGCGAGCCCTTGCCAATCACGGTACGGCAGGCGACCAGTGACGGGCGCGGATCGGCCGCGGCCTCTGCCAATGCGCGGGCAATATCGGCGTGATCGTGGCCGTCACATGCGACCGTATGCCAACCGGTTGCCTGATAGCGCCCGAAAATGTCTTCACTGGTCGATAGCGACGTCGCGCCATCAATCGTGATCCGATTGTCGTCCCACAGCACATTTAGGCGGCCCAGCTTCAGATGTCCGGCAAGCCCGATCGCCTCGTGGTTGATCCCTTCCATCAGGCAGCCATCGCCTGCAATCACCCAGGTATTGTGATCGACCAGTACGTCGCTGAACTGCGCGTTCAAATGCCGTTCGGCCATGGCCATGCCCACCGCCATTGCCAGCCCTTGCCCCAACGGACCGGTAGTGCATTCCACCCCGTCCAGCTCAAAATTCTCTGGGTGCCCGGCGCAGGGGCTGTGGAGCTGCCGGAAATTGCGGATGTTATCCATCGTCGGCGCGGCATAACCGGTCAAATGCAGCAACGAATAAATCAGCATCGAACCATGCCCGGCCGACAGCACAAATCGATCACGGTCAGGCCAATTGGGCGTGGCCGGATCGAACTTCAAAAACTGCGAATAGAGCACGGTGGCTACATCGGCCATGCCCATCGGCATCCCGGGATGGCCGCTGTTGGCCGCCTGAACCGCATCCATGGAGAGCGCGCGGATGGCATTGGCCATCGCTACCAGTCGGGAGGGGTCAAGACTCATCGGCTTAGGCTCCCGGAAAAGCTGGATTCGCATGGTCGATTCGACGCCGGGACTCCTTTGCGGACAGGGTGCCGCCCGTCAAGCGCGGGGGGACTGATACTGCAAGACATACGTCTGTATGGCCGCGAACTGGCGCCTGCATCGCAGTGATCTGGTGACAACATCGTGCAGCAAGGCTTTGCCAAACAGCATTTTTGCGCTAGCGATGCGGGATGAACGGGGACCGTAGCGAAATTGCGCTGGCTCGGATCGAGTCCGCACTGGCCCGACTGAAAGCTGTGGCACAGCGTCCACAGCCATCAGGCGATGCCAGTGATGCCAATCTATTGCATCAAAAGCATGCGCAATTGCGCTTGGCAGTAGCCCAATCGCTTCACGATCTGGACGCGCTGATCGGCGGAGAGCAGGTATGAGCAATGTCACGCTGACCATTTCTGGGCGTGAATACACGGTCGCTTGCGCCGAGGGTGAGGAAGCCCACGTTTCAGGGCTTGGCCGGATGATCGACACCAAGCTAAGCGCGATGGGCAACATGGCTGGCCAGGGTGAAACCCGCCAATTGCTGTTTGCCGCGCTGCTGCTGGCCGATGAGCTGCACGAGGCCGGCCCGGCCCGCTCTGCTGCACCTTCTCCTGCTGGATCAAACCCCGATTTCCATGCTGACCGGCTCGAGGCAATTGCCACAGCGCTGGAAACTTGCGCATCGCACCTTGAGGGTTGAGGCCATTGCGCCTAGATATGGGCTGACGGGTACTGCCCGGTGCGAGCCTTCGAAAATCCCTGAGGCTATAAGCAAATCCTTGGGGGCTGTCTCTGGTTGGATCTTGGTCCGGCACATATGGTCCCCACCTGACGTGAGCGCGTCAGTGGATTTCCCGGCA
>JANOKC010000110.1:0-12694 GCA_031419035.1 Novosphingobium sp. | reverse complement strand
ACCCCCTTGGCGGCGGCGACAGCGGCGACGTTTTCGGTGGGCGTCTTGTCCAGATCGATCACGCCAGCGGGATAGCCCGGGCCAACCGCCAGCTTGTCCATATAAACGTCGGGCGCGTTGAGCAGATTGCCTTCCTCGGCAATTGCCAGCACCGCCAGCGCGTTTGGCCCGGCCTTGGCGGTGATGGTGGTGCCCTCCAGCGGATCGAGCGCAATGTCGATCTTTGGCCCGGTGCCGATCGCCGAGCCGACCTTTTCGCCGATATACAGCATCGGTGCCTCGTCCCGCTCACCCTCGCCGATCACCACAGTGCCGTCCATCGCCAGCTCATTCAGCGCAGCACGCATCGCCTCGACCGCGGCGGCATCGGCGGCTTTCTCGTCACCGCGCCCGATCAGCTTGGCCGCAGAGATTGCAGCAGCCTCGGTCACGCGGACCATTTCGAGGACGAGGACGCGGTCAAGAACCTGGCTGCGCGGCGTGGGACTGCGCGGAGCAGGACTGCGAGGTGTCGATTGGGTCATATTGGTTCCGGAATAAGCCGACGAACGCCGAGGGTGTGATAGTATTCGCAGCACTTAGACTCGGGGAAAGTCAATGTCGAGTATGGTCCTGGCCCGAACTGCTTGCTAGTGAATGTAAAATTTCGTTGCCCCTTGAAAGACTAAGCAATGCCCAAAATGCACTTTTCGTTTCAGCACCTTACCGCAGCCCTGCTCGCAACAGGTTTGCTTATTGCACCCAGCATAGCCAGCGCAGAGGATGCTTCGGTCAAGCGCCGGCTGGATGATCGCGGCGTCAAGTATTCCGTTGATGATGACGGTGATTTCAAGGTGACCTACAATTACAGCAAGGAAAAGCGCACCCAGCTGGTGTTTGTTTCCGGCTCTGCCCTGTCGGTCGCCGGCTTCCAGGTGCGCGAAATTTTTTCTCCCGCTGCACGGGTGAAAAAGGACAATATCAATGGCGCAAAAGCGCTGGAATTGCTGGCTGAAAGCAATACCAACAAGCTTGGTTCATGGGAGATCAAGGGCGATATACTGTATTATGTGATCAAGCTGCCAGACAGCGTGGATGCGGGCCAGCTCGAAGCTGCAATGGATATTGCGGCTCAGAAAGCCGACGATATGGAGATCTCGATCAGCGGCGCACAGGACGCCCTCTAGCTGGCGAGGATGACCAATTGGTAGGCTCATTCATTTGCGATTAAGCGCCAGGCGGCTCACTGCACCAATCTTTCAGGGACAGGCCGTGTCACGAGCGATCATTACAATACTGCTGCAACTCGCCGCCATCGGCTATGCGGCCCAAGCTGCTGCCCAGGATGCAACGGATCGTAAAGTGGCAGAAGTGATTGCCGCGACGAAGCAGGCCTATGGCCCGGCTGCTCCTGAGCGCCGCTGCGGAGTGCCCGCGGCCAATGGTGAGATATTGGTCTGCGGACCGGATCGGGGCGAGGACCAGCGGATCCCCTCCACTGCTGCCAGCAACCCCACTTCGCATGAAGCGCTGTACGATGGCCTGCCGCGCGCGCCGCAGCTGGATCGCGGGTCATGCAAGGGCCAGGCTGGCTGCATGGGCTTTGGTTCAGTCGCGCCGCCGATCCTTTACATTGACCTCAAGGCCATTCCCGATGCCCCCGAAGGCTCGGATGCCGATCTTATCGCCAAGGGTGAAAAGGCCGAACCTTAGGCCAAGGCGCCTTAATCGCCCAATATGTGCATCACCAGCGGCGGCGCTGTCAGGCTGGGTGAGCCATCCAGCAAGCGGACCGCTTCGGCCACTGCGCTTTCTGGGCCTTCATGCGTGACCAGCGCCACCAGAACTTCGCCGCCAGCCTCGGCCCGGCCTTTCTGGATCAGGCTTTCGATCGAGACGCCTGCATCGCGCATCGCGGCGGTGATCTCGGCCAGCACCCCGGGGCGATCGGCCACGGTAAAGCGGATATAGCTGCGGCCCGTACGATGGCCAGAATTGGCGGGCGGCATCGCCTCAAGTTCGCCCACCGGCACTGAAAACGCCGCGCCGATTTCGCCGCGCGCAATATCGATCAGATCGGCGACAACCGCGCTGGCAGTCGGTCCATCGCCGGCCCCTGCGCCCTGGAACAGCAGCCGTCCCGAGAAATTGCCCTCGGCCACCACCGCATTGGTCGCGCCATCAACATGGGCCAGCGGGTGATCGAAGGGAACCAGATGGGGCTGGACCCGCTGGAACAGGCGGCAGGTGCCGTCGCTGCTGTCGGTATAGGCCATCCCGATCAGCCGGATAACATAGCCCAGCGCATCGGCCTGGGCGATATCGGCGGCAAGCAGCCGGGTGATCCCAGAGGTTTCGACCGCGCCAAAATTGACCTCTGCGCCAAATGCTATCGCCGCCAATATTGCCAGCTTGTGGGCCGCATCGGTGCCCTCGATGTCAAAGGCCGGGTCGGATTCGGCAAAGCCCTTGGCCTGGGCTTCGGCCAGCACATCGGCAAAGTCGCGGCCGGTATCTTCCATCACCGTCAGGATGTAATTGCAGGTGCCGTTGAGAATCCCGTAAACCCGCTCAATCTCATTGGCGGCCGCTCCTTCGCGCAAGCCTTTGATCACCGGAATCCCGCCCGCGACCGCAGCCTCGAACTTCAGCGCGACATGTGCGGCCTCGGCCTTGCCCGCCAGTTCAAGTCCGTGATGGGCAATCATCGCCTTATTGGCAGTGACCAGCGCCTTGCCAGCCTCGATTGTCGCCCGCGCGCAGGCCAAAGCCGGGCCATCCGACCCGCCAACCAGCTCTACCACAACGTCAACATCGTCGCGCTCGCCCAGAATGACCATGTCATCCTCCCAGGCATAGGGCGAAAGATCGACGCCGCGCTTTTTGTTGCGGTCACGGGCGCTGACTGCGGAAATCACGATCGGACGGCCCGCCCGGCGCGCAATCAGGGCGGCATTGGTCTCGACCAGCCGGATTACGCCGGCCCCGACCGTCCCAAGGCCAGCAAGGGCAATCCGCAATGGTGCGCCCGGCAGTGGCGGGGTAAGAAGTGGCTCTGGCATAATGCTCCCTATCGCGCCGCGCCGTAGGCGAGGAGCGCGCAAAAGACCAGTATCAGAAATTTGTCGCTGCTGGCCTAATGCCGCGTTCGCGGGCAGGTGCCGAGCTGGCTCAGCACAAACCGATAGTCCGCCGCAGCCAGCGACAGATCGGCAGCACTGCCCGAAACCGTTGCATCACGCGGCAGCTGGGGCCCCAGAAAACAGGCCAGCCGGTACCAGGCCAGTGTATCGCGCGGCGGCTGGCCTCCGGCCTGATCCAGCACTTCGGAAAAAGACACGGTCCAGTGCGGCGGCTGACCGGGACTGCGGTTTACGGTAAGCGCGGCAGGCTCGCCATCGGCCGTGGCCAGGAACAGCTGGGTTTCGCCCTCGCCAGCCAGATTGCCGCTGACGTGGATTGCCTCGCGAACGCCGATTATGCGCGGCACCGCCCTCGGCGCCAGCAATTCACCCAGAATACCGCGCAGCCGAACGTCGAGCGCGGGGTCCCACAGCAGCTGGGCATCGGGCGAAATCAGCTGCAGCTCATCGGCCCGGCCAGGAACCATCCGGGCAAACAGCACCACGCTCTGCTTCTTGAGCTTGGGAACCTTGCCCTTGGCATCAAGCGGGACATCCACCAGATAGCGCAGCTTCTCGCCCAGCATCGCGCGTCCGGCGACCAGCGCTTCGGTTTTGGCTTCGATATACAGCCGGGCCATGCCGACTTTCAGGCCGGGTGCCCGTTCGGGTTCAAGCCGGGCGATCTTGCGCGGCGATACCCTAACCACAACCGGCGCGGCATCGGCAAGATCGGCAAGGTCAGCATAGCTGGGCGGAGGGGCCATGGGCTGCGAATCGGCGGATGCGCTGGCGATCGTTTGCGGCCCCAGCAAAGCAAGCAGGACAGCGCCGATCGATGCGAATCGCAGATAGGGAAAATTGCTCACGCTTGCGCTCCTTGCCCGATTGCCTTGCTCAAACCGCGGAAAATCGAGGATTCCGGCGATTGTTTGACCTTATCACAAGTGAATCACCTGTTAACGGATAAACCGTTGCGCCTCCCAAACATCGGAGTTAAACATCGTGAAAATCCGGACAAAAGAACACGCAATGTCCGTAAAAGCGCCTCGCCGGGCAACGGGTGCCTGATAGGGTTCCGGTTTGGACCGGTTGGGATAAAATTGGGAAACTGGGCGTGCCGGGCGATAATGATCGTTCTGCGCGTCGGCCCGGGCTTCGGCTCAGGGGTAACAGCTTAGGAGTGATGCGTCTGAATGGCTTACGCTGACCAACAGATGAGCGGCAACCGGATTACCGCGCTAATTATCGTTGCTATTATTCATATTGTCCTCGGCTATGCGCTGGTGACTGGTCTTGCTTATGAAGGTGCCGCCAATCTCATCAAAAAGGTGACGGCGATCGACATCAAGGAAGAGGTGAAGAAAAAGGACGAACCACCCCCGCCGCCTAAAAAGATCACTGCGCCGCCGCCGCCCGTTGCGCCGCCGGTCAGGATCAACGTTTCCACCACGCCGCCGCAGATTACCACGGTGCAAACCCCGCCGCCACCTGCACCAATCGTGCTGGCTCCGGCTCCGTCTGCCCCGGTTGCGCCGCCGCCGCCGCGGATCCAGCCGAAAGGCCCGACGCCCAAGGGCCAGCCGGGCAACTGGGCCAACTCGAACGACTATCCTGCGCGCGCCTTGCGTGAGGAGCAGGAGGGCGTCACCCGGTTCCGGGTATCGGTTGGACCCGATGGCCGCGTTTCGGGCTGCGATGTGACCGGGTCCAGCGGCTCGAGTGAACTCGACAGTGCGACCTGTTCGCTAATTACGCGGCGCGGCCGTTTCAATCCTGCCACCGATGGTGAAGGCCAGCCTGTTTCCAGCAGCTGGTCCAGTTCGGTGCGCTGGCAGATACCCAAAGACTGATTTTCTAACCACTGGGCCGAGTTCCGGGGGAACGGCCTGATACAACCCAATTGCTTGAGAGGACTTTCCGCATGCTTTTTGAACTTCTCGCCGCCGGTGCCAATGCGGCTCCGCAGAACAAATTTGGCTTCGCCGAAGCGTTGGAACAGGGCGGCTTCATTGCCTATGCCACTGTGATCATCCTGGGCGTTATGTCGTTCGGTTCGTTCTTCATCCTGTTCACCAAATGGTTTGAACAGGCGAAGCTGATGCGGCAGGGCCGTGATTTGCGCACCACCTTCTGGCGCGCGCCATCGCTGCGTGAAGGCGCGGCCAAGCTTGAAAAGAACAGCGCCTGGCGCCAGATTGTCGACGATGGCCTCGCCGCCGAAGACCAGCATGGCAAGATGGCCAATGCGATGGAATCGCATGACTGGCTGCACGGCTCGCTCTCGCGTTCGGAACATTCGATCAACGCGCGCCTTGCTTCGGGCCTGCCGTTCCTGGCGACCGTTGGTGCGACGTCGCCGTTCATCGGATTGTTCGGAACCGTTGTCGGTATCTACCGCGCGCTGATCGCCATCGGTATCGCCGGTTCGGCCTCGATCGACAAGGTTGCAGGCCCGGTTGGTGAAGCGCTGATCATGACCGCGCTTGGTCTGCTCGTCGCGGTTCCTGCGGTGCTTGCCTATAACTATCTGCAAGCCCGCAACAAGAACATCGCGAACGATCTTTCGAGCTTCTCGACCGATGTTCTGGCCTACATCAACTCCAAGGGTGCGGTGAAGCCAGTTGCTGGCGCGGCTAAGGCTGCTGCTCCGGCTGCCAAGGCTTAATTCGCAAGGGTCAATGCGTGGTCCAGGCTTTGGCCGGGGCCACGCTTCTCCCTCGTCAGTCAGGCAGGCTGCAAGCCCGCTGCTTGACCGGGGCAATGCAAGGATAGGATGACACAATGGCGATTTCGGTAGGCGGCGCGGGCGGTGAAGAAAAGCCCATGTCGGACATCAATACGACGCCACTCGTGGACGTGATGCTGGTGCTGCTGATCATCTTCCTCATCGCGGTTCCGATCGCGATCCAGACGATCGAAAAGCTCAAGATCCCGACTTTCGAATCGATTGAATCGAAGGACAAGGTTGAAAACCTGCTGCTGACGGTGACCACAACCGATGCAGGCGGGCGCAGCGCGGGTGATCCCGGGTTTGAAGGCGCGAACCGGGGCGGTGAATGCCGCATCTATTTCAACAATGTCACGGCGGTGGATTCAAACGAACTGCGCGACATGGCTTTCAAGCGGCTTGATGCAATCGTAAAGCGTGAAGGCGGCGCAGAAGCACTCAGGGACAACCCGGAGAAGGTGCCGCAGGTCCATCTGCGCGGCGACGTTGAGGCGCCTTGGCGCTGCGTGGCCGGGGCGATCTACAATGTGCAGATCTCCGGTTACCCGACTGTCGGCTTCATTTCGAACAAGGTTGATCCGAACGGCTGATCTGCCGTTGGTTCACGCAATTCTGGAGTAACATTCCATGTCAATGTCTGGCGGTTCCGATGATGGCGAACCGATGATGGAAATGAACACGACGCCGCTTATCGACGTCATGCTCGTTCTGCTCATCATGTTCATCATCACCATCCCGGTCGCAACCCACGCGGTGAGTATCGATCTTCCCGCGCCTACCCCGCCGCCGCTTGTCCCGCCTCCCAAGACGGACAAGAACAAGGTTGTGCTTACGGCCACCAACCAGATCCTGTGGAATGGCAATGCGATCACCGACGGACAGCTGCTGTATCAATTGCAGCAGTCGCTGACCTACCCGGTTGAGCCAGAGCTGCAGTTTCAGCCCGAACCACAGGCCGCCTATGATATTTCGGCCAAGGTGCTAAACATCATCAAGGGCTCAGGCGTCACCAAGTTCGGTTTCGTCGGCAATGAAATGTACTCCGAGTTTGGCAAGGCACCCAACGCGGCCAAATAAGCTGGTATCAGCTTACACGGAACTTTTTGAACGAGGGGGCGGAGCAATTCGCCCCCTTTTTTTATGCTGTTCCTTCGGCCTCGATCCGCGTAGGCCGCATCGCTGCTGCGGCAAGGCTTTCCGCCTCAAGCAGCAGCTCGTCATCGGCGGCTCCTGCTGGCATGCTCTCGCGCCCGATCATCACCAGCACCGGCACCGCCAGCGGGCTGACCCGGTCCAGCCTGACATGGACCAGCTGCCCGGCAGCGCGCTGCAACAGATCGGCAACCCGCCCGACATCGGTCAGCCGGGTCCGCGCATCAGCCCAGGCCGCCTCGATCAAAATATGATCCGGCTCATATTTGCTCAGCACATCATAGATCAGATCGGTCGAAAAGCTCACTTGCCGCCCGGTCTTGCGTTGCCCTGGTTGCTGGCGCTCAACCAGCCCTGAGATTACCGCCACCTCCTTGAAAGCGCGGCGCAACAGGTAGGAATCCTGCACCCAGTCGGTAAACTCATGCGCCAGAATATCAGGCGAAAGCAGCGTCGCCGGATCATCTACCGCCCGCAGCCCCCAGACCGCGAAGGAATAATCATTGGCAACAAAGCCCAGCGGGCCAAGCCCCAGCTCCTCCATCTGCCGGGTCACCAGCATCCCCAGCGACTGGTTCGCGTTCCACCCCTCAAACGTATAATAGACCGTGTAATGCTTGCCGGCATGGGGAAAGCTCTCGACCAGCAGGCGGTCTGGTCCGGGCAGCTGCGACCGCCAATCCTGCACCTCCAGCCATTCGCGCACATCATCGGGAAACCGGGCCCAGCCCGCACGGTCAGCCAGCATCGCCCGAACCCGCGCCGCCAGATGAGTCGTCAACGGCATCCGGGCACCCATGTAACTGGGGATGGTGCCCGATCGCTTGGCCGCCCGCACCACCAGTTCCGAAGTTCGGATCGATTGCACCTCCAGATCAAGCCCGGCGAAACGGAAGGTATCGCCCGGACTAAGGCTTGCCCCGAACGCTTCTTCCACGCGCCCCAGAGAGCGCCCGTTGCCAAACCGTACGTCCAGCATTTCGGCATCCAGAATGATCCCCGCGTTAAGCCGGTGCCGCGCTGCAAGTTCAGGATGGGTCAGCCGCCAGCTGCCATCGCGGTTGCGCATAATCCGCTGGAACCGGTCATAGGCCTTCAGCGCATAGCCGCCGGTTGCAACGAAATTCAGCACCCTTGCCCAGATTGGCTCATCCACCCAGGCATAAGCCTGTGACGAGCGGGCCTGCGCCAGCAATTCCGCCTCGCCGAACGGCCCCGCGCAGGCGCAGGCCATGACATGCTGGGCCAGCACATCGAGCCCGCCGGGGCGAAAACTCTCGCCATCGCGCTGACCCTCATTGACCGCATCAAGCGCGGCCATCGCTTCAAGAAACTCAAACCGGTTGCCCGGCACCAGCAAGGCCCGGCTGGCCAGATCAAGCCGGTGGCCCGCCCGCCCGATCCGCTGGAGCAGCCGCGACGATCCTTTGGGCGCGCCCATCTGGACCACCAGATCAACATCGCCCCAGTCAACCCCCAGATCGAGGCTGGAGGTGCAGACCAGACCGCGCAGTTCGCCCCGCGCCATTGCCCCCTCCACCTTGCGCCGCGCCTCTTTGGAGAGCGAGCCATGGTGAATCCCGATCGGCAGATGATCCTCGTTCGCATCCCACAGCAGCTGGAAGATGTATTCAGCGAGGAACCGCGTATTGGTGAAGATCAGCGTGGTACGATTGGCGCGGATCGCTTGCATCAGCTGCGGCACCGCCCAGGCGGCGGCATGGCCGCTCCACGGCACGCGCGCTTCCTGGGGGAGCAGGATCGAGACTTGCGGAGCCGCCCCCGGCTCACCTTCGACCAGGATCACCGTATCGATCTCGCCAAATGGTGCCAGCCAGCCTCGAAATTCATCGGGATCGGCCACGGTTGCAGACAGCGCCGCGCGCTGCAACTGCGGAGCCAGCGCCTGGAGCCGGGCGATCGAAAGCGCCAGCAGATCGCCGCGCTTGCCAGTGGCAAAGGCATGAACTTCGTCAATCACGATCCGCTTGAGCCCGGAAAACAGCGTCGCGCTCTCAGGATAGCTCAGCAACAGCGAGAGCGATTCGGGCGTGGTCAGCAGCACATGGGGCGGGCGAGCGCGCTGGCGGGCCTTGCGATCGGACGGCGTATCGCCGCTGCGAGTCTCGACCCGGATCGGCAAACCGATGTCCTCAATCGGCGCCATCTGATTGCGCTGCACATCATGCGCCAGCGCCTTCAACGGCGAGACATAGAGCGTGTGCAGCCCGTCTGGCGGCGGCACTCCTGCCAGCCGCGATGGTGAGAAGGCCGCCAAGGTTGGAAGAAACCCAGCCAGCGTCTTGCCGGCCCCGGTGTCAGCCACCAGCAGCGCATGAACGCCGGCATCGCTGGCAGCCAGCATCTCGCGCTGGTGCGAGCGCACCGACCAGCCGCGCCCAGAAAACCAGGCTTCGATCTCAGAAGGGATCAGGGGTATGATTGGCATCAAAACCGACAATGCGCGGCAAGGGGCAGGGCTGCAAGCTTGCCGGGCCGCGCAGGCCCTGCCATCACCCCTCCATGCAACTTGCAAGCCTGACAAATTCTGGCGATCTGGGCGGTATTGGCCTTGGGCTGGCGCTTGGCCTGCTGATCGGCATTCAGCGCGGCTGGGCAATGCGCAAGCAGGCGGCTGGCACGCGCTTTGCCGGAATACGGACCTTCGCGCTGCTTGGCTTGGCTGGAGCAATCGCGGGAGCATTGCAGGAACGCGCCGAAGGGCTTGCCACCATCCTGCTCGCCGCCACTGCAGTGCTGATCTTGATCGGATACTATCGATCCACCCAGGGTAACAGCAAGATCAGCGGCACCGCCAGCCTGGTCGGTCTGCTGACCATGGCCTGCGGCTTTATGGCCGGAAGCGGCGAAGGCGTGCTGGCCACTGCTGCCGCCGGTGTGATGGTGCTCGTCCTCGCCATGCGCACCCGGCTGCACGGCTGGATCGCCAGCCTGGACGAGGTGGAGGTGATCGCGATTGCCCGTTTCGCGCTGATCGCGCTGGTCATCTTGCCGCTGCTGCCCGATACGCCGTTCGGCCCTTACGGAGCCTGGCGGCCGCGCCAGCTGTGGATGGTGGTGGTGCTGGTATCGGGCTTTTCGTTCCTCGGCTATATTGCCAGCCGGAAACTGGGCGCTTCGCGCGGGACGATTGCCACAGCGGCGGCGGGCTCTGCCGTATCATCCACCGCTGTCACTGCCGCTTTGGCGACCCGGTTGCGCACTGCTGAGGAAGAGCCAGATATACTCTACGCCGGGATCGCTACGGCATCGGCGTTTATGTTCCTGCGCGTTATGGTGCTGACCTGGGCATTGGCACAGTTCGCCCTGCCAACCTTCGCGCTACTCGCGGTTCCGGGACTGCTTGCCAGCCTCGCCGCCACAGCCTTTTTTCTGGTGCGGATACGCAACGCGACAAACTATGCAGGCCAGCCCATTCCGGTCCGCAACCCCTTCGCAATCGGCCCGGCGCTGCTGCTGATGGTGCTGGTCATGGTCACGACTGTTTTGGCGCACTGGGTGCTGGCCCGCTATGGTGACGCGGGCCTTGCCGTGGTGCTGGCGCTGACCGGGACGGTCGACGTCGATTCGGCGATCATCACCATGGGCAATCTTCCGCCCGGAACGCTAACCCCACAAATCGCCGGACTGGTGCTGCTCCCGCCAGTGCTGCTCAACACGCTGTTCAAGGCCGGGGTCGCGCTCAGCATTGCGGGCTGGCGCAAGGGCTGGCCTGCCGCAGCGACACTGGTGATCTGCGCGGCGGCCTCACTTGCCGCATTACCGCTCGCGATCTAGGGTCAGACAGCAGAAGGAGCGTGCGATGCACTTTCACATCATTGCTGACGGCGGCTGCCGCTCATACATAGTTGGCTGCGCTGAAACGGGCGCAGCGGCTGTGGTGGATCCAGCATTGGGCCAGATTGACCGAACCATCGGGCTGCTTGCTCGCGAAGGCCTGTCGCTGCGTTATGTGATCGAAACCCACACCCATGCGGATCACTTCACCGCTGCACGAAGCCTGCGCCAGCGGCTGGGCGCGCCGATTGTAATGCACCGCTTCGCCGGGGCCAGCGATGTTGATCTGCATATCGACGACGGCCACCAGCTGGTGCTTGGCTCGCTGCGGCTCAAGGCGCTCTACACGCCCGGGCACACGCGCGATTCGATGTGCATTATGGTTGAAGACAAGGTTCTGACGGGTGACACGCTGCTGATCGGTGGCACCGGCCGGACCGATCTTCCTACCGGTGATCCCGAAGCGCTTTATGATAGTCTGTTTGGCAAATTGCTGTTGCTGCCGGATGAGACGAAAATCTATCCAGCGCATGATTATCTGGACAAGGGATTCTCGACAATCGGGGCTGAGCGCGAAACCAACAAGCGCCTGCAGCACCGCGAAAAGGCCGATTTTGTGGGCATGATGCGCTCGCTTGACCTTGCCATGCCAACCCATCTGACTGAGGCGCTGCGCACCAATATCTCAGGCGGAACGACTGTGACTCAGTTGCTTGCTGATGCGGCAGCCGTCACCCCGTTCATGGCAATGGACGAACTAGCCCGCAGGCTTGAAGCCCGGTCCAACACTTTCGTGGTGCTGGATGTGCGGGAACACGATGCCTGGGCAAGAGGCCGGATTCCGGGAGCTCAGCATCTGGCGCGCGGCCAGCTTGAGCTTAAGGTCGATGATCAGTTCCCCGATCCGGACATCGAGATCCTGACCGTCTGCGAATTTGGCAAACTCTCCACCCTTGCCGCCGCGACGCTTCGCAACCTCGGCTTTCGCAGGGCGATTGCGCTGGATGGCGGAATGAAAGCCTGGCGCGAGGCGGGCTACCCGCTCGATGAGGGCAGCGATCCGGCACTGATGATTTAATGCCCGGCTTGCTCGCCCCGCTCTAATCCAGACGCAGCGAGCTGCGCATCGATCTGGGCCATCAGCCGGTCGAGCCCGGCCTGATCCTCGCTCTCGGCGCGGGCGACCAGCACATCCTGGGTGTTGGAGGCGCGCAGCAGCCACCAGCCATCGATGGTTGAAACCCGGACACCGTCGGTGGTGTTCACATCGGCGCCAGCAGCCGAAAGCCGCGTCTTGACCTCGTCAATCACCGCGAATTTGCGGGCCTCGTCCACCTGAAAGCGCAGCTCCGGCGTATTAACCAGCGCGGGCATTTCGCCGCGCAGCTGGGTCACCGATTTGCCCAGCCGGGCTGAGGCCGCAATCAGCCGGATCGCGGCATAAAGCGCATCGTCAAACCCGTAGTATTCATGCGCAAAGAACACATGACCGCTCATCTCCCCGGCCAGCGGCGCACCAGTTTCCTTCATTTTGGACTTAATCAGGCTGTGCCCGGTATTCCACATCAGCGGCTGACCGCCCAGCTCCGCGACCCGCTCAAACAGCGCGCGGCTGGCCTTCACATCGGCGATAATGATGGCATTTGGGACCATCCGCAGGAGGTCTTCGGCATAGATCATCAACAGCTGATCACCCCAGATCACCCGGCCCTGGCCGTCAATTGCCCCGATCCGATCGCCATCCCCGTCAAAAGCGACGCCAAAATCGAGCTTCTTGGCCGCGACGAGCGCCTTCAGATCGGCAAGATTCTTTTCCTCGGTTGGATCAGGGTGATGGTTCGGAAAATTCCCGTCAACTTCGGTGAACAGAAGATGGTGCTCCCCCGGCATTTTCGCGGTCAGAGCCTCGAGC
>JANOKC010000109.1:0-17847 GCA_031419035.1 Novosphingobium sp. | reverse complement strand
CTTGATCATCGCCGCGTCCCACAGCCCCATCCGGTGGTTCTGCGCGCCGCCCATTCGGACCGCGTATTTCTCTAGGTGGCGCAGGCCGGGGATGGTCTTGCGGGTATCGAGCAGCACTGCCTTGGCGTGGTCCATGGCATCAACATATTGGCGTGTCAGCGTGGCAATGCCGGAAAGATGCTGCGCGGTGTTGAGCGCGCTGCGTTCTGCCGTCAGCATCGCGCGGGCATTGCCGGAAAGGCGCATCAGATCGGAGCCAGCCGGAACTTGCGCACCCTCTTCGACCAGAATCTCGATCGTGATATCGGGATCAAGTGCGCGGAAAAACGCAGCAGCGATCGGTAATCCTGCGACAGTGACCGCATCGCGGCTGTCCATCATGCCGGCAAAGCGCGCATCCGCCGGGATTACGCTTTCCGAGGTTACGTCATGGCCCCCGCCGGGCAGGCCGGTGCCGAGATCTTCGGCCAGTGTTGCGCGCACGAAAGCGGCTAAGTCAAAGTTTTGAATGTGCCAGGCACCGTTCATTGCCAAACAATCCCGTCCACCCTTAGCCTGTCGAAGGGCTGTCCTTCCACTTTAGGCTGCGCCCTACCGCTAAGTGAAGCGGAGCCCTTCGACAAGCGCAGGGTAGTCGAAATGGCGGCTCGATCTCAGTTCTAGTGCACAAACCGCGCGACAACATCGCGATAGCTTCGCGAGACCTTCACTTGTGCGCCGCTTTCCAACACCAGGAAGCATTCGCCATTGGTATGCGGTTTGACCTGGCGGACCTGGTTGAGATTGACGATGGTTGAGCGGTGGACCCGCTGGAACACGCGCGGATCGAGGCGGCGCTCAAGATCTTTCATCGTTTCGCGCAGGATCAGCGAATTGTCCCCGGTATAGATGCACATATAGTCGCCCGCCGCTTCGATATGTTCGATCGAATCGACATCGACCCGGAAGATCTGGCCGCGATCCTTGATATTGATGAGTTTTTCAAACCGCGCCACCGCCTCGCTCTCGTCGGGCATGGCGTCCATTGCATCGGGGGCCACTTCGGCCAGCACGATCTTTAACATCTCGGCCTCCTCAGAGGAGCGTTTTTCCGCCAGCCGCGTGCGGACCCGGTCGAGCGTATCGGCGAGCTTGTCTTCGTCGACCGGCTTCATCAGATAGTTGACCGCATTGGCCTCAAACGCGCGGACGGCGTGTTCCTGATAGGCGGTGACGAACACGAACAGCGGCGGCTCGATCTCCATTACCCCCTTGACCACCGAAAAGCCATCGAAGCCCGGCATCTGGATGTCGAGGAACACCAGATCGGGTTTTTCGGTCTTGATCTTGCGGATCGCCTCGCGCCCGTTAGAGCAGGTGTCGATTATTTCGACATCGGGGAATTTCTCCAGCCGCAACTGAAGTCCTTGAATGGCCAGCTTTTCGTCATCAACAAGGATGGTCCGAATAGTCATAAATCATGTCCTGCTTGCCGCCGGATGGGTGGCGTGTCTTGCATTTAATCAGCCAGTGAACCAGCCCGTACCCCCCGCATTGTAGTGTTTGCCGTTAGTGCCGGGGTTTCCCTCCGCTCAAACGGCAATTCGATCAGAACGGCAAATCCGCCTTCAGGCGGCTCCATCGTTTCGAACCGATGTTCCCCCCCATAAGCCTGGGCCAGCCGGTCGCGAATATTCGCAAGGCCGACCCCGGTAGATACTAGTTCGCCGCCATCAAAGGTCACGCCGGTCAACCTGTTATCGGCCCCCTCGTTTTGCAATCCCGGACCGGTGTCGGAGACGGTGATGCGAAGGTTCTGGCCGACGAGTTGCGTCGAAATCGTGATTTCCGCTCCGGCCTCCTGGGTGCTGACCGCATATTTGATCGCATTTTCAACCAATGGCTGAAGCAGCAAAGAGGGTAGCAGGGCCACTTCACTGGCAGGATCGATGCGGAACGAGGTGCGCAGCCGCTCTTCAAAGCGCATCCGCTCAATATCCAGATACAGCTTCAGGGTTTCCACCTCTTGCGCCACCGTCACCCGGCCGCTCGGCTGATTGATGAGGGTGTAGCGCAGAAACGAGGACAGCCGGCTGAGCATTGCATTGGCTGGATCGGTCTGCTTGAGCAGCACTAGGGTCGAGATCGAGTTTAGCGTGTTGAACAGGAAATGCGGATTGAGCTGGTAACGCAGCATCGCCAATTGGGCACTGGTCGCCTGATTTTCCAGTCGAATCAATTGATCGTTCTGCTCTTCGATCTGGAGAAAGAAATTGATGGCGTAGTAGAGCGCCGACCATGCGCCCAGCAGTGTCAGATCGAGGTAGAACACGCCGATAAACAGCTGTGCAAAGCCAGACTCACTGTCGGGCCGATACAGCCCGACTACCCATGCATCGATAAAGGCATAGAGCGCCACCGCAAATGGCAGGATCAATCCGGTTACCCCCCAGGTCACCAGCGGGCGACGGGTAATCAGCTGGCGGAACAATACCGAAAGCATGAGCGAAATTGAAAAGCCGGTGATTGTGGCGATCAGCACCAACACCAGAAAGGTCAGCGGCTGACCATTGGCCAGACTTGACATTCCGCGCAGCAGCATGGCCCCGCCCCAGCCCACGGCCTGAAGCCGCCAGAACGCCCGGTTCTTGTTGGCGAAGAAGGGGATCGGTCGAAAGGGCAATACCGCCATTCCGGCACACTAGCAGAATTCCTCTGCTAGGCGAAAAATTTTGCGTGAACGTCGGTTCTGGGCTAGTTGTTGCGGCAACGGAGAGCACCAATGGAAAGCATCGATACCGCGCTGCAGGATCAGGAACACGCCCGCTTTTCAGCGATGACCGAGGGCACGGCAGAAGACTGGGCGATCATTTCGACCCACTACATGGATTTCGCCAAGAGCCTGCCTGACCGGGTGCTTGCTCATCTCCGGCTGCTAGAAGGCGATTTCGGCGGATTTCCAGTTGATCGTATGGAGCATTCACTTCAGACCGCGACCCGTGCGCACCGCGATGGGCGGGATGAAGCCTATGTGGTGATGGCGTTGCTGCATGATATGGGCGACACACTGGGAACCTATAACCATCCCGAGGTTGCGGCAGCGGTCATAAAGCCATTCGTATCCGAGGAACTGCACTGGATCTGCCAGAATCACGGTGCGTTTCAAGGGTACTACTATTTCCACTACGTTGGGATGGACCGCAACATTCGCGACAATTTCCGCGACCACCCGCATTTTGCGGCCTGCGCAGAGTTCTGCGAGAAGTATGATCAATCCGCCTTTGCAACCGATTATGATACACTGCCGCTGGAGTTCTTTGAACCGATGCTGCGCCGGGTGATGGCGAGGCCCATCAACAGCATGTACAAAGATCTGGCAAAGTAGGATTTAGCTGCGGGCTTCTGCGATCGCCTTGGCCAGCTGCTGTTGGCCAACCGCGCCGGACATCAGCACATCACCGATCACCCAGCTAGGCGTGCCTTCAAATCCAAGCTGGCGGGCAAATTGAAGGTTCTTGTTTATCTCTGCATCAATTCGCGGATTGGCAATCGCCTGCCGCGCACGCGCCATGTCGATTCCGGCAGCCTCGGCGGCTGCGGCGATGGTCTGGGAGTTAGGGCGGCCAATCGCGAACATCGCTTTGTGGAAGGCGGCAAAACGCCCTTGCTCAGCAGCTGCCAAAGCCATCCGCGCAGCCTCAGTGCTGGCGGGGGAGAGAATTGGAAGGTCGCGCACCACCACCTTAAGATCAGGATTGGCGGCAATCAGCGCTTCGACATCAGCCACACTCTGACGGCAAAACGAACAGGCGTAGTCCGTGAATTCGACCAGCGTAATTTTGCCCTGTGGATTTCCCAGTACTGCCCCGGGGAACGGCGCCTCAACCAGATCCGCAACTCCGGCCAGTTGCTTTTTCATTTCGCGGTCGCGCAGACGCTCCATCGCTTCGGGCAGAATTTCTGGGTGATCCAGAATATAGTTGCGGACCACTTGCTCGATCGCTGCTTTGTAGTCCGGAGTAGAAGGCTGGCTGCGGTTTGTTTCGAACAGCCATCCAGCCAATCCTCCTGCCAGCAGCAGCACGATGCCGCCGAAGGCCATGCCAAGTGACTTGCGCGGGTTAAGGCTGCGGGCGGAGCTAGAGTCTGAATCGGCCATTGTCGCTGTGCCTACTTCCGTTTGCGCGCCTGTTCAATCGCTGCACGGGCCTGCATTGCAATATCCTGCGCGCGCAGCCAATCGGCAGAGCCCTTGGGCAGCTCCGCCTCGGCCGCTTCAGCGCTGCGCAGGGCCTGCGGCATTTGCAGGTTCATTGCCTGCTGTTCAGCGCTGGCCAGCTTGGCCCGGGCGAGGTCGCCATTGGCGGCATAGACAACGCCAAGCTGATACCAGGCGAAGGGATTTTCCCGGTCGCGGGCAACTGCCGCTTTGAGCACGCGCTCGGCCTCCAGAAAATTTGCCCTGTCTTCGGTGGCGATCAACGCATGACCAAAAGTTGTAGCGATCAGCGGTTGGTTGCCCGTCAGATCAGTCGCACGGCGCAGCGAGGCCAGTGCTTCATGCGGCTTCCCCGCTTCAAGCAGGACCTGGCCCTTGAGTTCGAGGAAATAGGGGTCGTTTGGCGCAGCTGCCAACAGGGCTTCCACTTCCTCCATCGACTTGTCAAAGAACGCTTCCTTGTGGAAGGCATAGGCCCTTGCATAGCGGGCTGGGACCCCATTCATAGTCTTGGGGTAGGCGATCAGAGTGTGGCCCGGTTCGGCCAGATATCCATATAGCTTGGCCTTGATTCGCAAGAACCGGGCTTCAAGGGCGCTGTCATTGGGGTTCTTCCACGCCGGGTCCTGTTCGTAGCTGTCCTGCAGCGTCGCAATCCGATCGGCGGTCATCGGGTGAGTGCTGTAGAATTCACTATCGGCAGTGCGGGTGTATCCGTGGCGGTATTCCATGCTTTGCAGCTTGGTGAAGAAATCAATCGATCCGCGGCCAGAGATGCCCGCCTTGGAAAGATACTTGGTGCCGGCCGCATCGGCGCTCGATTCCTGGGCGCGGTTAAAGGCGAGGTACTTGCCGAGCGCGGCTTGCTGCCCGGCCATGATAACGCCCATGGCTGCCTCACCCGCACCTGCCGCAGCAGCAGCCGCGCCGAGCAACAGTGAAAGAATGCTGATGCCTTGGGCGGCCTTCGCGCCGTCGCCGCCGCCTATCGCGTGACCACCGGTTATGTGGCCCAGCTCATGCGCGATCACGCCTTGCACCTCGTTGGCGGTGCTCGCCTCGTTGATCAGTCCGCTGTGAATATACACCGCCTGTCCGCCCGCCACGAAAGCATTGATCGATGGGTCGTTGATCAGAATAATATCGACGTTTTTCGGATCAAGTCCGGCTGCGGCTATAAGCGGCGTTGCCATGTCCTGGAGCAGTGCTTCGGTTTCGGCATCGCGCAGAATCGATTGCGCGGCCAATGGCTGTATAGTGAGGGCCGTGGCAGCCAAAGCAGCAGCAATGCAGGAAAGGAAGCGCATGGGCGTGGCCTAGCCTCCCTTCGCCTGAACCGGCGCTGAAGCTTTCCTGTCATGCGTGGCGAGGAAGGCCAGCACGGCGTCGATAACGCGCCTGTCGCGCCGCATGAATGGCTGGGCAAGCTTCATGATAATGCTTTCATGCGTCATGCCCTTCAGCACAACCGCTTTGGTCGGCGCCCCGGCAATCGTCATCGCCTTGGCCAGCGCGAGGCTGTTGCGCGGCTTCACCGTTGTATCCAGATCACCTGTCAGTAGCAGCAGGGGCGGAGCATCGCTTCGCACGTGCGAAATCGGCTGGGTGATCGCAGGCACTGCGACGTGGGCAAAAGCTGCCCGCGCCGAATCGGTAGTGAATGGATAGAAATCATAGGGGCCGGCAAGGCCGATCATCCCCTTGATGAAGCCATCGGGGACACCTTCGCGGCCCAGCCAATGGCGTTCCAGCGTCAGCATCATCCCGTTATAGGCCCCGGCAGAATGGCCCATCACGAAAACCCGATCAGGATCACCGCCTTGTTGGGCGATGTTGGTCTCTACCCATTTGAGTGCGGCGCGCCATCTTTCAGCATGTTTGGAAAGGCGCCGTCCGGGGTAAGCCGATAGCCCGGCAGCACCACCACGTAACCGGCGCGGGCTAGTGTCCGGCCGATGAAATGATATTCGCCCGCCTTGCCCGAATGCCAGCCTCCGCCATAGATAAACACCACCACTGCGCGTTTTGCCGGGCCAGCTGGGGCAGGCACGATCACTTCAAGCCGCTGAGCAGGCAATGGTCCGTAAGCGACATCATGCAAGGCCGTTCTTGTGCCACCGGTGCCGCCAACAACCCGATCGGCCCAATCAAGCACGGCAATACCATTGGTGGCCACAGCATAGCGATAAAGCCCGAATAGTGCTGCTGCGAGCAGCGCCAAACTCATCAAGGTCCAGCCCATCCAGCCAATCCGCCTGCGCTTTGAAATCATGGTCATCGCGCCGCTGGTATCCTGCAAAAGCAAAAGGCACCATGCCTCATTGGCATGGTGCCTTTCCCCCCGAACAAAAACCTGTTTGGATTAATCGAATAGTTTACGCGCAGCCTTTTCGAGCAGCACTGCATCGCCGCCCACTTCACCCAGCAACACCACTTCACCACTGGCCAAACGGCGCGCGACAAGCAGCGTAAATTCGCTGCCTTCAGACGAAACCGCATCAAGTGGCTGGTGATCGAGCGCGCGCAATTTGCGCGCCAGAGCATCACGCGGATTTTCCCTGACATCAGTGATCTTGCCGCTTTCTTCGCGGCGCAAGCGGCGTTCGGCGGTAACCACGCCCTTGAGTCCACCCGACGTAGCTGAAAGATAGCCAGCCAGCGTCCCGCAGCTTAGCCCCAGGCGATGCGCATGGCCCAATGCCGAGGCATATTCAGTCAGGCGGGTCTTGTCGTAATCAGCCCCGAACACCAGTTTCACCACCGGGGTCATCGGCGCACGATCTTGCGTCGTCAGACCGGAATCGGCGACCAGTTCATCAAATTCTTCCGGCGCATCGGCGGCGGCAAGCGAGAAATCATAGGCCCGCCCGATCGCGCTATACAGCGCACTGCGGGTGCGATCTTCTGATCCTTGCGCTGCCTGCGCCAGCTCGCGGGCAGAAGCGAGCCAATCGGCAAGTCCCATATCCGCATCCGAATCGGTGACTTGATCAATTGCAGCCAGCACTTCGGGCGCCAGCGAATCGTCGTAACCGCCAAAGGCTGGCTCTGGAAAATCAATGCCGGACGGTACAATGTCGTCGAGAGACAGATCGTGGATGTCAGCCAGATCATGAACATCGGCAGGTCCATCAGCCCATTCGGTCAGCGGCGCTTCGAACACGACTGGTTTGTGCGGAGCATCCAGCGCCTGGTCAATTTCGAGCAGCAGTTCGTCCGTGGTTTGCTGATCGGCCAGTTCTTTCCAGTTGATCACGCCATAGATGAAATCGATGGTGTCATCGTCGCTGGAGAATGGCAGCAGAATACCGCGGTAGAGCACAGTATGCTCGCGCTGATTGACGAATTCGGCCTCGAAACCGATCGGCGCCTGATTGGCGAGGATCTGCATATAGTGGTCGGTGATCCGTGACAGCAGCGAACGGCTGGGCACATCATCGAGCGAATGGATCGCCCCTGTGGCACCGCATTCTGCAGCCAGCTGGTCTCCTAGATACTGAATCGCCGGATTATCGATCCCGCCCGTGAAATCCAGCAAGACGCTATAGGGCCCAAAATCGGGCAGTGCGTTGGGGTCAAGATCTTCAACCGCCGGGAAGTTGCGATCATTCAGCAGGCTTGCCCAATGATTATAGGCCCGCACCTGCATGCGCCGCTCGTCTTGCCCGACAGGGCCAGGCGGTAGCTCGCGGGCGGCATCGTCTTCGCCAAAGTCTATATCTTGGGCCTCTTCACTTGCCCCGGTATCATCTATGAAATTTCCGCGAAACGTATCCATTTGGGCTTCCCATCAGCATCCCTGTACAGGGCCTTTCTGGCGCAACATGGTAAATTAAGCGTTAAGTCGCGCCGCCAGCTTCTGGGTGACGTCAGGAATCCTGACTGGAGGCAGGCTTAGAACATGTAGCGCATGCGGATTGATTGAAGGACCGCAATATCGGCCACCACGAAGGCGGCTGCATTGAAGCTGGGCGGGCCGAAGCGAACTGGGGCATCGCGTGAAAAGCCGAAGCCCTCCTTGGGCATGAACAGGGCCATATCGGCCTTGCCATTGCCATTCTCGTCATGGAGCAGCGAAATAGCATAGCGCCCTGGCGCTACCGGCCCGAAATCAATCCGGACGGAGCCTGCGGCGCCGGTGCCAACAGAAACAGCCAGCTTGTGCGAGGCTGGATCCTTGGCGCAATTGGGAAACGCGCGCGGCTGTGTGGTCAGGCACGCAAGTACCTGTCCCTTGGCAGAGCGCAGCCCGGTGACATTCAAGCTTACGTCGGTCCCTGTCGCTGGGGCTGTGGCAGCCAGCAACGGGGCCGCAAGCATCAGGGCTCCGATAACCCGCGATCGGTGCCGCAAAGATGATCCCAGACTCGAAAATAGAGGCCGTAATTGCATAGGTAATTCTCATGATGACGCTGGTGATGACTGGCGGTTATCAGCCAGTTTCCCAACCGGGAATGAACGAGAGCGCGCGGAAAAATTTCCCAGCCCATGTGATTGGTGATGCCCATGATGGTCATGATTGTCAGCACCAACCCCAACACCGCGACATGGATCGGGATCAGGAACACCAGCGCGGGGATCACCACCGCGCCAGTAATCGCCTCATAGGGATGAAAACTCATTGCCGCCCAGGCGGTAGGAGGGCGGCTGGCATGGTGGACTGCATGGGCGATCCGGAATGGCCGGGGGCGATGCATCCAGCGGTGGGTCCAATAGAACCAGCTGTCATGGGCAAACAGATAGAGCAGCAGCGATACTGGCAGATACCACAGAGGATAGCTGTTCAAGTCGGAGTAAATCTGCGTGTAGCCGCGCTGTTGCCAGCCCCAGGCAGCAATCCCTGCGGGAACCCCATAAATCGCCGCCGAAGCCAGCGAGTAGCCGATCTCGCGACGGATTTGCGCGGTTTGACCAGCATAGAGCCCGGGCCGCACCAGCTTTGTGGCCAAGGCAAACGCGCCGCTGGTGATCAGATAGCGCAGACCCACGATCGCCGTCATTGCAGCAGCGGACAGGGCGGCTGAGGCGGCGAGCGAAGACATAGATACGAACATTGCCGTGCTATGCCCCGCCGCGCGTCTCAATCAAAGCATTTAGCGCGCGTTCGAACGCGGGCCACCTGAGCCGCCACCAGGGCCACGGCTTCCGCCGCCAAACCGGCGCTGGCTAACGGGATTGCCCTCAGGCCGGGCCGGGCGGCGATCACCTTCAGGCCGAGCCGGACGGCGATCTCCCTCAGGCCGAGCCGGACGGCGTTCACCATCGGCACGAGAGGGGCGACGATCGCCTTCGGGGCGCGCCGGGCGTGTCGCAGCGCGGTCACCTTCCTTGCGGGCAGCACCAGCAATCCGGTCCTCATGGGCAAGCGGATTGTGGACCGGGCCGCGTTCGCCTTGCGGGCGGCCGCCATAGCGCTGCTCGTTGCGGACATAGGCATCGCGCGACTGGCCGTCTCGGGCCTGTCCGCCATTGCTGCGGTTGTTGTTGCGGCCCTGACCAGAACCGTTGCGCTGGCCGCCACGGCCCTTGGCATCGCGGGCATCGCGGCGCGCATCCTGTTCGGCTTCGGCGGGCTTGCGCATCGGAGCAGGCAAACGCGCCGCTTCCTTGGCGAAGTTTTCAGGCAGCGCCATCGGCATCAGCTTCACCCCGGTCAGCTTTTCGATGTCCTTGAGATAGGGTTTTTCATCAGCCGCCACGAAGCTCACCGAAATTCCATCGGCTCCGGCGCGCGCGGTGCGACCAATCCGGTGGACATATTGCTCGGCCACATTGGGCATTTCAAAGTTGAACACATGGCTCACCCCGGTCACGTCGATTCCGCGCGCGGCGATATCGGTGGCGACCAGGACCGGGCAGGAGCCCTGGCGGAACGCGCTTAGTGCTGCGGTACGCTGCGGCTGGCTCTTGTTGCCATGGATCGCGGCGGCATTGACCCCGGCCGAGTTGAGGTGGCGCACGACCCGGTCTGCGCCATGCTTGGTACGGGTGAACACCAGTGCGCGCTCAACCTTGCCATCGGCCAGCCCGGTCTTGAGGCTCAGCGTCAGCAAAGCCTGCTTTTCGGCCTGATTGACATGGGTAACGAACTGATCGACCCGCTCGGCTGTGGTGGCCTGCGGGGCAACCTCAACGCGGACCGGATTGTTGATGAACTGGCGGCCAAGCTCGGCAATCGCCTTGGGCATGGTGGCCGAGAAGAACAGGCTCTGGCGCTCCTTGGGGAGCATATTGGCAACGCGCTTGAGCGGCACGATAAAGCCAAGGTCCATCATCTGGTCGGCCTCGTCGAGCACGAAGATCTCGACATTGCGCAGTGTCAGCGCGCGCTGATCGATCAGATCGAGCAGGCGGCCGGGGGTGGCAACAAGAATGTCGCAGCCGCCAACCAGCGCCCGTGATTGCTTGCCAACGGGGATGCCGCCGAACACGACCTGGACCGAAAGGTTGAGGTATTTGGCATAACCGCGAAAATTCTCGGCAATCTGGGCGGCCAGCTCGCGGGTTGGCGAAAGCACCAGCATCCGGCACGAGGCGTTCTGGCGCGGCTTGGGGTTGGCGGCAAGCCGGTGGAGCGAGGGCAGCGCGAAGGCTGCGGTCTTGCCGGTGCCGGTCTGGGCAATACCCAGGATGTCACGGCCCTCAAGCAGCGCCGGAATGGCCTGGCGCTGGATCGGGGTAGGATCGGAATAGCCCTTGGTTTCAAGCGCACGGAGCAAAGGCTCGGCGAGGCCAAGGTCGGAAAAATAGGACATGGTAATCTTTCAAATAGAAGCGGCGCGCACGGAATTGTCCCGTGCCGCGAAGCGAGGTGTCGTTAGATGCGACCCTGCGTGAAGAAGGAAGCTTCAGCGATAGCGGCGACCGTAAGTCCGGGCTGATCTCACGTTGAAACGCGAAACTCACGCCGCCGGGACTGCGGCGGGACAAGACCCGCGCGCCGATTGCTGAAAGAGGATCTAGTGTGCATTGCAGCAAAAAGCAAGAAAATTGGCGTTATTATATTTGGCATACCCAAATCGGGCAGGAGGTGTTAGATGATTAGCGCCACCCGAGTATGGAGCTTGTGGGAAATGCTGACTCTGTTTGTCCCGTGGGTGACTACTTCCGTTCACAATCTAGGGCTGATAGCCGAACGACTTTGTCAGGCCGGAAAAGATGCAAACAGTAAAGGCTCTGGCGCACTAGTGCCCGTCGATACGATCAAGGGTGCCCATATCGCAGTATCCGTTATAGCGAAGACCGCCGACGACTTTGCACTGATCGCCTCTAAAGCGCAGACAGGGAGGTGCGTTAATAAAATGAAAGATAGTTTTACGCTCCTTCATGACGGGACTTTCATGATAGGAGCAGATGATGCAGATATACTCGGAAATATGTTGAGTAACCTCTCGGTCACCTTGACTGACGAGCTAACAAAAACCGTTTTTGTTGCTGCCCGACGCGGGGACGACGATTTACTCAGTGATGATGCGCAACCCTTCGGCCTAGAGGTGGAGAATGCTTTCCCCTCGTCCATCTACGACATTTCGGAAGCCGCCCGCTGCCGTGCCCTGTATCGATGGACGGCTTGTGTCATGCACCTCATGCGCGTGTTGGAAGTGGGTTTAGCTGAACTTGCAAAATTCGCCCATGTGCTGCCAGGTGAGAACTGGAACACTCTGCTTAACCAGATTGAAGCGGAACTAAAGAAAGTAGCTAAAAAGACCCACAGTGCTGAGGATGAGCAATTCGCGGCAGAAGCAGCTACCCACTTTCGCTCCATCAAAAACGCTTGGCGAAATCACTCAATGCACGCACGCGAGAAATATGACGAAGAACGCGCGATTGCTATTTATGAAAGCATCCGCTCGTTCATGCGCCACTTGTCTACTCGTCTGTCGGAATAGACCGCCTTGCACTCTCTTTCATCAAGCGGTCCATCCTCTTATCCGCCTCGGTGGGGCTTAGTTCGCCAGCGGCGATTAGCCTTTCGACCTCTGCCCGAAACCTCGCGCTTTGCTCGGCTTGGCTCTCCTGATTTTTCTTCTTTGGCATCACCGTGCACCAATCGTTTGATAGGTGAGGCGCTTGCCAACGATGCCCTGCAACATGGCGTCGGCACGGTCTGCATCGTTGCAGCCGAGAGCGGCGCGGTTGCTGTAGCGGAAATCGAACTCGGCAAGGTAGCGGTGCAGATGCTTCTCCCGGCAATGCTGATAGACGCCGCGCATCCCGCGTTTGAAGATGCTGAAAAAGCCTTCGATGGTGTTGGTATGGGCATCCCCGCGCACATATTCGCCAAAGCCGTGGCGGACGCTCTCATGGCTGGCGAAGTATTTGCCCATGCCGCGATAAAGGTGTGCCTCATCAGTCATCAGGCGAGCTTCGCGGGCAAGGTTAGCGTGAAGGATCGGTTCAACTTGCGCGCGGCTCGGGCTAGTCACAACCGCCGAACGCGCTTCGCCAGTGGTGCGGTCAACCAGCGAGAGAACGGCCATCTTGTGATGGTAAGCCGCGCGCTTCACGGTGCCTTCCTTGACGCCGATGTAGGTTTCATCGACCTCAACCACGCCGCCGTCTCCGCCCATAGGTGCAAGTCCGCCGCTACGCATCGCTTCACGAATACGGTGCGACATAAACCACGCGGTTTTGAGGGTGACGCCAAGAATGCGGTGCAGCTGGTTGCTGGAAATGCCCTTCTTGCTGCCCGCGATCAGATACATCGCCTGAAGCCAAATGTGCAGTGCAACATGGCTGGACTCGAAGATGCTGCCGATCTTCACGGTGAAGGGCTTGCGGCACTGGTAGCACTTCCAAAGCCCCGGACGGGTGGATTTTCCTGCCAGCTTGCCCACACGTTCCACGCCGCCACAGTGCGGGCAGACCGCCCCGTTGGGCCAAATCCGCGCTTCTACATACGCAGTTGCAGCAATTTCATCGTGGAAGTGCGGGGCGGAAAGCGCGGACGACATGACTTAACTCCTTGTGGATCCTGTCTAAACTATCCACTGGGTATGTCAAGTATAATAACGCCAGAAAATTACGCGGGCGGCCCTTATTGTATCGGTTTGTCCGAACTCCAGCCGTCCACCGCGACGCGCCATTTGCCATCAGTCTCGCGATGGAAGATATTGATTCCCTTGCCGATGTCGGTAGCGACAGCGCCGGTTTTCCGATCCGTGTCGGTCGCCTTGTAGGTGTAGCGTTCAAAGGCCCAGTCCCCCGAAACGGTGAAGCCGAGCGAGGTCTTTTCCCATTTGGTCTGATAGGCGTCGAAATAACCCTGAACCCATTCGCGCACCGCCGCCTTGCCGACCACCTCGGGCGCCTGATAGACGATATCGTCAGTCAAATTCGCCAGCAGAGTATCGATGTTGTTGCTGTTGATCGCGGCGACATAGGCGTCGTGGGTGATCGCTTCGACCGCCTTCACATCTACTTCGGGCTGCGCTTTTGCGCAGCCGGTTGCGGCGAGCGTCATAGCGGCGGTCAGTACGATGGTGCGGATCATGCTATTGCCTCTATTAGAAGGGCAATGCCTAGTCATTGTCGCGAATGGTGTCGAGCGCTCTGCACCGCTCCGCCTCGCGCCGTAAGCACTCTGGCGTGTCTTATTGCTTGCCATGATCGGCTTCCAATGCTTCGGGAGTATCCGATGCACCACCCGCCCAGCCCCTGCACCAGCATTTGCCGGATTGAACAGGCCACTGGCTGGTGCGAAGGCTGCAAGCGCACACTGAAGGAAATCGCCGACTGGCCGATGCTGCGCGCCTCAGAAAAGCGTAAAATCCTGACCGCGCTGATTAGCCGCCCCAGCCCTTGAATTGGGGATCTGCGCCTAACGCCTGCCGCCGTAGCGAGGCCCGCGCCAGCCGCTCAACCTCGGCCTTGCGGCGGGCGGCATTGAGCGGGACAGTTGCGGCTGGGCGGAGAATTTCGGCGTCGTAACCATCGGCTACGATCAAACCGCAGCGCTCGGGTAGGAAGGCTTCCGTAGCCATGCAGCTGCGATCGAGATGCGCAGCGAGGCCCCAATAGAATCGGTCGCAATGCTCGAGATAGTCGGTCCATTTGCTGTCGCCGAGCAGATCGGCGCGGCTGACCTTGATCTCGACAATCACTATCTGGCCTTTGGCGTCGATCCCCATAAGATCGGCGCGGCGATTCGATCTGAGCGGCATTTCGGGCAAACACCAGATATCGTTACGGGCGAACAACCGCGAAATCCCGCGCGCCACGGCTTGCGATGCGCGCTCGTCAGGATCGATGGGAATGGGGTTAGGGCCAGCCATCGCCCATCACTAGGAACATATCAGGAACTTGGCAAGCGCGCGTGTTAAACGCAGACTTCAGGTGAAGCGCAGCCGGCTTGGTTCGGCGGGCGGCGGGGTCAGTTCGAGGAGTGCGACCCGGCCAACATGAAACTCCTGCCACAGTGCTAGCGCCGCCGGGGCGGTATTGGCACCGCGGGCGTGGACCGCCAGCAGCGCAGCCAGACCCGGTTCCATAATAGCAGAAAGATCGGCGATCCCTTGATCCGCCAGATTGCGCCGCCAGCCGCCTGTATCGCGCATGACTGCAGGAAAGTTGCGCATTTCAGGCCGCATTGGTTCATGGGCAAGGCCTGCCAGCATCGCCACGACCCCCGCCGCATCGTGAAGGGCTGACCATTTCATGCTCATCGCGCTGGCAGATGCCTGGCCAAATTCGGGCCGCCCTGATCCGGGCAACATGCCGCCAGTTGGCTGGCCAAGGGTGGGATTGGTGGGAGGTGCCGGGTTCATAATGATGCCCAATAGCGCACAGAGCCTTTCCATTTTGCTAACTGGCCACAATTCATCACCTTGGGCGAGGCTATGTAAGGGCACCAGGTGAAAAGGCACTGGCGCCCGTTGCGCTGCGCTGCTAACCGCTGACCGCTCCGGCGCACCCGTAGCTCAGCTGGATAGAGTGTCGCCCTCCGAAGGCGAAGGCCACTGGTTCGAATCCAGTCGGGTGCACCATTATCTGATTGTCCTTGCGAATCCGCGCGGGCTCGGATCGGCTGGATTGGTGCTAGCTTCCTGGGTCGAAGCCGTTTTCCAGAAAGCGCTCGGCCAGGCCTGCGAGGAGTGCCGCGCCTTGGGGCATCACGGTTTCGTCCAGCATCATCCGGGTTGAGTGGATTCCGCAGCACTTGGTCCAATCTTCGCCTTCATGCGAAACGCCGATGAAAAACATCGCGCCGGGGATTTTTTCGAGCACGTACGAGAAGTCTTCTGCGCCCATGATCGGGCTTGGCATTTCTCGCCAGGCTTTCTCGCCAAACATCTCGCTGACAACTTTCGCTCCGAAGGTCACGGCATCTGGATCGCAGATGGTCACCGGGAAACCCTCGTGGATCTGGACCTGCGCGCTAAGGCCATGCGCCGCCGCTATACCCGTTGCGAGCCGCTCGATCTCTGACCGCAACCTGGCCCGGTTGGCCGCAGACAGCGTCCGCATTGTGCCCATCAGCCGGGCCGAATCCGGGATGACATTGAAAGTCGTCCCCGAATCGATCCGGGCGATGGTCACCACCACGGCTTCGCCGGCGTTGAACCGCCGGGTCACCATCGCCTGCAACGCGGTGACGATCTCGCAAGCAACTGGAATCGGATCGAGCGTTTCATGCGGCATCGATGCATGGCCACCGCGTCCCTGTACCAATATCTCGATCTGATCGGCCGCAGCCATCAGCGGCCCAGCCCGACCGGCAATCAGACCATGCGGGGCATTGGGCATGACGTGCAGGGCATAGGCCGCATCGGGCAAAGGCCGATCTACCCCGCCAAGCAGTCCGTCTTCGAGCATGAAGCGCGCGCCGTGCCAGCCTTCCTCGCCCGGCTGGAACATGAACCGCACTTCGCCATTCAAGGTCTGGGCCCGCGCACATAGCAGCTCAGCCGCGCCTGCCAGCATGGCGACATGGGCATCATGTCCGCAGGCATGCATCGCGCCAGGAATGGTTGAGGCGAACTCCAGCCCGGTTTCTTCGGGCATCGGCAGCGCATCCATGTCGCCGCGCAGCAGGATGCAGCGGCCCCCTCCTGAGCCACGCTTCAGCGTGGCGACAAGGCCCGTTGTCGAAGGCCCTTCGCGCCAGTCCAAAGGGAGGTGTGACAGCGCTGCGCGGATCTTGTCGCGGGTTTTGGGGGTGTGCAACCCCAGCTCGGGCTCAGCATGGATCGCGCGGCGCAGCGCGGTCAGGCGATCGGCAATTGCGTGAGCGGCTTCGATGAGGGTTTGGGCCAAAATCTCAGACTCCGATTCGCGTGGCGATCCTCTTGCCAGCGGCATTGTGCATCAGCACCGAGCCGACCAGCAGCATGTTAAGCGCGATCGACTGGTACAGGAAGTACCACAGTGGTCCCAGCCCGGATATCTCTGCTGAGAGCCCGGCTGCCAGCATTGAAAGCCCCAATATGATCGCCCGCGGGTTGGGGCCAAGGAATTTGCACATCAGCAGCAGCAGCGGCGCTTCCGCCCCCACAGCGGCGCGGATCTCTTCCAGCCGGACCGGATCGCTTTGCGCGGCCTCCACTGCAGCATCGATCCGCAAGGCATGTGGGGTCATTCCACTGGCTAGCCGCAGATATCCCGAGACGATCGCCCCGAAAAAACCATTGGCGGTAGTTGAACCAGCTTTTGTGTGAGTATTGCGCAGCCAAGGCGTGCCATAGACCCACCACTGATACGAGCGCCGTTGAACTTCGACATGGTTGGATTGGATTATGTGGCTAAGCCCCGCGCCCAGCATCCACCAATACGCAGAGCCGCCGATTGTCCCGGCGAGTAGCCAGCCGAGGATCAGGTAGAGGACGATGTGGCTGGTGTAATCGCAGGCCCCGTCCACAAGTTCTCCCAGCGGGCTGGCCCGCCCGGTGATCCGGGCAAGATCGCCATCTGCGCCATCAACCACATGCCAACCCATATGAAGGGCCAGGCCAAGGGCGGCGGTGTAAGGCCAACCGGGCTGGGTATAGGCAACCGCTGCGAGAACCACCAACAGGCCGCCGAATACAGAGACCACGTTGGGGGTCAGCGGAGTCCTGGCCAGCAGTCGCGCCAATTGCCAGGCCAGCGGATGATAGAGATAGTGATTGAGTGGGTCCTGCAGCTCGCGCGCGCGCCGGGGGCGTTGGGGCTGGTCGGATTGAGGCAAAGCTGAATCGGCAGGTGCGACTGTTTGGCTCAATGCTAAGCTCCCCTTAAGGTCATTTGGCGGATTCGCCTCGCCCATCTAAACCTACTCTTGCAACCAGCCGAAGCGACTGTCGAGCCGAATGAACGAAGCGGGGCCTGGCTTCGATTCTTTAAATGAGCAATTTAGCGTTCAAAGCTACCGGCAGATGGTCTGGCTGACCTTGCTGGCCATGCGGGATTTCTTCACTTTGACTGGTGCGGTGTTGATTTTGGCTGGTTTTGGACCGCAAGCGCTGATAGCATTTGCCCTTGCCAGCGCTGGCTGACTGGTGGATGTGGTGGCGGTTATGTTCCGCCAAGCCGCTTGACGTTTGCCAAACTTCTTGCTTTTGGCGCGCCTTATTCTCAAAGACGCGAGATTGTCACAGTCGCACCGCGTCTGTCTGAAGGGATTGAACCAGAATGAAGCCTATCAAGGTCGCCATCATCGGCGTGGGCAACTG
>JANOKC010000108.1:0-12977 GCA_031419035.1 Novosphingobium sp. | reverse complement strand
GTCAGGGCTGGTCCACCAGTCTGCGGAACCGTAAGTGCGGGCCGCGGAGACGGGGAAACCGGCTCGATCGCCACGCCCGAGAGGTGACGCCAGTAGAGCGAAACATCGAACGGACCCTTCGAATAGGTCACGCGGGTGTTGATCTTCCACTTGATGCGCGGGTTGGTGCAGTTCGTGCTGTAATAGCCCGTGCAGTCGCGGTTGATCGCCAGCGGGTTGGCCTGGAAGTTGTAGTGATCCAGATACGATCCGGTGATCGAGAAGCCGATCTCGCCCGCATCGGTGTTGCTCGACAGCGCGGTCTTGTAGCGCAGCGTGGCATCGACGCCCGAGGTATCGATGATCCCAAGGTTGGAATAGCCAAGGACCACACCCAGCGTTTCACCCGCACCGTTCAGGCCGCCGTTGATCGGGTTGCGCCCGACCAGCTGACAGAACCCGTTGAACGTCTGCGAAGGATTGAGCGCGGTTGAGTAGCATCCGTTAAGGATGTCACCCTGCGCTGGCTGCGTAATCGCGTTTTTGACGACGATGTCAAAGTAATCGACTGTCAGCGACAGATTGCGGATCTGCGGCGGCGCAATCACTGCGCCTAGCGTGATCGAGCGCGAACGCTCAACGTTGAGGAGGCGGTTGCCTGCTGTCGTCGCGTTGATCTGACCGGCCGACGGCTGCGGGATGAATCCGATTGACGTCGAAGGTGCGCCAGTTGCAACGCACAGTGCGGTCAGCTGGGCATTGCCCACGGGCAGGGCGGCCTGGCACGGATCAACCGTCAGGTTGCTGAGGCCCGTAACCGGTGAGCGATAGAGTTCCAGGATGTTTGGCGAACGAACTGCACGCTGGTACATACCGCGCAGCTTGACGCCGTCTACCGGCTCCCAGATGCCGCCCGCCTTCCATGTCGTGCTCGCACCGGTCGTGGTGTAGTCCGAATAGCGGATGCCAGCTTCAACCGTCAGGTTCTTGATGAAGGTCACATCCTCAACCAACGGAACGATGATTTCGCCAAACGCTTCCTTGACGCTGTATTGACCAAAGTCGGTCGGAATGCGGGCGCCGGTGCCCAAAACTTCTGATTGAATTTGCGAAGCGGCGTCGGGGTTCGCCTGGGCCGAAAGCTTGCGATACTCGGCACCGATCGAGAAAGCGGCCGGGTTGCTCGCGCCAGGGCTGGTCAGCCCAAACAGATCGCCCGAGACCGATGCAGTTACAACGGTCTGCTTGACCTTGCGCTTGATGAACGCATCCAACGCGAAGAAGCCGATCATTGCCGGAGTGATGCTGCCCGCCGGGCCGAACAGGTTGATCGGAACACAGCCGTTCGTCGTGTTCGAGCAGGTGGTCGTAGTGAACGCCCGCATCGCCTGCTGGACCCGGCTGTAGCTGCCCCAGTTTTGCCGGGTCTGGTTCTGCAAAGTCTCGCCATACTGGGCCGAAATGTCATATTTCAAAGTAGGGGCGATATCACCGCGCAAGCCGAACATCGCCTGGAACTGGTTCGATTCGAACGATTGGAAACGGTCGCCGTACTCAACAAACCGGCGAGCGAGGGTGACGGCAACTTCCTGATAGTCAGGAGATGTCACCGAGTTGGCTGTACCCGCCGCCACACATTGTGCCGGGGTCAACCCGGTTGTTGTGCGAACTCCTGTACCCGACGTGAAGACCGCGCCACCAGCAGCGCAGAGCTGGGCCCGCGCACCAGCCGACAGATACGGATTGCTAAGCGGCAGGAGGTAAGGGTTGGTAAATGTACCCGACGGAGCTGCGGAGCTGGCCACGATGCTGCGGTTGAACATCGCCTGAGCATAGACCTCAATGGCCGGAGTGATTTCGTAAGAGGCCTGCGCAAATACGCTGTAGCGCTCAAGCGGGGTCTGATAGAGGTTGCTGGGGTTGAAGTTGTAGGTATCGGGATCGGTCGCCGTGCGGAACAGGCCGGTCGCCGTATCATAGACCGAACCCAGTGGGCCGCTGGCACCGGCAACCACTGGACCAAGCAGGAAGCTGGGAACGGCGGTCTGCGAGCCCTGAGGCGTTCCGGTCACGGTTGAAAGCGCGGCAACGCCGAACGGGCGAGTGTTCTGGTTGAGCTGATCGACTTTGGTGTAGCCGAGAGCGAGCACGACATTGCCGCGGCCATCGGCGATATTGCCGCCGATCACCAGATCGCCCTTGCGCGCAGCTGCATCGCCGCGTTCGCTAAAGCGATAGGAAGCCGAAGCCTCTACCCCGCTGAAATCGCGGCGGATCACGAAGTTGACCACGCCGGCCACGGCGTCAGCACCATAGACCGACGAAGCGCCGCCGGTGACCACATCAACCCGGCTGACGAGGGCGATCGGAATCGCATTCAAATCGGTCAGCCCATCCAAGCCGAAAGGTACGACGCGCTTCCCGTCGAGCAACACGAGGGTGCGTTCAGCGCCGATACCGCGCAGATCAACCGACGATGAGCCATCGGTGCCATTGTTGACGCCGGGGCCTGTCGAAGGGCGCAGGCCAGGCAGATCACGCAGCAGTTCTTCTGCGGAGACGTTTTGCTTGAGCGCGATTTCATCCTGGCTGATCACGTTGACCGGGCTTGAAACTTCGAGATCAGGGCGCGCGATGCGCGAGCCAGTGATGATGATCGCTTCTGCGCTTTCCTCAACCGGCACGTCCTGGGCAAAGGCGGCGGTCGAGCTTAGCAGGGCAATGGCGCTGCCGATGACGGCAATCGATTGAAGGCAGGTGCTGCTCGAAAGCTGCGTCTTGTTGGTAATGGTTTTCACAGGATTAGTCCCTCTGTAATACCGGCAGTGCAACTAGCCGGAGTTCCCGCATCCCCGCTCCTCGCCGGGCCGATTGGCCGCAAGGAACGCAGATAGATGGGCCGCTCCATGGCGAAGCGCGCGGAAGCGGGCAAAGGTTTTTAACAAAACTGCAACATTCACTTGGTTGCTGTTGTAACTAAGCCACAGTGGCTTGACCACGTGGTAATATTTGTGCGCCGTGTTGGATTGTTGCGTAACATTGAACTTGCCAGCCGATTCAACTGATCGGCATCGGCCCGACAAAGAACAGCGGGTCAAGCCGCTTGTCTTGCCACTTGATGCTCCAATGGAGATGCGGCCCGGTTGCCCGGCCGGTCATCCCGATCCGTCCGATATACTGGCCGCGGCGAACCACATCGCCTTCCTTTACGGCCAGCTGCGAGCAATGGAGGAAGGCGCTGTTCAGCCCCATTCCGTGATCGATCATCAGCAGCCGGCCTTCCAGCATGAACGGGCTTGCGGCGGCGAGGATCACTACCCCATCGGCGGGCGCGACGAATGGCGTGCCGCTGGCCCCGGTGGCGATATCGAGGCCCGAATGATAAGCGCCAGGCGTCCCACGATAGATTCGCTGCGAGCCGAACTTGCCCGAAAGCCGGCCAGTCACAGGCCAGATGAAGGATTGCCGCCAGCCGTCGCTGTTCGCATTTACCGCGCGAGCGGCGTTGATCCGTGCCATCTCGCCCGCGCGCCGACGCTTGTATTCCTCGCTCGGCACAGCACCAGCGCGCGGACCAATCGGGATATGCTCGATCGCCCAGGCGCGGGGCGCGATTGTCAAGGTGCGCGAAACCGAACGACCATCACCAAGCAGGGCAACCAACTTGGCCGAAGCAACAGCATCACGGTCAAAGGCAATGAAAAACACGCGATCTGGCGCCAAAGAAACGGCGCGTCCATCCAGGGTCAATGCGGCTGTGCCGATTGGCGCGGTGCCTCGTGCCCAGCCGCCTTGTGAAAATTGTCCTGCGACTGTCAGCTGAACTGGTCCACCTGAAGCGGGCAGAACTGGAGGTGCCGGAACCGCCACGGTTGGCTGCGAACGCGGGAGCGACTTTGACGGTGCAGCGTTGCCATCGTCGCATCCGCCAAGCACAGCCAGTCCGGCAGCCGCAGCGACGCAGTAACCCAAAGCGTTCCGGTCAGTCACTTGGTTCCGAGCAGCCTTTGAGTAGCAATCTCGGCGCTGGCGTAGGCCTCCTGCCGATCGACGCTCCAATACCGCAGAGCATCGAGCGAGACAAACTCTGCGCTGACCGCGCAAACCACATGGTTGCCCGGGCTTAGCACCCGAAAGCCGTTGGGTTGATAGAATAGCGTTGCGGCGCGTTCGCCAGAGGACATCAGCATGGATAGAGATTAGCGCAGTGCTGCTTTCAAAGCAATTTTCCTTGTTCGGGATTCGGCTGCGCACTTCGCAGCGGGCGCTGTTTCGAAGGCGGGCGTGGCTCGCTTGCCTGGACTGGCGTCACCACCAGAACTCCATCCCGGAAATGAATGCCCATTGCGGTTTCCCCGATCGCTACCGCACGGCTGACCAGCGTTCGGCCATCGGCGCCGGTAATCCGGGCATAGCCGCGCTCTAGTACCGAATCAGGGTTGAGCGACTTGGCCAGCCGGGCAAGCGCCTCCAGCCGGTCCCGCGCGCTGGTCAGCCGGGCCGCAAGCAAGGGGGCCGAAAGACGCGCGCCATCGTTTTGCAAAGCCGCGCGTGCCGCAACAATCCGCGTTCCCAATCCGCGCCGCAGCTGATCGCCCAGATCATCAAGCCGCTGGGCGTAAGGGCTGAGCAGCGCCTCGGCGCGAGGCAGGCGCTGGGCCCGCGCTTCCAGGCGCTCGCGCCCGAGGCTGACCGGGCGAGCCGCCGCATGGCGCTTGCGCAGGCCCAGTTCGGCCAGCTGTGCCAGCAGCTCCGCGCGCACTGGCACCGCGATTTCAGCGGCGGCGGTGGGCGTAGGTGCGCGCAGATCGGCGGCGAAATCGGCCAGTGTGGTATCGGTCTCATGCCCAACGGCGGAGATAATCGGGATCGAGCAATCAGCAATCGCGCGGACGACTACTTCCTCGTTGAAGGCCCACAGGTCTTCGATCGAGCCGCCGCCGCGCGCGACGATCACGAGGTCCGGTCGCGGAACTGGTCCGCCCGGCTGGATTGCGGAGAATCCGCGCACCGCCGCGGCGATCTGCTCGGCCGAGCCCTGCCCCTGGACCAGCACCGGCCAGACCAACACGTGGCTGGGAAAGCGATCCGCCAGGCGGTGCAGGATGTCGCGGATCACTGCGCCAGTGGGCGAGGTGACCACGCCGATCACCCGAGGCAGGAACGGCAGCGCCTGCTTCATTTCAGGCGCGAACAGCCCCTCAGCTTCCAATCGCTCCTTGGTTTTCGCCAGCAGCGCCAGCAGCGCACCTTCGCCGGCGATCTCCATCCGCTCGATAACGATCTGATAGGTCGAGCGGCCCGGATAGGTGGTAAGCTTGCCGGTAACGATTACCTCCACCCCATCCTCGGGCAGAAACGCCAGCCGCTGGGCGCTGCCGCGCCACATCACCCCATCAATCCGCGCGCCTTCATCCTTGAGGCTGCAATAGAAATGGCCTGAGGCGGCGCGCTTAACCCCTGAAAGTTCGCCCCGCAGGCGGACAAAGCTGAACCGGTCTTCGACCGTTCGTTTGAGGATCGCAGATATCTCGGTGATCGAAAGCGGAGCAGCGTTGTCGCCCACAGCTTCCTTCGCTACCAGCCCGTCAGCAGATTCATCGGGAAAAGGCATAGTGTCGGGCATGAACATCCTGTTGCTTGGATCGGGCGGTCGTGAACATGCGCTGGCCTGGAAGCTGGCGCAATCCCGGCTGTGCAGGAAATTATACGCAAGTCCCGGCAATCCCGGAGTTGCCGAGCATGCCGAGCTTGTCATGCTCGACCTTACCAGCCACGCTGCTGTAGTCACCTTTTGCGAAGCGCAGCAGATCGGCCTGATCGTCATCGGTCCGGAAGCGCCGCTGGTTGATGGGCTGGCTGATAGCTTGCGCGGTGCCGGTTTTGCCACTTTCGGCCCGAGCAAAGCGGCGGCGCAGCTGGAAGGCAGCAAGGGTTTCACCAAGGACCTGTGCGCCCGCGCAAACATTCCAACCGGTGCCTATGTCCGCGTGACTGGCGAGGCTGCCGGACTTGTAGCACTCGATAGTTTCACGATCCCCGTTGTGATCAAAGCCGATGGACTGGCCGCAGGCAAGGGCGTGACGGTCGCAATGACTCGCGCCGAAGCCGAAGCGGCGATCCGCGAGATATTTACCGGGCGCTTCGGGGATGCCGGGGCCGAGGCCGTGATCGAGGAGTTCCTCGAGGGCGAGGAGGCGAGCTTTTTTGCGATCACCGATGGCAGTACGATCATCCCCTTCGGCTCGGCGCAGGATCACAAGCGCGTCGGCGAGGGCGATACTGGGCCCAATACCGGCGGGATGGGTGCCTATAGTCCTGCGCGCGTCCTCACTCCCGAGCTGGAGGCAGAGGCGATCACCCGGATCATCGCCCCCACAGTCCGGGCCATGGCCGATGAAGGCATGGCCTATTCGGGGGTGCTGTTTGCCGGACTGATGCTGACCCGCAGTGGGCCCCAGCTGATCGAATACAATTGCCGCTTCGGCGATCCCGAGTGCCAGGTGTTGATGCTGCGATATGAGGGCGATCTGGGCGGGCTGCTGCTGGCCTGCGCCGAAAACCGCCTCAGCCAGATCGAGCCGCCGCGCTTTTCGGAAGATACCGCGCTTACCGTGGTGATGGCGGCGAAGGGCTATCCCGATACGCCGCTGAAAGGCGGGCGGATCGATGGCATTCCAGCGGCAGAGGCGACGGGCGCGCAAGTTTTCCACGCCGGGACCGCACTTGGATTGGACGGCACCCTGACCGCCAGCGGAGGCCGCGTGCTCAACGTGACCGCGCGCGGCAAAACCGTGCGCGAGGCGCAATCGCGGGCTTATGCCGGGGTCGATGCAATCCAATACCCCGACGGCTTTTGCCGCCGCGATATCGGCTGGCGCGAAGTGGCGCGGACACGGGAGACCGAGGCATGACGCTGCACCCGATCAGGCTTGCCCTCACCGCGATCAGCCTCGCGCTGCTGTCTGCCGCAGCACCTGTGCCAGCACCGGACTACGCTGTGGTGCATGGCTGGCCGCACCTGCCCGAAGGCCACGCGCTTGGTTCTGCGGCAGGCGTCGGAGTGACAAGTCACGGCACCGTGCTGGTGTTCCACCGCGCCTATCGGACGTGGAGCGAACCGCTGCCGCTCGATCCGATTACCGCCCCTACGATCGCCGAGTTCGACATCGTCACCGGATCACTGGTGCATGAATGGGGTTCGGGCTTGTTCGCGATGCCGCACGGCCTGACGGTCGACGCGCAGGACAATGTCTGGCTGTCCGATGTCGCACTGCATCAAGTCTTCAAGTTCTCGAGCAAAGGCAAGCTGCTGCTGACGTTGGGTGAGCGTGGAGTGCCCGGGAAAGATGCTGCGCGTTTCAACCGGCCCACCGACATCGCGGTGCTGCCCGACGGCTCATTCTATGTCAGTGACGGGTATCGCAACACCCGCGTGATCAAGTTCACCGCCGCCGGGCGTTTCGACTTCCAGTGGGGCGAGCCGGGCACGGGGCCCGGCCAGTTCGACACGCCGCATGCCGTGACGCTCGATGCGGAGGGCCGCGTCTATGTCGCCGACCGCGAGAACGACCGGGTGCAGGTCTTCACCCCACGCGGAGAGTTCATCGCGCAGTGGAAAAGCCCGGCAATCGGACGGCCCTATTCGGTAGCGATGCTCGGTTCCGCATTCGCGGTGATCGCGGACGGCGGCGAACAGCCCGACATTTCGCCCGATCGGTCGGGGGTCAGCTTGGTGTCGCGCGCGGGGGCGCCGCTGCAACGGATCGGCCGGTGGGGCAATTACGACGGCCAGTTCATGATGGCGCATGATGTTGCCGGCGACGCCGAGGGCAATTTTTACGTGGTCGATATCGCCGGACGCCGCGTCCAGAAGTTCGCGCCGCGACGCTAGCGCCAGCTAACCCAGCCGCGCCTTCACCAGCGCCTGCAAGTCCGCCGCTGGCCGCGCGCCGTAGTGCGAGATGATCTCTGCTGCGGCAATCGCGCCCATGGAAAGGCAATCCTCTATCGCTCGGCCCTGAACGTGGCCCGCCAGGAACCCCGCCGCGAACAGATCGCCCGCGCCGGTGGTATCGATCACCTTGGCAACCGGCTCGGCGGATACTTCACTGCGCGCGCCCTGATGCACTGCGATCGCGCCTGCCGCGCCGCGCGTTACCAAGAGCAGCGGCAGTTTGGAGGATAGCGCCGCAACCCCGGCATCGAAATCATCAATCCCGGTAAGTGCCGCCAACTCGACATTATTGGCGAACAAAATGTCGATCTCTCCGGCATCGATCATCGTCCGGAAATCATCGCCATGGCGGCTGATGACGAAGGCGTCGGAGAGAGTGAACGCCACCTTGCGGCCCGCACCCTTGGCCGCAGCAATCGCCCGGCGCATCGCCGCCCGCGGCTCTTCCGGATCCCACAGATAACCCTCGAGATAGAGAATCTTGGAGTCTGCAATCGCTGCTTCATCTAGCGCAGCGGCAGGAAGATACTGCGAAGCGCCAAGGAAGGTGTTCATTGTTCGCTGCCCATCGGGGGTAACGAAGATCAGGCAGCGCGCGGTCGGCGGGTGGCCGACGCGAGCGGGGGTGGCAAAGCTGATCCCGCCCGCGCGGATGTCATGCGCGAAAACCTCGCCCAGCTGATCGTCTGCAACCTGACCGATGAAGGCGCAGCGCGCGCCCAGTGCGGCCAGCCCAGCCAGCGTGTTCGCTGCCGAACCGCCCGAAATCTCGCGCGCCGGACCCATCGCTTGATAAAGCGCATGCGCCTGATCAGCGTCCACCAGCGTCATGCCGCCGCGCACCAGGCCAAGCTGCTCGATCAGCGCGTCCTCGCAGGGCGCCATGACATCGACGATGGCATTGCCGATTGCGATAACATCGATCTGTGGCTCCAACATGAAGACTCCTTGGCTTTCGTGCGGTTACAGCGGGCGCGACTAGCTGTCTGCCCGCCGCAGAGCAAGTGCGTCCGAGTTGACTTCAAGGCCCGCCCGCGCGATTCGTGGGCACGATGCTCTCCGCTTTTGCCCTTGCCCTTGGCCAGCTGGCCGAACCGCGCGTGCTGCGCATTCTGGCCAAGAGCATCGCGGTGACTCTGCTTGTGTTTGTTTTGTTGGCGACTGCAAGCTGGTGGCTGGCTGATTGGGCGCTTGCCCAGGCCGGGTTTGACAATAACTTTGCCAATGATAGCGCTGAATGGCGCGGGCTTCTGGCTGCAATCGGCGTGCTGGCGGCGGGCTTGCTTCTGTGGCGGATTGTCGCGCTGGCGGTGCTGCAACTGTTCGCTGACGAAGTGGTGCTGGCGGTAGAAGCTCGGCACTATCCGGGCGCTGCAGCAAGCGCGCGGCGGCTTGGCTGGCACGAGGAGCTATCCGCCAGTCTGGCCGGAGCGGGCCGAGCGATGATTTTCAACCTCCTCGCTTTGCCGCTAGCGGTGCTGCTGCTGGTCACCGGAATCGGCGCTCCCCTAGTGTTCTGGCTGGTCAATTCGGTGCTGCTGGGGCGGGAACTGATGGACATGGTCTGGCTGCGTCACCGCCCAACGCGCCAGTCGCCCCCGCCCTTGCGCAAGGCAGAGCGGTTCATTCTGGGCGGGGTGGTAACTGCCTTGCTGGCTATACCCTTTGTCAACTTCCTGGCTCCCTTTTTAGGCGCCGCTACGGCTGCCCATCTCATTCACCGCAAGGATCCGTCACGCCATGTCGCCTAAGACCATGATTGCCTTTTCCGTGATTCCACTGCTCGCGGCATGCGGAAGTTCGACCAGCGGGACCGGCAAGGTGCAAAGCGCCGCCGCCAAGCCACCACTCACAGCGCCGCGCGTTGTGGTACGCCAGCCAACCCGTCGCCCGCCGCCCGCCGCGCAAGTGCTCGTCCTGCCGGGGCTTGAGGGGGTAATCGGCGCAACTTCTGCCGATCTGATCCGGCAATTCGGAACCGCCAGGCTCGAAGTCTGGGAAGGCGATGCCCGCAAGCTGCAGTTTAGCGGCACCGCTTGCGTGCTGGACATCTATCTCTATCCAAGCGCCAAGGACCGTGAGCCGCAGGCCACCTATCTCGATGCCCGCCGCAGCGATGGCCGCGATGTGGATCGGGCGGCCTGCGTGAGCGCGCTTCGCCAGAAATAGGACCTGGAATTAAGACAAGGTAACCCGTATTTAAGGATATCCGGCGATAACTCCCCGATAGATTAAGGGGGCTTTATCGCGATGAGCATGCAATTCCGTGACCTTGCCGAGCGCGCTGTGGCCGACGGCACGATCTCTGCCGACGAGATTCTCGCACTGCGCCGCGAAGGCTGGTCCAATGGCGAGATGGAGTTGTCTGAAGCCGAGTCGCTCTTTGCTGCCAACAGTCATATGACCGACGTCACCGCCGAATGGACCGATTTCTTTGTCGAGGCCCTAACTGAATTTGTCGTCAACGGCGGCGATCCTTGCGGTTATGTCGATGAAGCCAAGGCTGATTGGCTCGCCGCTCAAATCGATCACGACGGCCGCCTTGAATCAATGGCCGAGCTTGAGCTGGTAGTTCGGATCATGGAAAAGGCTATCAGCGTTCCCGCCGAAATGCGAATCTATGTGCTCGACCAGATAGAGCAGGCTGTGCTCGAGGGTTCAGTGGCAACTCGCAAAAATAGCGGACTGCTGCCCGGCTGCATAACTTCGGCGGAGTGCGCTTTGCTGCGCCGGATGATTTTTGCTGCCGGCGGGGATCGCCCGGCCGCGGTCAGCAAGGCCGAGGCGGAACTGCTGTTCCGGATCAAGGATGCCAGCCTTGACGGCGATAATGCCGCCGAGTGGGAGCTGCTGTTCGTCCAGGGTGTTGCCAATTTCCTGATGGGCTTTGGCGGAAACGAGCCACTATCGCATGATCGCGCGGTTGAGCTTGAGACGTTCATGAACAGCTCGGGCGCCGGTATTGGCGGGTTTCTGGGCAATATGGCCCGCGCCGATGTTGGCTCCGGTTTCGGCAGCTTGCTGTCGCTGGGCGGGCCGAGTTCCGATATCGACGGCGAAGTTGAGGAGGCCGCGCAAATCACGACCGAAGAATCTAGCTGGCTGCACACCCAGCTTGAGGCTGACGATCAGCTCGATCCGCTCGAAAAAGCGCTGCTGGTATTCATCGCCGAGGAAACCGGAGAAGAATTCAAACCGTAAAGCTTTCGCCGCAGCCGCAGGCCCCCTTGGCGTTGGGGTTTACGAACGTGAAACCCTCGGCAAAATCATCCTCAACCCAGTCCATTGTCGAGCCGACGAGATATAATACCGATCCGCCATCGATGAAGAATGTCCCGCCAGGCGTTTCAATCCGCTCGTCGAAGCTATTGGCTTCGCTGATATAATCGACAGAATAAGCCAAGCCCGAACAACCCCGGCGCGGGGTCGAAAGCTTCACCCCGATCGCGCCTTCGGGCGCCTGCGCCATCAGCTTGGCGATCCGCGCTTCGGCCGCTGTCGTCAGAATTACGGCGGCGGGCAGCGGCCGGCGGGTAGTGGTCGTGTTCATCACAGCATCCCCAGTTCAAGCCGGGCTTCATCGCTCATCTTGGCGGGATCCCACGGCGGATCCCAGACCAGATTGACCTCGGCATCGCGCACTCCGGGGACCGCGCTAACCCGTAGTTCAACCTCGCCGGGCATCGATTCTGCCACCGGACAATGCGGCGTGGTCAGCGTCATCGAGACAACCACCGCGCCATCATCACTTACATCAACTCCGTAAATAAGCCCAAGATCATAGATGTTTACCGGAATTTCCGGATCGAAAATATCCTTGAGCGCGGCGATTACGCCTTCATAAAGATCGCCGCCAGGCTCGCCCGGCGTGACATCCTGGGGCTTGTCCGCAAGGAAGCCTTCGAGGTAATCGCGTTTGCGGTCCAGCTTTTCTCCTGCAGTTTCAATATTTTCGACGCGCGCTCTGGGCGGAGTGGCAACGCCGTCTACTTCCTCGATCACGAAATTGGGGTTCTCATCGTTCATCACCCGAAAATCCTCTTGGTCCGTTCTATCCCGCGCAGCAGTGCCGCTATATCACTCTGATCGCTATATATTCCAAAGCTGGCCCGCGCCGTGGCCGGTACGCCGAGGTAGTCCATCAGCGGCTGGGCGCAGTGATGCCCGGCACGGATCGCGACATTTTCTTCGTCCAATATGGTGCCGAGATCATGGGGATGCACCCCCTCCAGCACAAAACTGACGATCCCGGCGGCGTCTTCCGGGCCGAACAACGTCACATCATTGAGGCTGCGCAATTCATCGCGCAGCTGGCTGACTAGTGCCGCTTCATGGGCATGAATCGCAGCAATTCCAATGCTTTCAACATAGTCTATCGCCGCGCCCAGCCCGATCGCCTCGACGATCGCGGGGGTTCCGGCCTCGAACCGCTGCGGCGGATCGGCAAATGTCGTCCCGGCAAAGCTGACCCGGTCGATCATCGCGCCGCCGCCCTGCCAGGGGGGCATCGCCTCCAGAATTTCAGCCCGCGCCCACAGTGCCCCGATCCCGGTCGGACCATAGAGCTTATGGCTTGAAAACACATAGAAATCACAGTCCAGTGCGGCCACATCGACAGCCATTCTGGGCACCGCCTGGCACCCATCAAGCAGCAATTTCGCGCCGACACCATGCGCCAGATCTGCGGCGCGGCGAGCGTCCAGCACAGAGCCTAGCACGTTGGAAACATGCGCAAATGCCACCAGCTTGTGGGCTGGAGTAAGCATTTGCTCCGCCGCATCCAGGTCGATCCGGCCATCGGCAGACAGTGGGCAGACGTCTATGGAGACGCCCCTGCTAGCGGCATACAATTGCCACGGGACGATATTGGAATGATGCTCCAATGTGGACAGCAAAATCCGGTCGCCAGCCTTCAGATTTGCCGCCCCCCAACTTTGCGCCACAAGGTTGATCGCCTCGGTCGCACCGCGGGTGAAAACCACTTCATTTTCTTTGCCGCCGATGAAGCTGGCAACCTTCCGCCGCACCGCTTCATAGGCCA
>JANOKC010000107.1:0-2025 GCA_031419035.1 Novosphingobium sp. | reverse complement strand
CACAGATCGACCGCTTCTCCTCGTCAGTCCAAAGCCGTTTCGTTCGCCGAACCACCCAAAACCCCATAGTGTCCGCTATCCAAAGCGGACACTATCCAACCCACTCTATCCGCGGCAGAGCAGTCAGACCGGACGGTTACTACGCGGGGGCCTTTTGCGTTCCGAAACCCGAGTCAGTCGCCGAGATCATCCCGGAACCGGTCCATCTGATGCATCCGCTCATGCAGAATCGTCACGATGCCGACGTCGCCGTTCGACAGACGCCGCCAGTACACGAAATGATGCTCGTGCCGGAAGTAGAAGCCGTCGATTGCGAACTCTGCCGGGATCGGCCGCGACGCCACTCCGTGCCCTTCGATTTTCTCGAATGCCGCGAACAGTGCTGTGATGTATCGATCAGCCTGTTCAGCGCCCCAGCGGTCGCGCGTGTACCGATAGATCTCGTCAAGCCGCAGCGATGCGGCCTCCTGGAGGCGGACGGCCATGATGTCAGCCCCGGTTCCGGGCGATCACCTCGGCGGCGGTCAGCGGGCGATAGCTTTCCTCCGGTGCCGCAAATGCACGTGTCAGTTCGGCTTTCAACCGGTTGAACGCTTCCGCCTCGGCTCGCTCCTTGTCGCGCCGGATCAGGTCGCGGACGTATTCGCTGATGTTCTCGTAGGACCCGTTCTCGCCCACATTCGAGGCCACGAACTCGCTCAGCGCACCGCTGATGCGAACAGTCATCGTTGTGGTCTGTGACATGGCGGCCTCCGGTTTCTTGTCTTCAAGATAAGCAAAAATGAAGACGTGCGCAAGTTTCCCAGCTTTTGGTCTGCCCGCTATTCTGCCGGGCAAACATGGTTGCAGACGCCATTGACCAAAGCGCAAGCTGCCTTGGATGGGTTACAGGGCACATGCTATTGATTCGGTTGCAACAAAGACCGCTGTTCGGATTTCTCGTGAACCCTTTTGGCACGACAGCGCGCGCCATTGAGTTGGCGGGCGACCATCTTTTGGTCACCGGACGGAGCATGCCCGCGTCGATCTCAATGGCGGATATTGGCGAGGTCCCAGCCCTTCGGAAGGGCGCGCTTGGAACGACGCTGACGCTGCAGTCGTCCGGGCAAAGCAATGTCATCTTGCGCGGTGCCGGTCATGCCGATGCGCGCGCATTCGCGGACAGCGTCAAAGCCGCGTGGGTCAGATTCAACACTGACGCCTTTGACCGCGAAGCGCACCGGTTCGACCGGCTTCATGCCGCTGTTTCCGGGCTGGCGCGACCAGGCCAATATCCTGCGGCCTGCAGTCTGGCGCTGGTTCTTCAGGACGCGCGATCCCTCGATGCCACTCTGCTCTCGAAGCTGAAGTCAGAAGCAATCGGGACGGATAGGGCAGAGCGCGTGGCCCTTGTGCGAAAGTTCGTGGCCGATCCCCGGGCTGCGCGGGCAAAAGCGATATCGGTCTTTGTCGCCGCTGAACTGGATCGCTGGAAGCAGTTCTTCGACACCATCGAAAGCAAGCCGCTGACGGCCGAGCAGCGACTTTCGGTCGTGGTGGATGAAGATGCGACCCTTGTCCTGGCTGGTGCCGGGTCAGGCAAGACCAGCGTGATCACCGCCAAGGCGGCCTACCTTGTCAAAGCCGGGATCCGAAAGCCCGACGAAATCCTGTTGCTGGCATTTGCAAAGAACGCGGCGGCAGAGATGTCTGAGCGGGTCGAGGCGCGATCCGGGGTGCCCATCGTGGCGCGGACCTTCCATGCGCTGGCTTACGACATTATCGGCATCGTGGAGGGGTCAAAACCCGCGCTTGCCGATCATGCCACTGACGACCTGGCCTTCACCAACCTGATCAAACAGATCCTGAAGGACCTGGTGCATTCGCTGTCAGAGGTGTCGAAGGCGATCATCCAGTTTTTCGCGCATTTCCTGGTCGAGCCGAAAACCGAATGGGACTTCAAGACCAAGCACGAATTCTACACCCACATGGAGCAGCAGGATCTGCGCACCCTGCAAGGCGAGAAGGTCAAAAGTTACGAAGAGC